>DASUCK010000620.1:0-14328 GCA_036276095.1 Nonomuraea sp. | reverse complement strand
GACCCGGTTGTCGTCGTCCAGTACGGGCACGCCGCTGACGCCACGGCTGATGAGCAGGTCCGCTACGGTGTGGAAGGAGTCGTTCTGGTTGACGGCGGCCACGTCGGTGGTCATCACGTCCTGAACAGTGGTTCTCATGGTGATCTCCTGAGGTGTCTGACCCGGATGACGCCGGGCACGGTGCGGGCGAGCAGGCCGGCGATGTGGTCGGCGTGCTCATGGGGTGGCCCGGACAGCTCGGCCACACCGTTGTGCACGGCGACGTCCCAGCTCGGACCGGAGGGATATTGCTCACGCAGCGCGGCAGTGACCGCCTCGCGCAACTCCTCGTCGGGCCGGGCCAGCATCGCCATCAGGTCGCGGCGGCTGACCATGCCGACGATTCGATCGCCTCGGAGGACGGGCAGGCTCTTGATCCGTCTGCCCACCATGAGGTCGATGGCAGTGGTGACGTCGGTGGTCTCGGTGACGGTGACGACCTCGCTGGTCATGACCTCCATGACCCGGCGAGGGGGAGACTCAGCCAGCGGAGGGGCGGGTGTCACGGTTGCGCGGGGGTCGGGCTCGAACTCGCCGCGCAGCAGGTCGAGCTCGCTGACCACGCCGACGAGGCGGTCGCTGTCGTCGACGACGGGGGCGGCGGTGATGTTGTGGCCGTGGAGCATCCGGATGGCCTGCCGCACCGGGTCGGTACGGCGGACCGTAATGGCCGGGCTGCTCATGACCTCGCGTACAAGCATGGCTATCTGGCCTCCCAAGCGGAGTCGTCGTGTTTCCAGGTGAGCTTGTTGATCACCTCGACGACGCCGTTGACGCGGCCGGTCATGCGGGCGGCGATCCCCGCTTCGGTACGGCGGTCCATCTGCCCGGACAGTGTCACCACCCCGTTGTCCACCGAGACGGTGACGCCGGAGGTGTCCACCCACAGGCTGCGGTCCAGGACGTCGTCGCGAACCTCGACGGCGATCTCGGCGTCGCTGCGCACGAATACCTTGACCAGGTCGCGGCGGCTGACAATGCCGACCAGGCGGCCGTTGGGGGCGACGACGGCGAGTCGTTTGACGTCGTGGGCGTCCATCAGGCGGGCGGCGGTGACCGCCGAGGCTGTGGGGGAGACGGCGATCGCGGGACTGGTCATCAGGTCGGCGGCGGTGTCGCCGTTGGCCTTCTGCTTGCCTTTGGGGTGGCGCAGCCGGGCGCGCAACGGGGGACGGTAGCCCTCGCGGTAGAACTCCTCGCGGAACTCCTCCTTGCACAGCAGATCGGCCTCGGACACCATGCCGATCACATGGCCGTCGTCGCCAGTGACCGGCACGGCGCTGATGCTGCCAGTAATGAGCGCTTCGGCGATGTCCTTGAACGGGGTGGCGGCGGTGACGGAAACGACCTTCCTCGTCATCACGTCTGCGACGGTCATGCGCATGGCGGTCAGCTCTTTTCTGGCTCCAGCAGGAAGACGTCCGTTCGGTTGCTTTCATCACATCTCGCGAAGGAGACAAGGATTAGGGCCGGAAGTCCCAAGCGGCGCAGTCGTTGGTCAGCGCATGCGGCGCAGCAGCGGCGAGGGTGGCGGCTCACAGGGGTGATCCTGATCCGGGCGTCCACCGTCGTCGCGCCGTCCGGGGTGACGATGACCGGGTTGAAGTCGAGCTCAGCCGCCTGCGACAGGTCGTCGAGCAGCCCGCCGATTCGGGGTGATCTGGTCGGCTAGGGCGCCGACGTCGGCCGGTGGCGAGCCGCGGTAACCGTGCAGCAGCGGGGCGCAGCGCAGCTCGCCGATCATGTGTGCGGCGTCGGTGACGGGCGGCACCCGGAACCAGCAGATCGGCCATCACCCCACGCCAACCATGCCCAGCGGCCCGAATGCCGGGTAGTTGACGCCGCCCAGCATCCGCTGGACGATCGCGCCGGTGGCTCTCACTGTCAAGGCTTTCCCACAGGCCGGCGCTACAGCAGTGCCGATTCTTAACGCACGATCGCGACCGGGCATGGAGCATGCCGCAACATGGCCGCCGTCACGGAGCCGAACCGTCCGTGCGGGCTCCCGACGACCACCAGGGTCGCGTCGGTGACGGCGGCGAGCGCCTCGCCTGCCCGTGACTGTGTCGTACGCGCCTCGATCACGACCTTCGGCTGCTTCTCTCTCCACGGCTTGAGCACTTGCGCCAGCCAGTTGTCGGCCGCGTTTCGAACGGCCAGGGGGTCGAGGGCTGGGAACGTAATCCCTCCCCAGGCCACCGGAGGCTGGTGCCAGGCGTGCACCACGAGCAACGGCAGGCCGCGCACGGACGCTTCCGCACAGGCGAAGGCGAGCACCGCATCGGCCTTGCCGTCGTCCGCCAGGCCCACCACGATCGGTCCCGGGTGGGGCCTTCGCGGCAGCGGGCCTCTGCCACGGACGACGATGACCGGACACTGCGCGTGGGCCACCGCATGGGCTGCCACGGAGCCGGTCACCGATCGCGCCACCGGGCCCAGTCCGCGAGAGCCGACCACGAGCAGTCCGGCATCAGCCGACAGCTCCTCCAGCCGCCCGGTCGCCGAACCCTCGTACAGATCAGGGCGCACATCCAGTCCTGGGGAACTGGCTCGCGCGCAGTCGGCGCCGTGCCACAGCACGTGCTCGGCCGCGTGGCGCAGCGAGTCACGAGCCGCCGGATCCCCGTCGCCGTACGGCCACTGCCACGCGTGGCAGACGATGAGGGGAAGCTTGCGGAGCTCGGCCTCGTCCATCGCCCAGTCCAGGGCCTGCACCGAGTGGTCGGAGCCGTCGTAGCCGATCACCACGCCCCTTGTCTCGTTCACATATCCACTCTTGGCAGACCACAGCGCCGTACGACAGGCCACGACGGCTTCGTCTTGAAGACTTTGCCCATTCCTGGTCAGAGCGTTGACCGGCACCGTCACCACTCCCCAGCGCGCCGGAGAGCACCAACGCGCCGCACTTCAGGACCTTCCGCGTAAGCTTCGGCACTCGCAGGCTGAAAGGACAGGCAGCGCGCGATGTAGGCCAGGGTCGGCGGTCCACGGCGATACGCCTGGCGCCTCGCTGACGTGGCGCTCCACTGACACTCGCCGAGCCCGAGGCGCTCAGCCTGCGATGCGCTGTCACAGACCGGCCAGCCGCTGGTATCACCAGGGACATGTCGGCGAGCCGAAGGTCCCCCGATGTGGGGACCTCTGGCCCTGCCACGTTGGGGCCGGCTCTTGGAGGGTGGGAGGGACGGAGGATTTCACCCAGGAGATGTGAGGAACCGCGATGAAGGCTGCAGTAGGAGACCGGCTGATCGTGGAGGGCACGCGCGGCAACAGCACCCGACGCGAGGGGTTCATCCTGGAGGTGGCTCACGCGGATGGTTCCCCGCCCTACCTGGTGCGCTGGTTGGACGACGGGCACGAAAGCCTCGTCTTCCCCGGGCCCGAGGCGCGGGTCGTCCAAGCCACCCGATGACCGGAGGGCTTGCGCGACCTGCCCCGGTCTGGCAGGGCGGCCAGGCCGCCTCGCCAGCGTTCGGTAGCCGGCACGCTGACCGTCACGGCCGACGCCGATCCCGGCATATGTCCGAGCTTGATCATTCCGTTCTGTGTGGAGCGGAGCTCAATGAGCTCATGGCTCCAGCGACCGCGGAATGGAGTCCGACGGTCCGGTCGGGTGCTCGGTCCTGCCTGCAGCGTCGTAGATCTTCACCCACTTGATGGACGGAAACTGCTTGAGCGTCGGCCTGATCAGGTTGGCGATGGTGAACGTCGATCCTCCGCTGGTGACGGGGCCGGTCAGGTAGACCCTGGCAATGCCGTTCTTGACGGTCAGTTTGCTGAAGCCGGTGGCCTTGGAGCTGACGAAACGCAGCCCTTGCGCCTGCTCGGCCTGGGTGGGGCCGGCGAACAGCCGCTGCAGCGCGCCGAAGGAAGTGGCCGGGGGGATCACCGGCCGCTGCACGGCGGTGGTGTATGGCCTGCGGCCGAGGTTGTAGTTGGCCGTGTTGAGGAAGTAGTCGCGCACCGGCACGGTCCGGTAAGGCGTGGCGATGTCGACGACGACGCGGCTCGGCCGGGCGAGTGTGTAGACCCGGAAGGGCACCCGCTTGGCGAGTCCGACCCCAAAGGTCAGCGTCGCCTCGAAGTCCCCGGTGTTGACGACTTGGAGGACGCCGGGCAGCGCGTACGTCCTGCGGGTCGTCCCGTAGGTCACGTTGCCGCGGCCGTCATGGCCGTCAGCGTGGCTGAAGCGCACTTGGAGCAGGGCGCTGCCGACGGCGTTGACGGTGTGGCCGGAGCCGTCGGCGATCAGCTTGGACACGTAGCGGACATCGCGCTGGGCCGGCACCTGGCCGCGGAACTCGAAAACCAGCCGGTCCAGGCCATAGTGGTGCGCGGCCCTGATGTTCACCAGCGTGGAGATGGCGGCCTGCTGGGCGGCCTGCGCGGGTACGGCCAGCAGTCCCGTGGCTGAGGCGGCTACCGCGGTGGCGATGAGGGGGCGGATCGGGAGCATGATGATCATCTCTTTCCCCGTGAGTGCTCCTGATTCCAGCGTGAACGCCACCATGGCTCGGCGACACTGGCGAACGTCCTACAGTTCGCCGATTTAGGCCATCGCGGAACTACCGCCTGAGAATGCGAGAGGGCGGACTCTACGGATTGGGGCAGGGACGAGCGACGGTGCCGATCCAGACCGGGACTTTCGGCCCGCCGGGTCGTCACCAGCCCATCCCGCCGCGCATGCCTGGCATGTTCCACCGGTCGGTGCCGAACCAGTTGCTCAGGTACTGCTGCATCTGGAACATCTCGGTGTGCTGGGTGTCACGCACACTGGCCGCGAACGCCCTGACCTCCTGGTGTTCCGCCTGCCCGCGCATGAGCAGCTGCTGGGACATCATCACCGCCACCATGTGGTGGTGGATCATGTCCTGCAGGAACGCCTTGTCCAGCTCATCGCCCGAAAGCTTGGGCAGATCGTGCATCATCGGCTGGTAGTCGACCGCCGTCGAACGTCCCGGGTACCAGGCGGCCAGCCACTTGTTCATGGTGGCGATCTCGGCGGTCTGGATCTTCACGATCGAGGCACCCAGGGCGCGCATCTCTGCCCGGCTCGAGCGCTGCAGCTGTCCGGCTGCGGTGACGGCCTCCTGGTGGTGGGCCACCATCTCGGACAGGTAGTCGAACTCACTGCCGATGCGAGAACCGTGCATCCGGCCCATTGACCACATGTCACTCATCGGACCGTAGTTTTGTCCGTTCCGATGCCATCCGGTGGCCTGTGGTGGCTGGGCGTTGCCTGCGGCGACGGCGACGCCGGTCACCGCGGCGGTGGCGAGCACCGATCCGGCGGCGATCCCTGCGATCATTGACCGTCTCATTTTCGGCCCCCTTGCTTACATGACCGCTGATAGCTGGGTCCCTCGTGACCCAGCCTGAACCGGCCCGCTCGGCGAGGGCAGGGTCTTCCGACACCTGAGGCCGGGACCAACAGCAGCCCAGGGCAGGACCAATGACACTCTCGGCCGGACGAGCGGGCATCGCCCTTTGCCGACTATCAGCACATCAGGCCAGGTGAGGACCAACGCCCGTCGCATGTGGGACTTCGTCTCCGGGCGGCGCTGGTGGCTGTGCGCAAGGCTGGAAGTAAAAGTGGCGGAGGTGCGTGATGGCCAGATACATCGTGGTCGGCGTGGACGGATCCGCACCGGCGACGGCGGCCATGGAATGGGTCGCCGCCGACACCCAGCGAAGAGGGCTGGGACTGCGGGTCGCACACATGTGCGGACAGTGGTCGAACGATGAAGGCACGACAAGGTACTGCACCGGGATGCTGGAGGCGGCCGGCGACCGGGCACGTGACATGACGCGCCGCGTCGAGGTGACCACGGCCTGCTGCCCGGGAACGCGATCATGGCAGTTCACAGAGGAATCTGCCCGTTTGAGAGGGGGATTTGCCAGCGCACCAAGTGCCGCCGCCGGGCGGGGTCTCAAGCTCGGCGGTGCCGCCCAGCCGGGCGGCGCGCTCGTCAATGTTGTGCAGGCCGCTGCGCTTTCCCTGCTCGCCCGCGGCCATGCCGACGCCGTTGTCGGCCACCGTCAGCGCCAGCCCGGAGGCCGTGACGTCAACGGCGACGTCGGCGCGGCTGGCGTGGCCGATGATCACTGCTTTGCCCATCCCGGGAAGGCTGGCGCCGAACCAGGGAAGTGCTGAAAGTCACCATTCGGGAGCGACTCAGTACAGCCAAAGGTCCCAGGATCACGGTGTCTTTCGGCCTCATGATCAGGGTCGGAACGCTCCGGTGTGGTGACCGGAGGATCGGGATGCTGGAAGGCGACCAACACGACGAGTCCCCGAGGTGACCCAGATGAGCGACACGGTCGCGGACGTGCCGACCTCCGTCAAGGAAATGATCGACACCCTGGTGGGGAACGCCCTCAAGGCACTGGACGAATACGCCGCTTTCAGCCAGGAGCAGATCGATCACATCGTCAAGAAGGCGTCCGTCGCCGCGCTCGATGAGCACGCGGCGCTAGCCGACTTCGCCGTGCGGGAGACAGGGCGAGGGGTGTTCGAGGACAAAGCGGTGAAGAACATCTTCGCCTGTGAGCACGTCACCAACAGCATGGCCACGCTCAAGACCGTCGGCGTGATCTCACGGGACGACATCAGCGGAATCGTGGAGATCGCCGAACCCGTCGGAGTCATCTGCGGGATCACCCCGGTGACCAACCCGACCTCCACCACGATCTTCAAGGCGCTGATCGCCCTGAAGACCCGCAACCCTATCGTCTTCGCCTTCCACCCGGCCGCCCAGGAGAGCAGCGCCGCCGCGGCGAAGATCGTCCGGGACGCCGCGGTGACGGCGGGCGCGCCGGAGCACTGCGTGCAGTGGATCGAGGAGCCGTCGCTGACCGCCACGCGCGCGCTGATGCACCACGACGGGGTGGCCACGATCCTGGCGACCGGCGGCAACGGCATGGTGCGGGCGGCGTACTCGGCGGGCAAGCCGGCGCTCGGCGTCGGCGCGGGCAACGTGCCCGCCTACATCGAGCAGTCAGCCGACCTGCGGCAGGCCGTCAACGACATCGTGCTGTCGAAGGCGTTCGACAACGGCATGATCTGCGCCTCCGAGCAGGCGGCGATCATCGACGCGACGGTGTACGAGGACGCGCTGGCCGAGTTCGGCGCGCTGCACGCCTACCGGGCCGATGCCGAGGAGAAGCGGAAGCTGGAGGAGTTCCTGTTCGGCGTCACCGCATCCGGCGAGTCGTGCTCTCAGGCCAGGCTCAACCCCGACGTCGTCGGCCGGCCCGCGAGCTGGATCGCCGAACGGGCCGGGTTCGAGGTGCCCGAAGGTACCTCGGTGATCCTCGCCGAGGTCACCCAGGTCGGCCCGGCCGAGCCGCTGACCAGGGAGAAGCTGTGCCCGGTGCTGGCCGTGCTGCGCGCGGGCAGCAGTGAGGAGGGGATCGTCCTGGCCGAGCGGATGGTGGAGTTCGGCGGCCTGGGCCACAGCGCCGCGATCCACACCCGGGACGAGCGGCTGGCCGAGGAGTTCGGGCGGCGCGTCAAGGCGGTCCGGATCATCTGGAACGCCCCGTCGTCGCAGGGCGGCATCGGCGACATGTACAACGCCTTCATCCCGTCGCTGACCCTCGGCTGCGGCAGCTATGGCCGCAACTCGGTCTCCCACAACGTCTCGGCCGTCGACCTGCTCAACATCAAGCGGATCGGGCGGCGCACCAACAACCTTCAGTGGTTCAAGATCCCCGCGAAGATCTACTTCGAGCCGCACGCGATCCGCTATCTGGCCGACATGCCGGACGTACACCGGGTGACGGTCGTCACCGACCCGACGATGACCCGGCTCGGCTACGTCGACCGGATCATCACGGTCCTCAGTCGCCGCCCCGAGCGGGTGGCGCTGCAGATCATCGACGACGTGGAGCCCGAGCCGACCGTGGCGACCGTGGATCGGGGCGCCGAGTTGATGCGGCAGTTCCGGCCAGACACGATCATCGCCCTCGGCGGCGGGTCGGCGATGGACGCCGCCAAGGTGATGTGGCTGCGCTACGAGCACCCCGAGGTCGTCTTCGCCGACATGCGGCAGAAGTTCTTCGACATCCGCAAGCGCGCCTTCAAGTTCCCGCCGCTCGGCGACCTGGCCCGCCTGGTCTGCGTGCCGACCACCTCGGGCACCGGCGCGGAGGTCACGCCGTTCGCGGTGATCACCGACACCGTGACGGGCAAGAAGTATCCCCTGGCCGACTACGCGCTGACGCCGAGCGTCGCGATCGTCGACCCGCACCTGGCGGCGGACCTGCCTCCGGTCGTCACCGCCGACAGCGGTTTCGACGCCCTCACCCACGCGATCGAGGCGTACGTGTCGGTCTACGCCAGCGACTACACCGACGGCCTGGCCCTGCACGCGATCAAGCTGATCTTCGCGAACCTGGAGAGCGCCGTCCGTCACGGGGCCGGGGACCCGCGGGCGCGCGAGCGGATGCACAACGCGGGCACCATCGCCGGCATGGCTTTCGGCAACGCCTTCCTCGGCATCGTCCACGCCATGTCGCACACGCTCGGCGCAACTTTTCACATCGCTCACGGCCGGACGAACGCGGTCCTGCTGCCCCACGTGATCCGCTACAACGGCACGGCCCCGACCAAGCTGTCCGGCTGGCCCAAGTACGAGCACTACCGCGCTCCGGAACGGTTCCAGGAGATCGCCCAGACCCTCGGCCTGCCCGCCGCCACCCCGTCGGAGGGCGTGGAGTCGCTGGCCGCCGCTGTCGAGCGGCTGCGGGACGCCGCCTTGATCGAGCCGTCGTTCCAGGCCCTCGGCATCGACGAGAACGCCTTCCTGACCGCGCTCCCTCAGCAGGCGCGCAACGCCTACGAGGACCAGTGCGCGCCCGCCAACCCGCGGATGCCGATGCTCGACGACATGCAAGCACTCATGCGGGTCGCGTACTACGGGAGCGGCAGCTTGACGGCGTAGCGGCCTGAGAGGTCGGCGTCGAGGTTGCGGACCAGTTGCCGGATGGTGGGGTCGTCGTCTGCGGCGGCGGTGATGGTCGTGCCGAGGGCGGCGCCTAGTACTACAGCTTTATTTCGTGATGTTTGAGCCAACGCCTCCAGTAGTGACTGGCTCGTGCGCGGGTCTGATGGTGTCGTCGGCGCTGGGACCAGTCGAGGGAGTGGCTGAGCGGGCGGGTGATCGTGGCGGTCAGACGTGCCAGGAGACGGCGGATTTCGGCTGGGGTGAGGCGGACCAGGCCGCTGGGGCTTTTGGGGCGTGGGCGGCGGTCACGGCCAGGTAGGCGTGGGCGAGCATCGCGAGGGTGATGTGCCGGTGCCATGCGTCGTAGCGTCGGACTTGGTACTGGTCCAGGCCGGTCTCGTTCTTGGCGCTCTGGAAGCATTCCTCGATGGCCCAACGGGCGCCGGCAACGGCGATGAGGTCCTCCAGGCTGGTACCGACCGGGGCATGGCATAGGTAGTAGGCCAGCTCGAGTTCGCCCTTGGCGTTGGGTGTCAGGCTCCGGCGGACCAGCAGCCAGCGCTGGTAGCCGGGCTCGGTCTCGAAGTGCACGGTGGCCAGGGCCCAGTCATACAGGCGCGGCCCTTTGGCGCCGTTGCCGCAGGAGCGGCGCTTCCATGCCTCGGGCGGGGCGTGGGCGGTCGCGGTGTCGGCGTGGATCTGTCCGCCCCACGCCTTGCCGATCCATTGGTTCTTGGGCACTGCGACCACGTAGCTGAGGTGGCGCTCTTCCAGGAAGCGCCGGAACTTGAAGTCCATGCCGTATGCCTCATCCGCGGTCACCCACGAGGCCGGTACGCCCGCCTCCAGAGCGCGGGCGAGCATCATCCGGGCCAGTACAGGCTTGGTGGCGAACTGCACCTGTTCGCCAATGCCGGCCTGGGCGCATCGAGCTCGATTATCGGTCCAGGACTTCGGCAGATACAGCTCAGCATCGATCAGTGCCCGGCCCGACGGGGAGGCATAGGCGAGGAAGACGCCCAGCTGGCAGTTCTCCACCCGGCCCGCGGTGCCGGAGTACTGACGCTGCACCCCGGCCGACTTGTCGCCCTTCTTCAGGAACCCGGTCTCATCCACGATCAGCACGCCGTCGCGGTGGCCGAGGTTGTCCATCACGTAATCGCGCAGGTCAACTCGCACTTCGCGAGGGTCCCAGCGGGCGCTGTTCAACAAGCGCTGCATGCGATCCGGCGCCGCATCCCCAGCGGCCTCGGCCAACTGCCAGCCGTTCTTACGCTCGATCGGAGCCAACAATCCCAGCAGGTACGCCCGCGCCTGACGGCGGGGCTCCACCCGCCCGAAGCGGCCGGCCACCCGCCCGAACAGCACATCCAACCCCGAGACCCACTCCTGGAGATCATCGGGCGTTAACTCTCCAACCATGCGTTCAGACTATAGATAACAAAGCCTGGCTGTAGTACTAGTCTGCCGCCGTTCGGACCAGCCGTAGTGCCGCACGACGTTCCAACTCGAACGGGACTAGTTCGCCGGAAGAACTCGCGGTGGGAGCATTTCCACGCGTGGCACACGATCAGCGGTAATCTGCTGGAGGCGGCTCCGGCAGCCGGCCCACGCAGGGTCTCTCTCGTCGGCGCTGGTTGCACTTGGCGTCGATGACCTCATGGGCGGCGGCATGCAACAGGACACGTTGCAGGGCTTGGCCGGCGGCGAGCCAGTCCTGGCGGGTGTCCGCGCTGGTGATGAGCACGGCCACGACGCCGGCCGTGGCCGTGGCGGTTGCTCCGGCCGAAGCGGGCCAGCCGTGCCGCCAGGAGTAGTCGCGCTGCGAGAAATGTGACTCCGCGGGTGGCGCAGTCGCCCCTGGCTGCTCCCCGACCGGCACCCCATCCTGGCCTATGCTCGCCGGATCGCGAGCCCAGCGGATCAACTCCAGGCCGAACCCTCTGATCCTGAGCCTGGACGTCCTGTGCAGCCTGGGTGAGCGCGGCGAGCACGTTCACCGCCAATGAGGAGCGGATCGATGTGAGCTTGGCTTTCTCGCTCGACGCCCCTTTGACGAGGGACTCGACGAGCCGCTCAGGTTCCGGCACGTCGGCGAAGTCCGTCCGGTGGGTGCGGCGCCGCTCGATCTCGCCGCTGAGAGCCCACGTGTGCTCATCGGCCCGGACTTCGGCACTTGGGGCGATGATGGCGAGCGGGGACGGGCTATCGGTGTCGGGAAGGGTTCGGACCACCGGCTCGTATCCCTCGTACAGCAGGACTGTTCGCATGGTGAACAGGGCAGTGCCACAATTGATCAACAGTTCGCGCCCGGACACGTCGCTGACCTGGAGCTTCCTGGCCGAGTCGGCCCTAAGGGGGATCTCCTCACCGGACACGGAGAAGGTTCCAAGGCTGAGTGCTGTATGCGGAGGGCGTCCAGCGAGCGGCCTCCACAGCCGCAGCGAGCGCCGCGTGCTTCGCCGAACGACGGTTCATGCCTTCCCCCTTCACGAGGCGACATGCTCCGACCAGTACGCCGACGGCGTGTCTTGCGAGGCCGGAGACCACCCGCCTTCGGCCAAAGCCTTGATCGTGGTCATCTGCTTCTTGACCGTGAAGTAGTCGGCCGACTGAGACAGGAGCAGATAGATCAGGCCCAAGAAGCCGGGGCGGCACAACACGCGGAGCCGGAACAACATCCTCGTGCGCCCGCCGAGGTCGCGCAGGACGATCGCCCACGTCTCCGTGACGTGAAACGCCCGAATCGCCAGGACGAGCGTGCGCTCGCGCTCCAGCTGCTCGACCCGGTAGCCGGTGCCCGAGCGGCTGGTCGGGAGCAGGTCGCCCACGTTGAGCTTCTGCAGCTCGGGGACGATGCGCCGGGCGCTGGGCATGCCGCCGTTGTCGATCGCGTCGTAGCCGTACCATCCCGCCCGGGTGTATCCGCCCATCTGCACCAGCCAGGGCCACACCGCCTCCGGCGGCGCGTCAATGGTGATGGCGCGGGTCGCGATGATGTGGGGGAGGGGAATGACGGCGTCGCCTGGAAGCGCGCCGTGCACCTCCTCCCGAGTCGCTCCCCAGCGGAGCAGCCGCGGGCGCACGAACATCACATAGGCCACGAGCCCGGCCGCCTGTCCCAGCAGTGCCCGTCGTAGTCGCCTTCCGGCATTGCGCGTTCTCGTCATGCCTCGATCGCATCAAGGGGGTGTGGCGCGGGACAGTGCCGAAAGACGGTGGCGTAGCGGGCTTTCGTCCTCTCGTGCCGCTGAACGGCGGCGCCTCGCGCAGGGAGGGGATCGCACGGCACTGCTCCGGAAAGGACGCGGGCGGTGTGCTTGGAGTGTGACAAGGATGACGCGAGCGCGGTTCCGATGATCAGCAGGACCGCTGTGGCGATGACGAGTCCCGCGATCAATCCCTCCAACCGGCCGGTGAACAGGATCGTGAAGAACGCGATGACGGTGAGGACCGCGAAGGCGATCCGCAGCAGGCTCAGCACGATGTAGTGAGGGATCGCCAGGAGCCACTTGACGATCCACAGGCCCCGGTTGAGCGGCTCCCTCGAGCCGGGCCTCGACCCGTACGGGATAGGTACTCATCCTTCCAGCGCAGCACCGCCCGGCACGGCTGCCTGCGGGCGAAGTTCGACCTGGCGAGGTGATGAACACCAACTGCAAGAAAGAAGGGGCCAATGGCTCTGGACGTGTGGCTTTTTGCCCCTGACCGGCCCCCGGGGAGGTCGGCACCCTGGTGGCGAGGGGCGAGTGAGGGGAGTCCGCCGATGCGCTGGGACGAGATGTCGAACAAGCAGCAGGGTGCGCTCATCGCGCTGACGTCCGTAGAGGTCGCGCTCGCTGCGGCTGCCGCGGTGGATCTCTGGCTCCGGCCCAGGGAGGACGTGCGAGGGCGCAAGGGCCTGTGGTGGCTGGCGATCTTCGTCCAGCCGGTGGGTCCCATCGCGTACCTGCTGTGGGGGCGGCGATCATGATCTGGAAGCCTCTGGATCGGCTCCAGACCCGCCTGGTGAACCCGGTCGTCGCCTGGCTGCTCCGGACACCGCTGCATGACCTGCTGTCGCGGCGGATCGCGCTGTTGACCGTCACCGGCCGCAGGAGCGGCGCCGCCATCCGCCTGCCCGTCCAGTACGAGCGGGACGGAGACGTGCTCACCGTGGTGAGCAGCTCGCGGCGACTGTGGTGGCGCAACCTCGAGGGCGGCGCGCCGGTGCGGCTTGTCCTGGAGGGTGAGGCACGAGAGGGTTACGCGAAGGTCCGCCGGGATCCATCGCCCCTGGTGAGCATCTGCCTGGAGGCGGCGGCGGAGGTGGAGGCGCCCGCCCTGCCACGGAAGTCCGCCGGTTTGTGGTGGCGCTGGACGAGAGCGGTCACGCTGGGGGAGAGCGTCGGATTCATGATGCCGGCGGTGGCGGGGGCCTGGGTGGCCGCACCCGGGTGGGGGATGCTGGGCATCGGACCGCTGCTGCAGGCGGCGATGATCGTCCTGGCTGGGGCGGTGGAGGGCATGTTCCTCGGCCTGGCGCAGGCGTACGCGCTCCGGACGGCGCTTCCCGAGGTCGGCACCCGTGACTGGGTGCGGGCGACGGCGTGGGGGGCCGCCATAGCGTGGACCGTCGGCGCGTTGCCGATCGTGATCGGTGAGCGCGTTCTGCAATGGTCTCCCGTGGTGCTCGCCTTGCTGGGGTTGATGCTGCTGGCGGCCATGGGGCTGCTGCAGTGGCGGCTGCTGCGGCGGCACGTGCGCGGGGCGTTCTGGTGGGTGATCGCGACCGCGGGCTCCTGGCTGGTCGGGCTGGGCGTGTTCGCGTTGGTGACCACGCCGCTATGGCAGGAGGGGCAGCCGGCCTGGCTGATCGTCGCGATCGGGGTGCTCGGCGGGGTCGGCATGGCGGCCACCGTGGCGGTGCTCACTGGGGCCGCGCTGGTGCGCCTGTTTCACTACGGGCTGGTTCACCACGAACCGGTTCACCACGGGCCGGACTCCGTGGCGGTGGGCGAGTGGCGCAGGCCCGAATAGGCGTCGCGGGCGGTGATCTCGCCGGGAGCACCCGATGGATGGTGCGGGAGATCGGCGGCTCCAGCCCGTGCTGGTCGCGGCCGCATCGCCTCCCATGGCCGCGCCGAGCCGGGTGAGCTCGGCCAGGTCACGGGTGATGACAGCGACCCTGGTGTTGTCCCCCACGCCCAGCCTTTTCGGCCACCCCTGCCGCGGTCGCCACGACGTTCTTGAGCGCGCCGCCGAGCGCGCAGACGGTCACGTCGCCGTTGGCGTAGACGCGTAGCAGGCCACGCTGGAAGATCTCCTGCAGCATTGTGGCCACGGTCTCGTTCCCGGTGGC
>DASUCK010000619.1:0-16180 GCA_036276095.1 Nonomuraea sp. | reverse complement strand
CGCGACTCGCGATGTTGGGGAACGCGACTCGCGAGGGTTAGCGGCCTTGGTTGGCTACTGCTGCTGCTGCGGCTTCCGCGGCCGCGGGGTCCAGGTAGGTGCCGCCTGGGGTCAAGGGCTCCAGGTTTTCGTTCAGGTCGTAGCGCAGGGGGATGCCTGTGGGGATGTTCAGGCCTGCGATCGCCTCGTCGGAGATGCGGTCCAGGTACTTGACCAGGGCGCGCAGCGAGTTGCCGTGGGCGGCCACCAGCACGGTGCGGCCGGCCGCGAGGTCCGGCACGATCTCGTCGTACCAGTACGGCAGCATGCGGTCGACCACGTCCTTCAGGCACTCGGTGCGCGGCATGAGCTCCGGCGGCAGGAGCGCGTAGCGGCGGTCGCCGGCCTGGGAGTACTCGTCGTCGTCGGCGATGGGCGGCGGCGGCACGTCGTAGGAGCGGCGCCAGAGCACGAACTGCTCGTCGCCGAACTCCTCGCGCGTCTGCGCCTTGTTCTTGCCCTGCAGGGCGCCGTAGTGGCGCTCGTTGAGCCGCCAGCTGCGCTTGACCGGCAGCCACAGCAGGTCGGCCTCGGCCAGCGCGAGCTGGGCGGTCTGGATGGCCCGGGTCAGGAGGCTGGTGTGGACGACGTCCGGGCGCAGCCCGGCTTCCAGCAGGAGCTTGCCCCCGCGGCGCGCTTCGTCCTCGCCCTTGGCCGACAGGCTCACGTCCACCCAGCCGGTGAACAGGCCTTTCGCGTTCCAGTCACTCTCGCCGTGCCGTAGCAGCACCAAAGTCGCCATGGGGCCAATAGTACGGATTCACCGGTCGGGGTCGGCGAAACGGGCGAACGCCTGGAGGTTGGCCAGGGACTCGCCGCGCTTGGCCCGCCAGGCCCACTCGCGCCTGATCGAGGAGGCGAACCCCAGCTCCAGCGCGCGGTCGAACCCCTCGTCCGCGTACGTCAGCACGCAGCCGAGCAGCCGGTCCACCTCCTCGCCCGTGACGGCGGCGAGCGGCAGGCGGCCGACGAGGTAGACGTCGCCGACGGGGTCGAGGGAGAAGTGGACCCCGTACATGGAGCCGTTCTTCTCCAGGAGCCAGCGGTAGAACTCGGTGTGGTTCTCGTCCGGTTGGCGGCAGAAGAACGCCTCGACGTGGAGGACCCGTTCCCCGACGATCAGCCACGTCATGGTGGCGAGCTTGTGTTGTCCGGGGAGTTTGCACAGGAACGCCCCGGGCCGCGGCTCGTCATAGGTGACGTCCGCGGCCTTGAGCGCGGCTTCGACGACTTCGCGCATAGAAGTGCAGGCTACAGATTGACCGCGACGGGCGTCCTGTGCAGGTTGGCGACGGCGGCGACGTACACCTCCATGAGGCGGGAGGCGGTGGCCTGCCAGCCGAAGGCGGCGGCGTGGGCGCGGGCGCCCCGGGAGAGCTGCTCGCGCCGGCCGGGCGCGGTGATCAGGCGGCGCAGGGCCACCGCCCACTCGGCCGGGTCGTGGCCGTCCAGGAGCAGGCCGGAGACGCCGTCCCGGACGGCGGTGCGCAGCCCGCCGACGGCGGCCGCGGCCACGGGCGTGCCGCACGCCTGCGACTCCAGCGCGACCAGGCCGAACGACTCGCTGTGCGAGGGCACGACGGTGACCGAGGCGGCGCGGTACCAGTCGGCCAGCTCTGCCTGGCTGGCCGGGGGGACGAGGCGTACGACGTCGGAGATGCCCAGTTCGGCGGCCAGCTCGGCGAGGATGGACGGTCTGGCCAGCCCGTTGCCCGACGGCCCGCCGACGCAGGCCACGACCAGGCGCGTGCGCAGCGACGGGTCCTCGATGAGCATCCGTGAGGCGGCGCGCAGCAGCACGTCGGGGGCTTTGAGCGGCTGGATGCGGCCCACGAACAGCAGCACGTGGGCGCCCAGCGGCAGGCCGAGCCGGTCGCGGGCGGCGGCCTGCGAGCCGGGGCGGAAGACGCCGAGGTTGACGCCGGGGTTGACGACGGCCACGCGTCCTTCGGGGGCGTCGTAGAGGTCGACGAGCTCGCGGGCCTCGTCGGCGGTGTTGGCGACCAGGCGGTCGGCGATGGCCACGACCTGCTCCTCGCCGACCACGCGGGCCTGTGGCTCGGGTTGGTCGCCGGCGGCGAGCAGGAGGTTCTTGACCTTGGCCATGGTGTGCATGGTGTGGACGAGCGGCACGCCCCAGCGCTCCTTGGCCAGCCAGCCGACCTGGCCGGACAGCCAGTAGTGGGAGTGGATGACGTCGTAGCGGCCGGGGTCGTACATGGCCTCGGTGCGCAGCACCTCGGACAGGAACGCGCACAGCTGCCCGGGCAGCTCGGCGCGGTCCATCTCCTCGTACGGCCCGGCGGTCAGGTGCCGGACGAGGACGCCGGGCGCCAGCTCGGCCACCGGCGGCAGGTCACGGGCGGTGGCCCGGGTGAAGATCTCCACCTCCACGCCGAGCTGAGCCAGCCGTTTGGCGGACTCGACGATGTACACGTTCATGCCGCCGGCGTCGCCCGTCCCGGGCTGGTCCAGCGGCGACGTGTGCATGCTGATGGTCGCGACCCGGCCGACCCGTCGTCGCCTCACTCGACACCACCTCCGCCCACGCACAACCGCCAGAGATTTTCTGACATTCCCTGACATGCGGCCTTGGCGGGCCATGCGGCGCAGGCCTGGCAGGATGAGACCCATGCGGAGAACGGCTGTGGTGACCGGGGCGAGCAGCGGCATCGGCGCGGCGACGGCGCGCCGGCTGGCCGCCGAGGGCTATGAGGTGGTGGCGGCCGCGCGGCGCCGCGACCGGCTGGACGAACTGGCCGCCGACCATCCGCTGATCAGGCCGGTGCCGCTCGACGTCACCTCGCAGGAGTCCGTCGACGCGCTCGCGGCCGCTCTGGAGCGGTGTGACGTGCTGGTCAACAACGCCGGCGGCGCGATCGGCATGGAGACGGTCGCCGAGGCGCGGCCGGAGGACTGGCAGCGGATGTACGACGTCAACGTGCTCGGCTCGCTGCGCGTGACCAAGGCCCTCGTCCCCAAGCTGGTCGAGTCGGGCGACGGGGTGCTGGTGATGCTGACCTCGACGGCGGGGCTGGTGTCGTACGAGGGCGGCGGCGGCTACTGCGCGGCCAAGCACGCCCAGACGTCCATGGCCGAGACGCTCCGCCTCGAACTGGTGGGTCGTCCGGTGCGGATCGTGGAGATCGCGCCCGGCATGGTGAAGAGCGAGGGCTTCGCGGTCACCCGGTTCCGCGGCGACGAGGAGGCCGCGGCCCGCGTGTACGCCGGCGTGCCCGACCCGCTGACCGCCGACGACGTGGCCGACGCCATCGCGTGGTGCGTGACCAGGCCGGCGCACGTGAACATCGACCGCATGGTCATCCGTCCGCGTGCCCAGGCCGCGCAGCACAAGATCCACCGTGTCTAGACCGGTCGGCGCGATCACCCGGGGCACCACCGCGCACAACCGGCTGCGCCGGTGCGATCGCTGGATCGTCGCGGCGCACGGGCGGCGGCTGCGCGCGGCCGACCGGCCGCTGGTGGTCGACCTCGGCTACGGGGCGTCCCACGCCACCACGCTGGAGCTGTTCACCCGGCTGCGCAGGGTCGCGCCGCGGGTCGAGGTCGTGGGGATCGAGATCGACCCGGCGCGGGTGGCGCTGGCCAAGCCGTACGAGCGGGAGGGGCTGCGGTTCGCGCTCGGCGGCTTCGAGCTGCCCGTGAGCCGGCCGCCGGTGCTGGTCAGGGCGTTCAACGTGCTGCGCCAGTACTCCGAGGCGGAGGCCTGGCGCTACTGGGACGCGCTGCGCGGCCGGCTGGCGCCGGACGGCGTGCTGGTCGAGGGCACCTCGTCGGAGAACGGGCGGCGGGCGGTCTGGGCCGGCCTGTCGCCGCGCGGACCGGAGACGATCACGTTCGCGGCCCGGTTCGACGCGTTCGACCGGCCCTCCGACCTGGCCGACCGGCTGCCGAAGACGCTCATCCACCGCAACGTGCCCGGCGAGCGCGTGCACGCGTTCCTGCGGGACTTCGACCACGCCTGGGCGGTCAGCGCGCCGTACGGGGCGCACGGGGTGCGGCAGCGGTGGCTGGCCGCCGTGCGGTTCCTGTCGATCACGTGGCCGGTGCCGCGGCGTCCGCCGCTGGGCGGCCCGGCCAGGTGGCGGCTCGGCGAGGTGACGCTGCCCTGGTCGGCACTCGACCCGCGCGGCCAGGCGTCAATCTAGGCGTCAATCTAGGCGTCGAACCAGGCGTCGAGCGCGGCCGCGAACGCCGCGTACGCCGCGGCGTCGAAGAGCACGAACCGGACCTCCGCCACCGACGTGTCCGCCTGGCGCACGGCTGTCAGCGCGATGCGGGCGGCGTCGTCCATCGGCCAGCCGTAGATGCCGGTCGAGATCGCCGGGAACGCCACCGACCTGGCCGCCAGCTCGTCGGCCACCTTCAGCGACTCCCGGTAGCAGGCGGCCAGCAGCGCGGACCGGTCTTCCGACCTGGAGTAGACGGGCCCGACGGTGTGGATCACCCAGCGGGCGGGGAGCCGGCCCGCCGTGGTGGCCACCGCGCGGCCGGTCGGCAGCCCCTTGCCGTACGCGGAGGCGCGCAGCTTCCTGCACTCCTCCAGGATCTCGGGGCCGCCGCGGCGGTGGACGGCGCCGTCGACGCCGCCTCCGCCCATGAGCGAGGAGTTGGCGGCGTTGACGACGGCGTCGACGCGCTGCTCGGTGATGTCGCCCTGGACCAGCGTGAGCTCCATCACCCCGACTCTAGTGACATCCGACACCCGGATGTCAGCTCGACGGCTTGTAGAGCTAATCTGAATGTCGTGAAGGGTCTTGGCGAGCTTGAGCGCAGCATCATGGACATCCTCTGGGCGGAGAGCACGGCGCTGACCGCCCGCGAGGTCGGACGGCTCATCGCCGACCGCGACCTCGCCCCCACCACGGTGATGACCGTGCTCGACCGCCTCACCCGCAAGGGATTCCTGCAGCGCAGCCGCGACGGCCGGGCGTGGAGATATCAGCCGGCGGAAAGCCGCGACGCATACATCGCCGAGCTTATGCTGGAAGCCTTGGACCTGACGGGCGACCGGTCGGCCGCCCTCACCCGCTTCGCCCAGGCCGTGTCGGGCCCGGAGGCGGAGATCCTGCGCAGAGCCCTCACGGAGCTGGAGGACGAGTGATCACGGCAGTGGCGCTGGCGGCGCTCGCCACGGCGTGCGCGGTTGGCTCCTGGCGTTTCACCACGGCCACGTGGACCTCCCGCGCGCCCCGGCTGGCCATCATCCTGTGGCAGTCCCTGGGCGTGGCGTGGGGGCTGGCCACCACCGGCGCCATGCTGGCGTACGCGGTGCAGCCGTACGGCTTGGGAGTGCTGCCCGGGCTGATCGCGTTCGCCCGCGGCGACACCCCGGCCACCCCGTGGGACGCGTTGCACGTGCTCGCCATGATCGCGGGCATCACCGCGCTGGCGGTGCTGGTCGTGGTGCTGCCGGCGGCGGGCGTGCAGGCGCTGCGGGCGCGGCGGCGGCACCGGATGCTGCTGGCGCTGATCGCCCACGACGATCCCGCCATGCCCGGCGTGCGGGTGCTCGACCACCCGGGCGCGGCGGCCTACTGCGTGCCGGGGCTGCGTTCGCAGGTCGTGGTGAGCGAGGGCGCGCGCCGGCTGCTGTCGCAGGACGAGCTGGCGGCGGTGCTGGCGCACGAGGCGGCCCACGTGCGCGAGCGGCACGACCTGGTGCTGTTGCCGTTCGCCGCGCTGCGCAGGGCGCTGCCCTGGTCGAAGGTCGTGGCCGACGCGCAGGCGCAGGTGGAGCTGCTGATCGAGATGGCCGCCGACGACCGCGCCCGGCGCTACTGCTCGCCGCGCCGGCTGGCGACGGCGCTGCTGCGGTTCGGCACGGCCGGGGCGATGCCGACGCCTCATGGCATGCTGGGCCTCCACGCCCACAACGTCATGGCCAGGGTCGACCGCCTGATCAAGCCGGCCGCGGAGCTGTCCGGCCCAGCACGGTACGGCTTCGCCACACTTTCTGTGAGTTTGGTCACCGCTGCGCCTTTCCTGTGGGTTATCCAGCTCTGACCTGCTTGCTCCCGTTAACCACCTTGTTTGCAATTGCAAGCATCGGGCGGCAGACTATGGGGCATGGCACTACCCAAAGTCGGTTCGATCGGTGAATACATCCGCGAGCAGCGGCAGCAGGCGAAGATCTCGCTGCGTCAGCTCGCCGCGGCGGCCGGGGTCTCCAATCCGTACCTCAGCCAGATCGAACGCGGGCTGCGCAAGCCGAGCGCCGAGATCCTCAACCAGATCGCCAAAGGTCTGCGCATCTCGTCGCAGGTGCTCTACGTGCAGGCGGGCCTCATCGAGGATCGCGAGCCGCCCAGCGACGTGATCACTGCCATCAGGGCCGACACGAATCTCACCGAGCGCCAGCGCCAGGTGCTGATCGACATTTACGAGTCGTTCCGCAAGGAGAAGCGCGCCGAGGACGACCAGACCTCCCAGAACGCCCGCCCTCGACGCGACTCCCAGCCGGACGACGAAAATCCGCTGCCCGAGGAGTTTCTCGCCGCACTTGAGCCCTATGCGGCGGCCTCCGGCAACGGCAACGTCACCCAGGAAACCAAGGAAGGTTAACCCATGACGCTCACCACCGAGGTCAAGAAGCTCACCGAGTCCAAGCCGTTCTACGCGGTCGCCGGGGCCGGCGACTACGCCGTGGAGAAGCTCCGCGAGCTGCCCGAACAGCTGCGCAGGCTCCAGTCCAGGCGCTTCGAGCTGGCCAGGGAGCTGCCCGAGCGCACCCGCGCGTACGCCGACAAGGCCGAGGGTCTCGCCAGGGAGCTGCCGGAGAAGGCCCGCGAGTACGCCGACCAGCTGACCCACCGGGCCACCGAGGTCTACGAGGAGTTCGCCACGCGCGGCCGCAAGGTCGTCAGCAAGGCCTCCGGCGAGGCCGCGCTGGAGCTGGAGGAGGTGTCGGAGGCCGCCGAGCCGCCCGTCGCCCGGCCCGTCCAGCCGGCGAAGAAGACCACCCGCACGACCCGCGCCACCAAAGCCAAGGCCTGACATCGCCCCGCTGAGCCCGCCTTCCGCCGTGGAGGCGGGCTTTCCGGTTCGGGGTGCCCAGCAAGCAGCCCTGCCTATTAGGCTGGGGTGCGTTCATCGCGGCGTTGGGCGGAGCTGACAAACATGAGTTTGATCAACGGTGTTCTCAACTTCCTCTTCCTGGTGCTCGCCGCCGTCATCTTCGGCATGGCGGTCTACGCGGCGGTGCACGCGCTGCGGGTGCCGGCCAACGCGTTCATCTCGGCGGGCAAGCTGAAGAAGGAGGTCTGGCTGCTCATCCTCGGCCTGGCGACGCTGTTCTCCGGTGCGGGCGCGTGGATGTACTTCAACGCCTTCATGGCCATGCTCGCCATGGGCAACCCCGACTTCATCGGCATCGGGCTCGGGTTGTTCTCGATCCTCGCCGTCATCGCCGCCACCGTCTACATCGTCGACGTCAAGCCCGCCGTGAAGGGCATGGGCGGCCGCGGCGGCAGCGGCCCGTACGGGCCTTGGTGACCGCACTAGGCTTCCGCCCATGAGCTACGACCTCCACGGGCGCACCCGCCGACTGGAACTCGCTGACCAGAATCTCCGCGACTTCGAGGCCGTCGTGCTCGACGCGACGCCCGAGGGTCTCGTGCTCGACCGGTCGGCGTTCTACCCGGGGGGCGGCGGGCAGCCGCCCGACCACGGGGTGCTGATCTGGCAGGGTGTCGAGACCCGCATCGTCGGGGCACGCAAGGGCGACGACCTCTCCCTGGTTCCGGCCGAGGGCGACCCGATCCCGTCGGCCGGCACCGTGGTCAGGGGCGCGGTGGCCGACGCGCGGCGCTCGGCCCTCATGCGTACGCACTCGGGCCTGCACGTGCTCTGCGGCGTCGTGTTCCGCGACTACGGCTGCCTGGTCACGGGCGGCAACATGGACGAGCTGACCGCCCGGATGGACTTCGACCTGCCGGAGGTGCCGCCGGGGTTCAAGGAGGCGGTCGAGGACGCCTGCAACGCCGAGATCGTCGCCGACCGGCGCATCGACGTGAAGGTGCTGCCCAGGGCCGAGGCGTTCGCCATCCCCGACATCATCCGCACCGCCGCCAACCTGGTGCCCGAGACCGTCCAAGATGTCCGGATCATCGACATCGTCGGGCTCGACACGCAGGCCGACGGCGGCACCCATGTGGCCTCCACCAAGCAGATCGGGCACATCAAGGTCGCCAAGATCGAGAGCAAGGGGCGCGGCTTCCGGCGCCTGCGCATCCAGGTCTCCGACTAGCCGGCCGGGCCAGGCCGTGGGCGTCGGCGATCTCGACGGCGGCGCCGGCGTCCGGCGGGCGGCGGGCGGCGGGCGGCGGGCGGCGGGCGGCGGGCGGCGGGCGGCGTCCGGCGGGCGGCGGGCGGCGAACCGCATCACCCTGTAAGGGACGAACCGATACGATTGCCCGCCATGGGGATCAGACTCACGATGGCCGCCCTGGGGGCCACCGCTCTGACGTTGGCCGCCGCCCCCGCCATGGCGGCGGAGGCCGGGATCACGGACGAGGTGACGCTGACCCTGGGCAAGGACGGCACCCTGCACGTGGTCGAGAAGATCACCGGGGCGTCGGGCGGTCTCAAGCGCACGTTCATCACCCGCACCCGGTACGACGACAGCTACGACCGCCTCTACCGGATCTCCAACGTCAAGGGCGGCACCCTCGCCGGCGACGTGCTCACCGTGACCGGCCAGACCGTCGAGTACGACGTCAAGGGCGCGGTGACGACGTCCGGCGCGGTCGAGGAGCTGCGCTGGTTCGCCGTCAACGGCTGGAACCAGCCGGTCGAGAAGGCCACCGTCAAGGTGTCCGGCCCGGGCCAGGTGCAGAACCTGTCGTGCTTCGCCGGCGAGCTGACCTCGGCCATCGGCTGCACGGCGGCCACGATGGACCACACCGGCAGCGAGGCCGGCTTCGAGCAGGACAACCTCGCCGCCGGCCAGGCGCTGACCATCGTGGTCGGATACCCGGAGGGTTCCAGCTCGGGCGCGCCCATCCTGGAGAAGCGCTTCTCGCTGGCGGCCGCGTTCACGCTCGACGTCGTCACCGGCGGCGCGCTGGCCGGCCTGCTGGTGCTGCTGCTCGGCGGCATCGCCCTGCTCTACTGGACGCGCGGCCGGGACGCCAGGATCGTCGACCACGAGAAGGGCCCGGTCACGCCGCTGCATAACGGGCACTTCACGCCACCCGACGGCGTGCGGCCGGGCCAGATCGGCACGCTCGTGGACGAGCAGGCCGACGTGATCGACGTGACGGCCACGATCGTGGACCTCGCCGTCCGCGGCTACCTGCGGATCGACGAGCAGCCGCGGCAGGCGTACGACGCGCCCGACTGGATGCTGGTCAGGCTGCCGAGCGCACCGGTCAACGCGCTGCTGCCGTACGAGCGGGCGCTCCACGACGCGATCTTCGACGGGCGTGACCGGGTGCTGCTGTCGCAGCTGTCCGGCTCGTTCGCGACGCACCTGGGGAAGGTGCGGGACGCCCTGTACGCCGACGTGGTCAAGCAGGGCTGGTTCGCCCGGCGGCCGGACACCGAGCGGACCCGGTGGACGACGATCGGCGTCGTGCTGATCGGGGTGGGGCTGGTGGCGACCGTGGCGCTGGCCTGGTTCACGACGTACGGGCTGCTCGGACTGGGCGTGATCATCGCGGGCGGCGCGCTGGCGGTCGGCGGGCAGTACATGCCGGCCAAGACCGCCAAGGGCTCGGCGGCGCTGGCGCACACGCTCGGCTTCCGCGAGTACCTCTTCTCCGGCGACCTCGGCCACGTGCCCGAGCAGCACCGGGTCGAGCTGTTCTCCCGCTACCTGCCCTACGCCGTGATCTTCGACGGGGTGGAGCACTGGTCGCGCGTGGTGGCCTCGGTCACCGGGAACGGCAGCCAGGCCGACAACCTCTACTGGTACCACGGGCCGGCGGAATGGGACCTGTCGAAGTTCGCCGGCTCGATGCGTACGTTCTGCACGACGACCTCGGGCGCCATCTCCGCCACCCGCCAGTTCCGCACCCTCTAGCGGATCCGCAGCTCGCCGACCGGCCGCCCGCCGCCGAGCACCGGCGGGGCGGCCAGCTCGGCCAGCTCGGGGGCGTCCAGCCCCAGCGAGCGCAGCGCCGCCACCGTGACGGGCACGCGGGCGCGGGCGGAACCGTCCTCGATCTTGACGGTGCCCGCCCGCCCGTCCTCGAACGCGAACGCGTCGAACGCCTCCGCCCCCGCCTTCAGCATCAACCCCGGCAGCGCCCGCATCAGCCGGGCCTCGGGGCGGTCGGTGCCGGACGTCCACTCGGGGTAGGCGCGCATCGCGTCGAAGATCCGGCGCTCGTACGAGTCCGGCGACGACAGCGGGAACGCCCGGAACGCCTTCGTCACGCCGAGCATCGACACGAAGAACAGCGGCGCCCCGCACCCGTCCACCCCGGACGCGGCCACCCGCTCGCCGGTCAGCTCCTCGACGGTCTCCCTGATCGCGCGCTGCAGCGGGTGGGTGGGCTCGCGGTAGGTGTCGAGCGGCCAGTCGTTCCGCGCGCAGGTGGCCAGCATGGCGGCGTGTTTGCCGGAGCAGTTCATGTAGACGCGGCCGCGTTCGGTGACCGTACGGTCGACGGGGTGGTCCTCCGGGCAGCGCAGCGCCGACTCCTCCAGCCCCGCCCCCGTCAGGATCTTCCTGACGCCCTCCACGTGGAACGGCTCGCCCGAGTGCGAGGCGCAGGCCAGCGCCAGCAACTCGTCCTCCAGCCGCAGACCGCTGCGGAGCATGCCGAGCGCCTGGAGCGGCTTCATCGACGACCGTGGGGACGCGGGCACGTGCACCGCGCCTCTCGCCTCGACCGGGCGTCCTGTCGCGTCCACGGTCAGCATGCGGGCCTGATGCGTGGACTCCACGAACCCCGATCGGACAACTTCCACAATCAGCGACATTCCCGCGCTCCTTTCGGCATGAGTCTACGGATCGTCCCTCCTGGTCCAGAATGGGATGCCATGCGAGCAGTGGTGCAGCGAGTGAGCGCGGCCTCCGTCGAGGTCGACGGCCGGATCGTGGGCGCGATCGGCGAGCCGGGACTGATGGTCCTGGTGGGCGTCACCCACACGGACACGCGGGCGGAGGCCGCCAGGCTCGCCGCCAAGCTCTGGGGCCTGCGCGTCCTGCACGGCGAGAAGTCCTGCTCGGACGTGTCCGCCCCGCTCCTGGTGATCAGCCAGTTCACCCTGTACGGCGACGCCCGCAAGGGCCGGCGTCCCACCTGGCAGGCCGCCGCCCCAGGACCGGTCGCCGAGCCGCTGGTCGACGCCGTGGTGGAGGAGCTGCGCGGGCTCGGAGCGCACGTGGAGACCGGCGTCTTCGGCGCCGACATGAAGGTGTCGCTGGTCAACGACGGCCCGATCACCCTCATCGTGGAGGTGTGACCGGCCCGCGGCCGGTCAGCGGATGCGGCGGCGGAGTGCGGGGTCGATGGTGACGTTGCGACCCGCGTCGGGTGGCACGACGACCTCCTGAGCCGCCGCGACGCCTCCGGCCAGCAGCGGGGCGTCCACCGGCACCGTACGCCTGATCACCGCCAGCGCGATCGGCCCCAGCTCGTGGTGCCGGGCCGCCGACCCGACCACGCCGACCTCCTGGCTCTCGAAGATCACCGGATCGCCGTGCGCGGGCAGGGTGTCGACGCTGCCGTCGAGGTGCAGGAACACCAGCCGGCGCGGCGGATGCCCCAGGTTGTGCACCCGGGCCACCGTCTCCTGCCCCCGGTAGCAGCCCTTGCCGAGCTGGACGGCCGGCCCGATCCAGCCCACCTCGTGTGGAATCGTCTTGTGGTCGGTCTCGAACCCCAGCCGCGGCCGGTGCGCCTCGATGCGGAGCGCCTCGTACGCCCACAGCCCCGCCAGCGGACGGCCCAGATGCTCGGCCAGCTCCGCCCGCGGCACCAGGAAGTCTTCTGTGGCCGTGGACAACACCGCCAGATCGTCGGCCCGCGACACCTCGACCCTGAGCATGAACCGCATGCGATCGAGATAGTCGATCAGGCCCTGCGCGGTGCCCGGCTCGACGTGGGCCAGCACGCTCTCGCCGTCGTCGACCAGCGTCAGGTGGTCGAGCACCCGGCCCTGCGCGTCGAGGTTGAGGGTCTGGGCCCACTCGCCCGGTTTCAGCGTGTCGAGCTTCTGCGAGGTGAGGTCATTGAGCCATTTCAGCCGGTCGGCGCCCGCGATGCGGACGACCTCGCGGTTGCTGCGGTCGACGACCGCCTCCCCCTTGGCCAGCGCGCGCTGCTCGGCGAACAGCTCGCCGTAGTGCGCCGCTATGTCGGAGTCCGGCGCGTCGGCCGCGACGGCGCCAGGAAGATCGAGCAGAGGGCTACGCATGCCTCCCAGGCTACCGAGACCATCACAATCCCCCGTCACCGGCGGTTGCCGCACCGCCGCCGGACCCCGCCGCCGAACCCCGTCACCGGCACCGTCACCGGCAGCGCCGCCGAACCCTGTCACCGGCAGTCGCGGCAGCGTCCGAACACGGTCAGGTGATGGACGTCGGCTGCGAACCCCAGCTCCTCGTCGAGCCCCTTGACCAGCCCCTCGGCCAGCTCCGGCCGCACCTCGAACACCTCGTCGCACCCCCGGCACACCAGATGCACGTGATCGGCCTCGGCCGCCAGGTGGTAGGTCGGCGCGCCGTGGCCCAGATGCGTGTGGGTGACGAGCCCGAGCTCCTCCAGCAGCTCCAGCGTGCGGTAGACGGTCGAGATGTTGACGCCCCGCGCCGTCTCCCGCACCTTGACGCAGATCTCCTCGGGCGTGGCGTGCTCCAGCTCCTTGACCGCCTCCAGGACGAGCTGGCGCTGCGGTGTGACCCGATAGCCCTTGGCACGGAGTTCCTCATGCCACTGCGTCTCCGTCATGCCCAGAGTCTACGGCCCGCCGTTATTCGCTTGCCTCGTCCGCGACCCACCGCATAGCTTCATGGGTACGCGGAAAGGAGGTGGTCCGAATAATGGTTTCTCATAATCGGGCTAGCGAGGTGGTTGTCCGCTGACGTCGCGGACTGTTGTCTCGTGCCGTTGAGCGAATACGAGGCAACCACCGGGGCCCCTGGCAGCCGGGGGGCGGGACACCGGTCCCGGCCATGGTCCACCTGGCCCGCCTGCTCAGCAGGCGGAGCGCCGCCCGGGGCCCTTTTCCATACCCGCGCTTTCCCGCCCCTCTAGTGTTCGCCCCTGGCCGGGAGGCCGAGGCGGTCGCACGCCTCGCGGTAGAGCGCGACCACGGCCTTGCGGACCTGGGCGCGTTCGGTGAGGGTCTGGCCCCACGGGACGCGGACGCGCTCCCCGCCGTCGATCGTGAACTCGATGGCCTCGGCGTCGACGTCGCTGGTCACGGCCGACGTGGCGGCGGGACGACCGCCGAGGCCGCGCACGATGACCAACGCGTCGGCGGCGTGGTCGTCGTTCATGTGGCGCTTGATCGCCTCGACGGCGTCGGCGGTGAACGGCGTGCTCATCCGACCTTCTTCAGCTCGGCCGACATGTGGTCGGTGAGCGGGTGGCCGACGGCCGCCATCTCGTAGGCCCACATCAGGTTGCCGTTGACCAGGCCGTACAGCCGGTGGCCTGCCGTGTACTCCTTGGCCGAGGCGGTGCGGGCGACGACGTCCGTACGGAGCTCGATCTTGTGGAAGACCACCTCGCCGATGTAGATCTCGACGATGCCGGTCGGGTGGGCGAGCACGACCTCGATCTGCCGGTCGGGCTGCGGCCGCCAGTAGCCGGTTTCGGCGGCCAGCGGCCTGACGCGGTTTCCGGCCTGGTCGAGCAGCCAGGTGCGGCTCACGTAGGTCAGGAACGGCTTCCCGTTGTGCCCGAACTCGATCTCCTGCCCGAAGTTGAAGCTCTCGATCGTCGGGTAGCCGCCCACGCCCGCGCCCTCCCAGCGGCCGAGCAGGAACGCGATCGGCTCCAGGTCGGGGTGCACCTCAGGTTCTTCCATGCTCCCCAAGCGTAGTGGCGGGCCGCGCGCGCCCGCAGCGCCACGCGTGCCCGCGGACGCCGGCCGGTCGCCTCATCGCCTCAGGCGCCGGGGGCCTCGATCCGCGTTCCGGCTCCTTCGGGATTAGGGTGGCGAATATGGCACGATCACTGGTGATCAAGGTGACCGCCGGGGCCGACGCCCCCGAGCGCTGCAACCAGGCGTTCACGGTCGCGGCCGCCGCGCTCGCGAGCGGTGTTCCCGTCTCCCTGTGGCTGACCGGCGAGTCGTCGTGGTTCGCGCTGCCGGGGCGGGCCAAGGAGTTCGCGCTGCCGCACGCGGCCCCGCTCGCGGACCTGCTCGAAGCCGTCCTGGCGGCCGGCAGGGTGACGCTCTGCACGCAGTGCGCGGCACGCAGGAACATCACCGTCGACGACGTCATCGAGGGCGTGCGCATCGCCGGGGCGCCGGCGTTCGTCGAGGAGGCGGTCTCCGAGGGGGCTCAGGCCCTGGTCTACTGAACGCTCACGGCCCGCGCGGGGCCGCCCCGCCCGGCGGAGGCGGGAGGCGGCCGGTGCGCGGCGGGCGGGCGCGTACGGGCGCGCGGGCCGTTCATGCCCGCGTCTCCTCCGGCCTGGGCAGGGTGTCGCCGGTCTCCAGCAGGGTCTTCAGGCTCGACAGCAGCTCGGGCCAGCCCTCGCCGACCAGCTTCCTGACCTCGCTCCCGGCCGGGAAGCCGCCGTGCACGACGGTCAGCCTGACCGTGTCGCCGCGCGGCTCGATGTCGAACGTCACCTTGGATCGCGGCTCGGCGGCCCACCTGGCGACGTCCTCGGCGGGCATGCCGTAGGCGTCGGCGAACCGCGGCGTGAAGCTGTGCCAGGTGTAGGCGAGGCGGCGGGGCGGCTCTGACTCCAGCACCACCTGCTCGGGGTCCTCGATCGTGACGTCGCCGATCTTCCAGGTGACCGCCGAGCCGGGCTTCCAGTCCGACTCCAGGGCGACGCCCCAGAAGCGCCGGGTGAAGGCGGGCTCGGTGAGCGCCTGCCAGAGGAGTTCGGGGGTGGTCTTGATGTAGGTCGTGTAGACGAAGTCGTGCTCAGCCACGCGGCTGCCCTCCAGTGCGGTTTTGAGATCGGCCAGGGCGGTTGCCCGCCGGCGGTCGTACTGGCTGATCCAGCGGTCGGCGATGGCGTTGATCGGCTCGGCGTTCAGGTAGTGGAGCTTCTCGCGACCGCGCCACATCGTGGTCACCAGGTTGGCCGTCTCCAGCACGGCCAGATGCTTGCTGACCGACTGCCGCGCCATGTCCAGGCCGGCGCACAGGTCGCGCAAGGTCTGCCCGTTGCGGGCGTTCAGGCTGTCGAGCAGCCTGCGGCGGCTGGGGTCGGCCAGCGCCTTGAACACCTCGTCGTCCATCTATCACCATCCCCATATGCAGCCATTTGGCTGCATGTCGCACCATAGGCAGCCAATTGGTGGCATGTCAACCGTGGCACCGGCGCTCGACGGATCCTCAACGCAGGCTCAACACCGCGCGCCTTACGTTCCTGTCGTTCACTCCCGACGAGAGAGGAAACGGCACATGAACCGGACAATCACCCGGCTGCGGCTGTCGGTCGCCACCCTGGCCGTCGTGGGAGCCGCCTCGGCCGCGCTGATCGCCGGCCCCGCGAGCGCCGCCGAGGCCGGCGTCCAGGCGGCCGGCGGGACGGCGCCGGCGTGCGTCGCGCGGTACGTCGCCAAACCGGTCGGCACGATCGTGCTGCGGAACAGGTGCGGCAAGACCATGCGCGTCAAGGTCATCGTCAAGCGCGGCCCCGACAGCCCCTGCTGGACCGGTTTCCGGGCCGGCCAGGTACGGGTCTGGAAGTGGCTCGACTCGGCGTTCGCGTCGTACCAGAAGACCGTCACCTGCTGAGCGGCGAGGCCGCCCGCGGTCAGTCGGCCAGCACGGTGGACAGGCGTTCCTGGCGCAGGGCGTCGTAGCGGGAGTCGTCGAGGGGGCTCAGCGGGCCCACGCGCCAGGACAGCAGGAGATCGGCCAGGGCCGGGTTGCGGGCCAGGGCCGGCCCGTGGAGGTAGGTGCCGACGACGTGCCCGGCGTAGCAGCCCTCGAAGCCGTTGCCGTTGCCGACGCCCTTGACCGTGCGGG
>DASUCK010000618.1:0-3412 GCA_036276095.1 Nonomuraea sp. | reverse complement strand
CCGGGCGAAGTCCATGGTCCAGGCGTTGAGATCGGCCGCCATGCCGGGCTTGTGGGCGTAGGCCAGGGCGGGGAAGCGGCGCACCCCCATCGCCCGCAGCCGGGCCACCCGGTCGGCCGCCGGCTCCTCGTACCAGATCCTCCAGCCGTCGCCCACGAGCGGCCCGCCGTGGCGGAAGTGGTGCCAGACCCGCCGCTGCATCCGTTCGGGGAGGAAGTGCACGTGCAGGTCGATCAGCCCCGGCAGCTCCAGGCGGCGCCACCAGTCCGGCACCCCCGCGTCAGAATGCTGTTCCACCTCCACGACCGCGACTTTACCCGGATAGGGTTTCTCCTCGATGGACAAGTTCTGGGCCCACCTGATCAAGGTTCAGCCCGACCCCGACCCGTGGGTCGTGGCGGTCTCGGCGCTCGCCGCGCTCGTGCTCGTCGGCTTCCGCATGCCCTGGCAGGTCTCCAGGGGCCTGATCACGATCGCCCACGAAGGCGGCCACGCGCTGATGGCGCTGCTCACCCGGCGCAAGCTCGAAGGCATCCGGCTCCACTCCGACACCTCCGGCGTGACCGTGACCAGGGGGAGACCGACCGGGCCCGGCATGGTGCTGACCGCGATGGCCGGCTACCTCGCCCCGCCGCTGCTCGGGCTCGCCGCCGCCTGGCTCACCGAGCAGGGCCGCATCACGCTGCTCATCTGGACGGTGCTGCTCTTCCTGGTCTGCATGCTGCTGCTGATCCGCAACCTCTACGGCGCCCTGATCCTCCTCGTCACCGGCGGCGCCGTGTTCGCCCTGATCATGTACGCCCAGGCCGAGGTTCAGCAGGTCGTGGCCCTCGTCGCGGTCTGGTTCCTGCTGTTCGGCGGCGTCCGGCCCATCGTCGAGCTGCAGCGCAAGAGGCGCCGCCGGCAGGCCAGAGACTCCGACGCCGACCAGCTCGCCCGGCTGACATACCTGCCCGGCGGCTTCTACGTGTTCTTCTTCCTCCTGGTGGCGGTCACCGCCGCGGCATTCGGTGCCTACCTCATGAACCCCCTCTAATCTCGTAAACTCACCCGTTGACAGGGGGGAGTGCCGTGCTGCCAGTCGAGGACACGCCCGGCTACCGGGTGCTCGATCAGGCCGGACAGGGCGGGTTCGCCGTCGTCTACCGCGCCTACCAGGAGCGCCTCGACCGGGTCGTGGCGCTCAAGGTGTTGTCCGTCGACCGGGTCGACCAGCGCACCATGCGCCGCTTCCAGCGCGAGCTGCAGCTCGCCGGCCGCCTCACCGGCCACCCCAACGTCGTCACCGTCTTCGACACCGGCGTCACCCGGTCCGGCAGGCCGTACATCGCGATGGACTTCTTCGAGAACGGGTCCCTGCGCGACAAGGTGCGCAAGGAAGGGCCGCTGCCGGTGCCCGACGTGCTGCGGGCCGGGGTGAAGCTGGCCGGGGCGCTGGCCGCCGTCCACGAGGCCGGGGTCCTGCACGGCGACCTCAAGCCCCAGAACATCCTCATCTCCCGGTACGGCGAGCCGGCGATCGCCGACTTCGGCGTGGCCAGGGTCGTCGACGCGGCGGAGATCTCGGCCACCTCGCAGGCCTTCACCCCGCTGCACGCCGCCCCTGAGGTGCTCACCGGCGCCCCCCACACCGCCTTGACCGACCTCTACTCCCTCGGCTCGACCCTCTACCACCTGCTCGCCGGCCAGCCGGCCTTCCACAACCCGGCCGACCCGTCGATCGCGCCCCTGATGTACCGGGTGCTCAGTCTCGACCCGCCGCCGATCAACCGCTCCGACCTCCCGCCCCCGGTGTTCCACGCGATCGTGCGCGCCATGCTCAAGCAGCCCGAGCAGCGGTACGCCTCCGCCCGCGCGTTCGCCCGCGAGCTGCAGGCCGTACAGGCCGAGCTGGGCCTGCCGGTCACCGACCTGGTCGGCTCGGACCCCGGCCCGGGCGATGCCTCGACCACGATCCCCCGCCGCCCCGACACCCACCCGCTCGCGTCCGGCCAGGCGGCGCACCGGACCGATCATTCCCCATCCGGCCAGGTGGCTCACCCGGCCGATCATTCCCCATCCGGCCAGGCGGCGCACCGGGCCGACCACTCCGCTCCCGGTCAGTCGGCCGTTCTCGGTCACCCGCTCACCACGGGCCAGTCGCCCTTCGCCCCGCCGCCCCAACCCGCGACCGCCGCCGTGACCTCGTCCGCCGTCACCTCCGGGCACCGCGCGCCGGCCGACGCGAGCGCACCGGGCGGGAGCGGCCGGCTCGGCAGGATGCTGGTGATCGGCGGCGTGGTGGCGGCCGTGGCCACCGGGGGGACGGTCGGCGCCGTGTACCTGTCGGTGCAGCAGAGCGGGAGCCCGCAGCGCGCCGAACGGCCGAGCCAGTCGCCGGAGCCGCAGGCCGGCACGACCATCGACCAGCGGGACATCGCGGCCCTCAGCCCCCGCGACGTCGAGGTCACCGACGACCAGGGGCGGCTGGTCGAGCTGCGCTGGGCGTTGCCCGCGGGCGCGCGGCGCTACCCCGTGGTGCTGCAACGCGCGCCGGTCGGCAAGGGGGAGAACCCGATCACGGCGCTCGGCCAGGGCGCCACGTCGACGCGGGTGGCCGGCCTCGACCCGGACACCGGTTACTGCTTCCTGGTGGGCGTGCCGTTGCGGATCGCGGAGCGGTCGACGGTGGCGTGGTCGAAGCCGGCCTGCATCAGAGGCGCCGTCGCCCGCCAGTAGCCCGCCCGCCAGGAGCCGCCCGCCAGGAGGCTCAGCCGAGGAGTTTGCGGGCGGCCTGCTCGATCTCCTCCTCCGACAGCAGCACGTGGTCGGCCGCCGCGCCCAGCGGGACGAAGCTGTCGGACGACGTCACCCGGGCCACCGGCCCGGCGAAGCCCGCGTCTGCCAGCTCGGCCACGATGCCCTCCGACACGCTCCCGGTGTGGCGGGTCTCGTCGGCGATCAGCACCTTCCCGGTCAGCTCGGCCGCCCGCAGCAGGTCGTCGACCGGGAGCGGGGCCAGCCAGCGCAGGTCGAGGACGCGGCAGCCGTAGCCCTCCTGGGTGAGCCGCACGGCGGCGCGCAGGCTCATCCGCAGCCCGTTGCCGAACGTCACGATCGTCAGGTCGCGACCGTCGCCGTACGACCGCGCCCGCCCGATCGGCACGTGCGTCTCCGCCCACCGCCCGGGCGGCGCGTACGGGGCCAGCCACCCGCCGTCGCCGTCCTGCGAGACGTTCCCGGCCTCGTGATCGCCTCGCCCGCGCGTCCGGACGACGCGGCCTCGATGCTCGTCACCTGCGCGGAGTCGGCGGTCGTCGACGGGACCGTCTGCGTCTACCTCGAGCCGATCGCGCTGTACCACGCACGTGATCTGCACGAGGCAGGGGACGACGAGTGGGCCGCGCCGCTGACCGACGAGCACGTTCCGGCC
>DASUCK010000617.1:0-14254 GCA_036276095.1 Nonomuraea sp. | reverse complement strand
GGCCTGGACCGGCCAGGAACACGGGGCTCGGGCGGGCGCGCGGCACGTACCTGGCGTTCGCCGACGGTGACGACGTGGTGCCGCCGCGGGCGTACGAACGGCTCGTCGCCAAGCTCGCCGAGACCGGCTCCGACCTCGCGTGCGGCGCGGTGGGGCGGCTCGTGGACGGCGCGCTGGAGGAGTCGACGCTGCACGAGAGGGTGTTCCGGCGGCCGGAGCTGTGCACCCACATCACCGACAAGCGCGTGCTCGTCAGAGACCGCACGATCTGGAACAAGGTCTACCGGCGCGACTTCTGGCAGCGCGCCGGGCTGGAGTTCCCGGCCGGCATCTACGAGGACGTGCCGGTCGCCATGCAGGCCCACGTGCTGGCGACCAGCGTCGACATGGTGGGCGAGGTCGTCTACCACTGGCGCAGGCGCGAGTCGTCCATCACGCAGTGCCGCAACGAGCTGTCCAACCTGCACGAGCGGCTGTCCGCCATCCGCGCGGTGCGCGCCTTCCTCGACGAGCGGGCGCCCGAGCTGATCGACGGCTTCGACGCGCTCGTGCTGGAGAAGGACATCCTGTTCCTGTTCCAGGCGCTGGAGGCGGCCCGGGAGCCGCAGCCCCTGCTCGACCTGGCCCGCGCGTGGGTGGCCGAGCTGGGTCCGGGGGCGGTGGCCGCCGCGCCGTCGCTGCGCCGCCTGGAGCTGCACCTGATCGGCCGCGGCCTGGTGGACGAGCTGCGGAAGGTCCGCGACTTCCGCCGCTCCCGCGTGGACGCCGCCCGCATCGTGCCGCGCGGGCGGCGCCGCAACGCCGGCTGGTACGGCGACTACCCGTTCTTCCGCGACCGCCGGCTCAAGATCCCCGACTCCGTGTTCGACGCCCGCGACGAGCTCAAGCTGGTCGCCAGGGTGGAGGGCTGCGAGTGGACGGGGGCGGCGTACCGGCTGCGCGGGCAGGTGCGGCTCCACCGGGTCGACCGCCGGGCCGGCCGGATCGACCTGTGGCTCAGCGACGGCCGCCGCAAGGTGCCGCTGGAGGTGCGGCGCAAGGGCAGGTACGGCATCGTCGCCGACGTCGACCCGGAGCGCCTGGCGGGGGGCGGACCGACCTGGCGGCTGCAGGTGCGTACGGAGACGCGCGGCCTGGTGCTGAAGGGCTGGGCGAGAGACGGCGAGGCCGGCCCGGCGTGGCGGCTGTCGGTGCCGGGTTGGTCAAGAACAGGCATGGACATCACCCAGTAGTTCCAGACTGTAATCGGCCGGACGCGTGTCGTGTTCATGCTGGTCTGCATGAGGACCTATTCGCTCGATGACGTCTATGAGACACGCAAGCGGAGAGACTCCTGGTGGACGGTGTATTTCGTGGACCCGGTCGCCTGCCGGGTCGCCCTTCCCGTCGCCAACCACACCCGGCTGACGCCCAACGGCCTGACCGTGCTCTCACTGGTCCTCGGCGCCGTCTCGGCCGCCTGTTTCGCGGCGAATCAGCTTGTCGCGGGTGCGGTCGTCTTCTATCTCAGCTTCATGATCGACTGCGTGGACGGCAAAATCGCCCGCCTCAAGGGCACGGGGACGCCGTTCGGCCTCTGGCTCGACTACGTGGGCGACCGGGTCAGGGTGGTCCTGTGCGCCGGCGGCCTGGCCTACGGCCAGTACGCCCTGACCGGGGACGTCCGCTACGTGCTCCTCGGCGCGGCGGTGGCGGTGCTCGACCTGTTCCGGTACGTCAACGCGCCGCAGATGAAGCGCGTGCGCGAGGCCGTCAGGGAGGAGCGGCAGGGCCTCTCCCCGGAGCCGGGCGAGGAGTGCGCCGGCCTGCTGGAACCCTTTCCGCAGGCCCCGTCTGGGCTGTTGGACGTCCTTCCGCGGGGAGCCTCGGGGCTGCTGGAGTCGCTGCCGCAAGGGAGCGCCCTGCCGCACGGCGGAGCCCCGCTGCCGCGGGACGGCGCCGAGCCGCTTCCGCAGGGGGACGCCGGGCTGCCGGAGCCTCTCGCGCTGGGCCGGGCGCCGCGACCGCGGAGCTTTCCCCGGCGGCTCAACAGGTTCCTCGCCCGGCATCGGGTGCGTTCGCACCTGATCAGCGGCATCGAGTTCCACGCGGCGGTGTTCGTGGTCGCGCCCCTCGCGGGGGCATGGGCGCTGATCCCGCTCGCCGTCGCGTCCGGGGTGTTGCTGCTGGCCAACGAGGTCTTCCTGGTCTACCGGATGTGGCGCTTCACACGCCGGCACGCCGCGGCCTCCACACAGGAGAGCCGAGAGCACGTTCTCGTCTAAGTTTTCGGGGGTTAGTACGAATGTCCGACAGGCCAATCTTCGTCATCGGATGCCCGCGCTCCGGCACCACGATGCTCCAGCTCATGCTGCACTCGCACCCGCGCATGGCGGTGCCGCCGGAGACCCGCTTCCTCGTGCCCGCGTACTACCGCCGCCGCACGTGGGGCGACCTGCGGGTGACCCAGCGCCGCCGCGCCCTGGCGCAGTGGATCGCGACCGACCGCAGCACGAAGTTCCGCGAACTCAAGATCGACAAGGAGGAGTACGTCCGTGAGGCCGTGGCCGGCCCCGGCTCCCTCGGCTCGGTGATCGGCACGGCCTTCCGCATGTACGCCGAGCGCTTCGACAAGCCCCGCTGGGGCGACAAGCGGCCCAGCTACGTCAAGCAGGTGGACATCCTGCTCAGGCTGTTCCCCGACGCCCAGTTCATCCACCTCATCAGGGACGGCCGCGACTGCGTGGCCTCGCTGAAGGAGATGCCCTGGTACACCCTCGACTCCTTCCACGCCGTCTCCACCTGGGCCGAGGCCATCGACGCCGGCGCCCGGCTGCGCCGCACCCTGCCCGCGGACACGTACTTCGAGCTGCGCTACGAGGACCTCACCGACGACCCGGCGACCGAGTTGAAGAAGCTCTGCCACTTCCTGGAGGAGGACTTCGCCCCGTCGATGGTCTCCCCCCGCGAGGCGGCCAGCGTGGCGGTGCCGCAGCACAAGGTCTGGCACAGCAACACGCACGGCGAGGTCATCCGCACCCGCGTGGGCAGCTGGGCCGACCGCCTCGACGCCTGGGAGATCTCCCTGTGCGAGCACATGCTCGGCGACCGGCTGGAGGCCATGGGGTACGAGCTCACCGGAGCGTCCAAGCCGTCCAAGGAGCACATCACGGCCTGCCAGAAGACCATGCAGAAGCGCAAGGCCAGCCGGATGCGCAAGCACATGCGCGACCGGCTCAACCGGCTGCGCGAGCCGAGCCCGGTGGCCGCCATGCTCACCACGCGCCAGCGTTCGCTGGCCGGCGTCCCGCGCCAGCGCTCCGAGGTCACCGAACCCGCCGTCTGACCGGCCCGCCCCCGGCCTCGCTCGCGGCCCGCCCCTCGCCGGAGCAGCGCCCACCAGCGCCGGCCTCTCCGGAGCAGCGCCCACCAGCGCCGGTCAGCGCTCGATGTGGGCGAACAGCCGCTCCCAGCCGTCCAGCACGCGGTCGAGGCGGAACGCCTCGGCCCGTGCGCGGGACCTCGCCCCCAGGCGCCGCCGCTCCTCCACCGAGCCGGCCAGCCGCCGCAGCTCGGCCGCGAACGCGTCCACGTCCCCCGGCGGCACCGGCACCGGCGCCGCCGACCGCACCCCTCCCGACACGTCGAACGCCACCGCCGGCACCCCGTGCGCCCCCGCCTCCAGCAGCACGAGCGGCAGTCCCTCGTGCTCGCTGGTCAGGCCCAGGATCGAGGCGTTCAGGTACTCGCCGGGCAGGTCGGCCGCCGGCACCAGGCCGCGGAAGACCACCCGTCCGGCGACGCCCTCCCTGGCCGCGTGCGCGCGCAGCCGGTCGCGTTCGGAGCCCGCGCCGATCAGGTGCAGCGCCCACGGCTCCGGCAGCCGCGCACGGGCGAACGCGCTGATCAGCCGGTCGAACCGCTTGACCCCCTCCAGCCGGCCCACGCCCAGCACCCTGGGCACGTCGAGCGCGGACGTCCGCGCCGGCCAGCCGGCCAGCGGGTTGGGCAGCGGCCACGCGTTGGGGAGCAGCGCGTGCTCGGAGAAGCGCCAGGCGTCGTCCTCGCTGAGGAAGACCGCCTGGTCGAGCGTGGCGTAGTGCTTCCTGATAGAGCCGAGGTGCCAGCAGCCGCGGGCGTGGTCGTACGAGCCGTGGTACTGGCCGATCGGCCGGAACCCGGCGGGCAGCAGCCCCGCCATCCTGGCCACCACGGACGGCGACGTCATGATCGCGTACCCGGGCTCGATGGCGCGGAGCAGCCTGCGCAGCCGCCGGTCGGTGGTGGCCAGGTGGCGGTGGTAACGGGGGCGGTCCACGTACCGGAACGGCGATCGGGAGCGTCGCAGGCCGATCACGTGCACGTCGCGGCCGCGGCGAGCCAGGCCCTGGGCGAGCGTGTGGGTGACCTGCTGGATGCCGCCCAGCGTGTCGGCGTCCAGGCACGCGAAGACGACGCTCCCCGGCACGGCGGTCATCGGAAGGCTGCGCGGAGCGGCGGTCATCGGAAGAACGCCTCCACCACGCGGGCGGCCGCGTCGCCGCGCTCGTCGGCGCACCACAGGTCGCGGAACGCGGCGTACCGGCCGGCGTAGGAGGCGTGGACCTCGGGCAGCCGCCTCAGCACGTCCACCAGTTCCTCGGTCGTGGTGACGCACGGGCCGGGGGCGATGGCGGGCAGGTCGTGGTAGACGCCGCGTTCGGACAGCCGGTACTCGTCCCAGTCGTCGATGAGGAAGACCATGGGCTTGCCGGTGATCGTGTAGTCGCACATCATCGAGGAGTAGTCGGTGAGCAGCGCGTCCGAGGCCAGCATCAGATCGTTGACCTCCGGGTACGACCCGGCGGCGCGGACGAAGTACCGCAGGTGCTCGGGCGGGTCGTAATGTTCGACCGGATGCGTGCGCAGCACGACCACCCAGTCCTCGGCCAGTTCGCGGGCCATCAGCTCCAGGTCGGCGCGTACGGACCGGCCGCTGCCCTTGGCCAGGTCCCGGTACGTGGGCGCGTACAGGAGGATCTTGAGCCCTGGCCGGATCTCCAGGCGTGCGCGCACGTCGCCGGTGGTCTCGCCCTTGACCAGGGCGTCGCAGCGCGGGGTCCCGTACCGGTAGACCGTGCCGGTGTAGCCGTTGGACGGCACGAAGATCCGGGAGAACTCCTCGCTCGGCGAGATCAGGGCGTCCCACCGGGCCACCGCCGCCCGCCACCGGGCGCGCGGGCCGTCGAGGTCGGCGCGCAGGTCGGGCGCGTCGAAGCCGATCGACTTGATGCCCTGCCCGTGCCAGGTCTGGAGGTAGCGGGTGCCGCGTGGCTTGGGGTAGTCGAGCGGGAAGCCGTGGCTGTCCACCCAGATGCCGGCGCGGGCCATCGTCCAGACGTACCGCCAGCTCCCGCGGCGGACGAGCCGGGCGCCGGCGGGGACGTCGTTCCTGCCCCTGGCCACCGACCACACCACGTCGATCGGCAGGTCGCGCCGGCGCAGTTCGTCGTAGACGGCTCTGGGGCTGCCGGTGCAGCCCTTGCCGACGTCCGACTCGAACAGCGCCAGGTCGCGGCGCCGCGGCAGCACCCTGATCAGGACCTTGTAGACCCGCAGCTTGTTGCCCGGGGTGCCGAGCCGCTTCATGAGCGTGCGCTGGGCGCGCCGCCACAGCGTGCGCGGGGCCGGGTCGGGGCGTACGCACAGATACGCCGCGTACCCCTCGACCGTCAGCCGGCATCCCGGCAGCTCCACCGGCTCGGTGCGCGGGTCGGCGATGATCCGGTCCGTCGTCGTGTGCCCGTCGGAGGTCCTGGTGAAGCCGATGCGCGGGGCGCACTTCCGTGAAGGGGTGAAGACGACCTCGCTGACGTACCCGCCCTCGCCGGACGGCTCCGGATGGATCTGGATCTTCCGGTCGCCGAGCTGGAGGAACGCGGTCCAGCCCGCCGGCAGCGCGCCGAACGGGTCGTACGTCCGCACGGTCATGCGCACCCGGTCGCCCTCGCCGGCGATCTCCGTGGCCTCGTGCCGCAGCCGCGAGGCCGAGAACGGCAGCTCGGCCAGCCGCAGGTCGGTGATGTCCAGCCCCGGCCCGGCCGTGGCCCCCCAGTACGTGCGCCCGCCGAGCTGCACCGCCGCCCGCGGCGCGGCCCGCGGCCCGGTCATCGACCCGGCCGCGATCCGCAGGTCCTCCACCCGGTCGTCGAGGATGAGCCGGCAGCAAACCCGCTCCAGCGGCTCGGCCTCCTCCAGCACCTCGGCGGGGATCTCCTCCAGGTACGGCCGCACGATCGAGGCGAACTCCTTCACCCACACCAGGTCGCGCGCCGGCAGCGGGTTGAGGTAGACCCGCAGGTCCTGCCGGACGAACCGGCGCTGCCGGTGCGGCACCAGGTCGCCGGCCCCGTGCTCGCGCAGCACGGCGTCGCTCATCCGCGCCGCGATCACCCGCTGCCGCACGTTCTCCATGTCGGCGATGCTGAGCGAGATCGAGTTCTCCGTACGCGCCCGCCGCCAGTGGTAGACGACCCACGGCACGACCGCGAACCGTTCCGACACCGCGTACAGCGCGGCGGCGAACACGTGGTCCTCGTAGTGGATGTCCTCGGGGAAGCGCAGCCCCCGCTCGCGCAGCAGGCGCACGTCGTACAGCTTGTTGGTGCTGAAGGAGTCGAGGAACAGCTCCGGCTCCGCGCGGATCCCCTCGACCACCCGCCGCCGCGCGAACAGCGCCGGATAGTAGGGCCGCAGCCGCCCGTTCGACTCGTACAGCCGCGAGATCTGCCCCGACACGAAGTCGGCCCCGGTCCGCTCGACCTCGGTGAGCAGGCTCTTGCACGCATGCCGGGGCAGCTCGTCGTCGCTGTCGAGGAACATGACGTACGGCGCCGCGGCCGCGTCGATCCCGTCGTTGCGCGGGGCCCCGCAGCCCCCGCTGTTGACGTCTCTGCGCAGGTAGCGCACCCGCGGGTCGGCGGCCGCGAGCCGGGCGGCCACCTGCGGCGTGTCGTCCGTGCTGGCGTCGTCGGAGATGATCACTTCGAGGTCGCGCAGCGACTGGCGGAGCACCGAGCGCACGGCCCTGGGCAGTCGGTCCGCGTCGTTATACGTGATCACGACAACGGTGCAGTCCGGCATCCCCACGTCCCCCCCGCTGGTCGAACTACCTGCGGGGAGGGCACTGCCCCCGGCCGGAGTGAAGTGTCCGGACTTGGAGGACTATTTGCCGAAAATCCTAAAAATCAGCGCCTAAGGCGGCGAATCACCCAGATGATGAGCAACAAGGCGGCCACCGCGCCCGCGACCGGCGCCAGCCGCTTCAGCAACGGCTGCCCGGCGATCTCCAGCAGGTCGAGCGCCTCCTCGTCCGGCGTCAGCGACGTGCGCTGGGTGCCTCCCGGGCGCACCTCCGGCTCGGGCACCTCCGGCTCGGGCACCGCCGCGAGACGCCGCTCCTCCCGCCGCGGCGGCTCCTGGAGCTGCTCCTGGGGCAGCGGCGCCACGGGCTCCACGGTCGGCTCGGACAGCAACCGGGCCAGGTTCTCGGCGAACTTGTCGATCAGCTTGGCGCCCACCTCGGCCATCACGCCCCGCCCGAACTGGGCCGGCCGCCCCGTCACGTTGAACGTCGTCTCCACCGTCACCGCCGTCGCGCCATCACGCGGCGCCATGCGGGCCCTCACCGTCGCCGAAGCCGTGCCGGAGCCCCGCGCCTCCTTGCCGGACGCCTTGATGGTGAGCGTGTGGGAGTCCTTGTCGACGTCCTCGAACGTCGCCGAGCCGCGATACGTCACCATGATCGGCCCGACCTTCACCTTCATCCGGCCGGTGAACTCGTCGCCCTCGTACACGTCGAGCGACGCCCCGGGCAGGCACGGCGCGACGCGCTCGACGTCGAGCAGCACGGCCCAGGCCTGCTCGATCGGAACGGGAACAGTGAACTCGTGCTCGAACCGCATCGCCATCGATCCGCTCCTTCTGCCTCGGTTGCGACCCTACGGTGACGGGGGCGCCCCAGGAAGAGGCGCCCCCGATCATCAGCTCACGGTGTGCCCGCCGCCGTGCGTACCGCGCGGTGGGTCAGCACCCTGGCCAGGTGCCGGCGGTAGTCCGGCTGGGCGTGCAGGTCCGCCGGCGGCGAGGTGCCCGCCGCCGCCTCCGCGCACGCCTGCCGCACCTGGTCGCCGAGCTCCATGCCCTGCAGGGCCGACTCGACCGCGCGGGCGCGCAGCGGCGTCGGGCCCATGTTCGTCAGGCCGATCCTGGCCTCCATGATGGAGCCGTTGGAGCGCCGGACCGCCGCGGCCACGCCGACGACGGCCCACGCCTGGGCGGTGCGGTGGAACTTCTCGTACTGGAAGCCCCAGCCCTCGCCCAGCTTCGGGATCTTCACCCCGGCCAGGATCTCGCCCGGCCGCAGCGAGGTCTCCAGGTAGTCGACGAAGAACTCGGCGGCCGGGATCTCCCGCTCGCCCGCCGCCGACGTGGCCACGAACACGCCGTCGAGCGCCAGCACCACGGCCGGCAGGTCGCCCGCTGGGTCCGCGTGCGCCAGCGAGCCGCCGAACGTGCCGCGGTGCCTGATCGCCGGATCGGCCACCTGGGCGGTGGCCATCGCCACCAGCGGGCATCCGCCCCGCACCGCGGCGGAGCGCATGACCTCGTCGTGCGTGGCCATCGCGCCGATGAACACGTGGTCGCTGCGGTCGTGCACGCCCCTCAGCTCGGGCAGCCGCCCCACGTCGACCAGCTTCGACGGATACGCCAGCCGCAGCCGCAGCAGCGGCAGCAGCGACTGCCCGCCGGCCAGCACCTTCGCGTCCTCGTCCGCCGCGAGGGCCTGCGACGCCTCGGGCAGCGAGCCGGGGCGCACGTAGTCGAACTGCGCGGGGATCATCGCCGCACTCCTTCCTGCGCCTGCGCCAGCGCCCGCCAGACGCGTTCCGGCGTGCACGGCATCTCGACGTCCTGGATGCCGAACGGACGCAGCGCGTCCACGACGGCGTTGACCACGGCCGGGGTCGAGGCGATCGTGCCCGCCTCGCCCACGCCCTTGACGCCGAGCGGGTTGCTGGTCGCCGGCGACTCGGTCCGGTCGAGCTGGAAGTCCGGCAGGTCGGCCGCCGACGGCAGCAGGTAGTCGGCCATGGTCGTGGTCAGCAGGTTGCCCTCGGCGTCGTACACGGCCTCCTCGTACAGCGCCTGGCCGACGCCCTGCGCGATGCCGCCCTGTACCTGGCCCTCGACGATCAGCGGGTTGACCACCTTGCCGACGTCGTCCACGGCCACGTACGAGCGGATCCGCACCATGCCCGTCTCGGTGTCCACCTCCACCGCGCACAGGTGGGTGCCGTGCGGGAAGGAGTAGTTCTCCGGGTCGAACGTGGCGTCGGAGTCGAGCCGCGGCTCCGTGCCCTCGGGCAGGTCGTGACCCGTGAACGCGGCGTAGGCCAGCTCCTGGATGGTCTTCTGCGACTCCGTGCCGCGCACCTTGAACGCCCCGCCGGCGAACTCCAGGTCGTCCGGCGAGCACTCCAGCAGGTGGGCGGCCAGCCTGCGGGCCTTGTCCTTGACCTTGTCGCACGCCTTCAGCACGGCCATGCCGCCCACGACCAGCGACCGCGAGCCGTAGGTGTCGAGGCCCTTGTGCGCGACCGCGGTGTCGCCGTGGAGCACCGTGACGTCCTCGAACGGCACGCCGAGCGCGTCGGACACGATCTGGCTCCACGAGGTCACGTGGCCCTGCCCGTGCGGGGAACTGCCGGTGATGACCTCGACCTTGCCGGTCGGCAGCATCCGCACCGACGCGTGCTCCCATCCGCCCGCGCCGTAGTTGGCCTCGCCGAGCATCCTGGACGGCGCCAGCCCGCACATCTCGGTGTACGTGCTCACGCCGATCCCGAGCTGCACCGGGTCGCCCCGGTGGCGCCGGTCGGCCTGTTCGGCGCGCAGCTTGTCGTAGCCGAGCATCGCGGTCGCCTTGTCGGTCGCCGCCTCGTAGTTGCCGGAGTCGTACGTCAGCCCCGAGATCGTGGTGAACGGGAACTCATCGTGCTTGATCCAGTTGCGCCTGCGCACCTCCAGCGGGTCCATGCGCAGCTCGGCGGCCAGTTCGTCCATCGTCCGCTCGATGCCGAACGTGGCCTCCGGGCGGCCCGCGCCGCGGTAGGCGTCGGTGGGCATCTTCGTGGTGAACACGCCCGTGCAGGCGAACTCGTACGCGTCCATCTTGTAGATCGCGTTGAACATCGACGCGCCGAGCACCGGCACCCCCGGCGTGACCAGCATCAGGTACGCGCCCATGTCGGCCAGCAGTTCCACCCGCAGCCCGCGGATGCGCCCGTCGGCGTCGGCGGCCAGCCGGATGCGCTGGATCTGGTCGCGGCCGTGGTGGACGGTCAGGTTGCCCTCCGAGCGGGACTCCGTCCACTTGACCGGCCGGCCGAGCCGGCGGGCCATCAGCAGGCAGAGCACCTCCTCGGCGGTGACCTGCAGCTTCGAGCCGAACCCGCCGCCCACGTCGGGCGCGATCACCCGCAGCTTGTGCTCGGGGACGCCGGTCACGACCGCCAGCATCACCCGCAGCACGTGCGGGATCTGCGTGGCCGACCACACCGTGAACGTGTCGCCGTCGGTCTCGACCATCACCGCCCGCGGCTCCATGGCGCTCGGGATGAGCCGCTGCTGCCGGTACGTCCGGTCGATGACGATCGGCGCGTCGCGGAACGCGGCCTCCACGTCACCCGACTCGATCTTCACGCTGAACGCCTTGTTGCCCGCCTCGTGCACCTTCGGGCTGTCCGCGGCCAGCGCCTGCGGCATGTCGAGCACCGCGGGCAGCGGCTCGTAGTCGACCTCGATGGCCTCCAGCGCGTCCGCCGCCCGGTAGCGGTCGGTCGCTACCACGCAGGCCACGGCCTCGCCGACGTACCGGACCTCCGACACCGCCATCGGCGGGTGGTCGGGGATGACGATGTCGTCGCTCACCGGCCACGCGCACGGCAGGCTGCCCTGCTCGGCGGCGAAGTCCTGGCCGCTGAACGCCGCCACCACCCCCGGCAGGTCGCGCGCCCCCGACACGTCGACCCTGGTGATCCGCGCGTGCGCCATCGGGCTGCGCAGGAACATCACGTGCAGCAGGCCAGGCCGCGTGAGGTTGTCCGTCCAGCGCGTGCGCCCCGTGAGCAGCCGGGCGTCCTCCTTGCGCCGCCGCGGCTGCCCGACCTCCTGGGTGGTCATGGTGTCGTCACCGCCTGCCCCATCTCCTGCGCGCCCCTGCGCACGGCGCGGACGATGTTGCAGTAGCCGGTGCAGCGGCAGAGGTTGCCCTCCAGGCCGTGCCTGATCGTCTCCTCCGACGGGTCCGGATCGTCCCTCAGCAGGTCCATGGCGGCCATGACCATGCCGGGCGTGCAGTATCCGCACTGCAGCGCGTGCTCTTCGTGGAAGGCCCGCTGCATCGGGTGCATCGAGCCGTTGGCGCCGAGGCCCTCGATGGTGACGACGTCGCAGCCGTCGGCCTGGACGGCGAGGACCGAGCAGCTCTTCACGCTCTTGCCGTCGAGCATGACCGTGCAAGCGCCGCAGTTGCTGGTGTCGCACCCTACCGGGGTGCCGGTCTTGCCGAGCCGTTCTCGTAGCAGGTGTACGAGAAGAAGGCGCGGCTCGACGTCCTCCTCGTACGTGATCCCGTCGACAGTGACGGTGATTCGGGGCATACGTCCTCCCTCAGCAGCAGGGGAAAGGCGGACATACCCGAACCTACGCCCACGTTTTTACCGGTCAAGGGTCACTTACCTCGGACCACCCTCGCGACGATCGCGACGAGGCCGGCGAAGGCGAGCCCGAGCACCATGACACCGATCAGGACCAGCGCATCCGTAAGCGCGCGGGTCACGATCAATATGCCCAGGACGACGAAAAGCACACCGCTGAGCAGGGCCATCCAGTCCGTCCGGTGGACGCCGCTGGGGCGTTCGACCTCACGCCGCACGCCGGACCTCCATGTCGCCGAGCCCGCCCCGCAGGTTGAGCACGAGCGTCGCGATCTCGCCGGCCGGCTTCGTCTCCGGCTCCAGCACCTTGGTGAACCGCACGTCCACGCCGCCCCTGATCGACTGGTCGACCGTGATGTCACCGATCTTGTTCCTGGCGTGCACCTCCAGGCGGACGTCCGGCGGCACGATCACCTCCAGCTCGCCCAGCGAGACCGCGGCGTTGACGGTCGCCGTCGTGCCCGGCCCGAGCTCCAGCTCCGACAGGTCGAGGCGGCCGTCGCCGATGCCGACCTCGTAGGCGGTGGCGAGCTCGGCGAGCGCGGTCGGCGACCACTCCGACGAGCCGATGTTCCTCGGCAGGCCGCCGAGCACGAACCCCATGCTCACGATCAGCGCCACCGACGTGCCCGCCGCCACCAGCCCGGCGCCGCGCCCCCACCAGGCCGCGACCAGCAGGCCGGCGCCGATCGTGATCAGCACCGCGCCGCCGACGACGGTCGGGCTCACTCCGGCGGCCGACCTGGCTTGGACCGCCACGACGATCCCTCCCATGATGATTGCCAGCAGTATGGTGACCACGCCGATGAACGAGCGCGGCCTGCGCTCCGGCCTCCGCACCGGCCGCCCGTGCAGCACGGGGTCGTACGGTGGCGGGCCCCCCGCCCGCTTCGCCGGGTCCAGCGGCCGGTAGGGCCCGTAGGGCGCGAAGGGCTCGCCGTACCGCGTGTGCTCCACCCGGGTCGGCGGCTGCGGCCGGTACGCGGAAGCCGGCTGAGGCGGGACCGCCTCCCGGTACGGCGGCGGCACGGCGTGCTCCGCGGTCACCGCGTCGTCATCGGCCCGCGCCCGGCCCGCCGCGTCGCCGCCGCCGGCGGCTGGGGTCGTGCCCGGGTCGGCTGGGGTGGCCTCGCTCCCGGGAGACGGCGTGCCAGTGGCGGACGGCGTGCTCGCGGGGGACGGCGTGCTCGCGGGGGACGGCGTGCCTACCGGGGACGGTGGCGTGCTCGCCGGGGGCGCCGCCTCAGGGACCGGGGGCGGCGGCCGGTGCTCCGGCCCCACCGGCGGCCCTGGGCTCGGATACGGCGGCGCGGCGTGGTCGTCGCGGCCGCCCGCGGGGCGGCGGGTGAGGCGTTCGGGCATCGAACGGGCCAGCCCCGGCAGGTCGACGCCGCTGGCGTGGGCGGCCAGCAGCGACACGGCCAGGAACACCCCGACCACCAGCGTGCCCGTGTCGAACCACACCGTGGCCAGGTTGACGCCGAGCCCGCACGCCAGCACCGCCGTCAGCAGTGCCAGCACGGTCTCGGCGTCGAAGTCCCGGCGGGTCCACTGCTCGATGATGCCGGGCCCGCCGTTCGGCTCCTTCATGAGCAGGAACGCCGCCAGATAGAGGAAAAGCCCGACTCCGGACCCGAGCAGCAGCACGGCGAAGGCCACGCGGAACACCACGGGGTCGATGCCGGTGTGCCGCCCGAGACCCGCGCACACACCCATGAGGATGCGCCCCTGGCCGCTGCGGCGCAGGACTTTGCGGGTTTCCCGAGGAGGAGCTTCTGGCATGAAACCATCGTGGACCCCTGCGAGGGGTGCTCGCATCCGGGACACCCCTGAGCCGACCCGGGGGTTGTTCCCTGATGCCCGGAACGCCCCCGACGTGTGACGATGTCCATGCTATGGCTGACCAGAAGACACTCGCCGAGCCGACCGGCGACAGGCCCTACCGGCGCATGGCGCGCCCCATGGAAGGGCGCCTGCTCGGCGGCGTGGCCCAGGGGCTGGCGGCGCAGCTCTCCCTCGACCCGGTCGTCATCAGGCTGATGTTCGTGCTGCTCAGCGTCGTGGACGGGGTCGGCGCGGTGGCGTACGCGGTGCTGTGGATGGTGACCCCGCGGGAGCCGTACGAGGGGCCGCCGCCGGGGCGTGACTGGAGCCAGCTGGCCGCGTTCACGGCGATCGGGGTGGCGCTGTCCGCGTTCGGCTGGCTGACGGGGGCCTCGCAGGGCGGGATCGGCATGCTGCCGTTCGCGGTGGGGGGCATCGGCGCGCTGATCCTCTGGCAGCAGGCCGATCCCGAACGCCGCCGGAGCTGGATGAGCGGCGCGGCGCTCAGCATCAGGAAGAACCGGGTGCGCACGCTGCTCGGCGTGGCGCTGGTCGTGGTGGGCGCGGCCGGGTTCCTGTACTCGCAGGGCGAGCTGGCGCAGGCGCGGCCGGGCTTGCTGTTCACGGTCGTGGTCGTCGGCGGGCTGGCCGTCATCGCCGCGCCGTGGCTGGCCGGCCTGTGGAAGGAACTG
>DASUCK010000616.1:0-13075 GCA_036276095.1 Nonomuraea sp. | reverse complement strand
AGAAGGTCGATGTCGAAGACGTTGCGCCGGTCGGCTTCCTCCGCCGGGGTGAGCAGGTCGAACAGCAGCGTCCCGAGGCCCGCCTCCTGGAGCACGCCGGCGACATACCGGTTCCGGGGGCTGTGCCGCCCGCTGCCGCTGCCGTGCGCGAACACCACGACCGCGTCGGCCCGCGGCGGCACCACCAGCGTGCCGGGCAACTGCGCCGGCCCGGCAGGCAACCGCACCTCCCGCTCCCAGACCGGCCCGCCACGCTCCCGCCCCGGCTGACCACCTTCCCGCTCCGGCCCGGCCTCGCCCCTGCTCTGCAGGGGAACGGCGGGGCCGCCGGCCTCCGCCGGACCGGCGGGTCCGGTCTGCTCCGGTACGGCCGGGCCGGGCGGCTCGGGCTGGACGTCGGCGCGGCGGAGCAGGGTTGTGACCTCCTCATCGGTCACCTGGCGGAAGTCGTGGTACCACAAACCGATGCCCCCGAGGTCGTCGGGCGTTTCCACGCAGATCACCTCGTCGGCGTCGGCGCGGAGCCGTTCGACGGCCTCCGGCGGGCACACCGGCGCGGCCAGCACGACACGGGAGGCACCCTGGGCGCGGGCGACCTGGCAGGCGGCGCGGGCGGTCGAGCCGGTGGCGATCCCGTCGTCCACGATGACCGCGACGCGTCCGGCCAGCGGGATCTTGGGCCGTCCGGACCGGATCTGCTCGGAGCGGCGGCGGAGCACCCTGCGTTCCCGCTCCTCCACGTGCTCCATCTCGCCGGCGCTCAGGCGGGCGGCCTCGACGATGGCGGGGTTGATGACGCGTACGCCGTCCTCGCCGATGGCCCCGAACCCCAGCTCGGGCTGGATCGGGACGCCCAGCTTGCGGACCAGGATCACGTCCAGGGGCGCGCCGAGCGCCCGCGCCGCCTCGAACGCGACCACGACTCCGCCCCTCGGCAGCCCCAGGATCACGACGTCCTGCTCACGGAGATGCCCCAGCCGGGCCGCCACCCGGCGTCCGGCCTCCGTACGGTCGGCGAACATGCTGATCATCTCCAGGGCGTTCGGGTTCAGGTGCCGGCGTCGAGGTCGAGGAAGGCCAGGCCGGTGTGCGGGTCGTGGCGGCGGCGCAGGTAGCGGGGCGACTGCTCGACCAGCACCTCCGGGGTGGGCCACACCTCCCCCTCCAGCCGGTGGCCGCCGCGGCCGGCGCCGCCGGGGTCCGGGACGACCGCGCACGTGCGCTCCTCGTCCGTGGAAAGCTGTTCGGCGCGCATATCGGCCCCCTGCCCAGGCGGCCGGGAAGCCAACATCGCGGGCTGGGCTCTAAGGCGCGTGGGGGCGGTCGACTCCCAGGACGGGCGCCCGGCCGTCCAGGACCGGTGCCGCCCCGGCTCGGTAGCCCCGCCGCTCTCCGGGTAGGCGGTGGCGAGGAGACGGGCCCGGCGGCAACGCGCGGTGGGGTGGTGAGCGTGCCTGGGGGGCGGGTGCTGCGGGAGATGCGACGGCTGGCCGAGGAGACGCCGGCGCATCGGGACCGCCATGTCGACCTGCTCCGCGCCATCGCGATCACCCTCGTGGTCGCCGGCCACTGGCTCGCGGTGCACGTGACGTACGGCGCCGGCGGGCTGCGGGGCGGCAGCGTGCTGGACCTCGTGCCGTGGACGCGCCCCCTGACCTGGCTGTTCCAGGTCATGCCGATCTTCTTCCTGGTCGGCGGATACGCCAACGCCGCCTCGCTGGCCTCCCACCGCGACCGCGGCGGCGACGCGGCGGCCTGGGCCCTGCGCCGGACCGACCGGCTGCTGCGGCCTACGACGGTGCTGCTGGCGGTGCTGACGGCGGCGGCCCTGGCGGCGCGTGTCCTCGGCGTGGCTCCTGAGCCGGCGGGGATCGCGGTGTGGCTGGCCGGGATACCGCTGTGGTTCCTGGTGGCGTACCTGGCCGTGGTGGTGCTCACGCCGCTGACGCACGCCCTGCACCGCCGGTACGGTCTGGCGGTGCCGGTCGTGCTGACCGCCCTGGTCGGCGTGGGAGACGCGGCCCGGCTGCTGGGGTGGGCGCCTGCGGTGGACCAGGCGAACTTCCTGTTCGCCTGGCTCGCCGTGCATCAGCTCGGCTTCGCCTGGCAGGACGGGCGGCTGCGGGCGCGGCCGGGGGTCGGGGTGCCGATGGCGGTGGCCGGGTCGGCGGCGCTGGTGGTGTTGACCGTGCCGGGGCCGTACCCGGTCAGCATGGTCGGGGTCACGGGGCAGGAGATCCAGAACACCTCGCCGCCCACGCTGGCGCTGCTGGCGCTGGCCGCGGCGCAGACGGGGGTGGCGCTGGCGTGCCATGACGCGGCGTCCCGGTGGTTGCGGCGGGCGCGGCCGTGGACCGTCGTCGTGGCGGTCAACTCGGTGATCATGACGTTGTTCCTGTGGCACATGACCGCCGCCGTGATCGGGGCGGTGGCCCTGTACCCGTCCGGGGTGCTGCCGAGCCCGGCGCCCGGGACGCCGGCGTGGTTCCTGGTGCGGCTGCCCTGGCTCGCGGCGCTGGCCTTGGTCCTGCTCGTGCTCGTGGCGGTGTTCGGGCCGGTGGAGCGGCGGGCGGGGCCGCGTCCGGCCGCCGGCGGGACGGCGGGGGCGGTTGCGGGCGTGCTCACGTCGGCCGGGATGGCGGGCGCGGTGGCCGGGCTGCTCGGCATCGCGATGGCCGGACCCGGGGCGCACGGCCCGGCCGGGATGCCCACCTGGGCGCTGGCCGCCTACTTCGCCGGCGCCGCGGTCCTGCGCTCCGCCCGGTGGCGAGCGCGGGGCGGCGTCAGCGGGACAGCTCGGTGATCCAGGTGCAGCGGCCGTCGGGCTCGTCGAGGCGGCGCTGTACGCAGTCCACCTCTTCCCGCGCGAACCGCGCCACCGACATCCACGTCCCCGACTTCTTGACCTCCAGGTACGCGTGCAGGGTGTCGGTGCGGAGCCGGTTCGCCTGCACGGTGAGCTCGTTCCCGTCACGTGTTCTCACTCGGAAGGCCGGCACGAATCCCCCTCATGTCACGTCACCGTCAACCCACGACGAGATCCTACCTTCACGAAAGGTTAGAGTTGCCCGGTCGCTTGTGCGGCGAGCCGCACGGTAGGGTCACCTGAATGCCGTCAACGCCTGTCGCGTCGGGCATCCCGCGTTCAGCGGGCGGGCGGCGCCCACGGATTCGGAGTGGTGGAGGACGCATGCCGGATGGGCTGGTGCGGATCGGCGAGGTGGCCGAGCGGCTCGGGCTGTCCCTGCGCACGATCCGGCACTACGAGGAGGTCGGCCTGGTGGTGCCCGAGCGCACGCCCGGCGGCTTCCGGCTCTACAGCGAGGCCGACATCGGGCGGCTCGCCCTGGTCAAGCGCATGAAACCGCTGGGGTTCAGCCTGGAGGAGACACGCGACCTGCTGGAGATCGCCGACCGGCTGGCGGCGGGCGAGGCCGATCCGGCGCTGGTGAGCCGGTTGCAGCTGTTCGAGCGCGCGGTCGCGGACCGCGCCGACCGGCTGCGCGAGCAGCTGGCGATGGCCAGGGAGTTCGCCGAGCAGCTACGCCGCCAGCGCCTCCAGGCCGCCGCGCCGCGCCCGGCGAGCCCCGCCGGGCCCCGTCCCGCCCGGGTTCGGCCCGCCGATCCCCGTCCTGCCTGAACCCGTCACGCCGGGGAACGCGCCTTCGACGTGGTCGGCGGGCTCGCTGGGCGTGACGTGCCGCAACGGGTGTCCTTCGAACGGTCCGATGGTCGCCCGCACTTTACTCTTACGTGACTGTAGGTTTATGGATCGCCGGTGACGGGCTACGGAAGGCCCGGCGAACCTCGGCGACAGAAGCGGACGAAAGGGTTGTCATGGGACACGTACTGGTGACCGGGGCCACCGGCGGGATCGGAGCGGCGCTGGTCGGCGCGCTGCTGAAGGCCGGGTACGAGGTCACCGCCGTCGGCCGGGACCTGGACCGGCTCGACGCGCCCGTACGAAGGATCGAGGCGGACCTCTCCCGCCCCGCGACCCTGGCCGCCGCCCTGGCCGGGCCGGCAAGGAGCCCGGACGGGTCCGGGACGGCTCCGGGACAGGCTGAGCCGGGCGCGGGTGCGAATGACCCCGGCGCGGGAGCGGCCGTCGGCGAGACGCGGCCAGGCCGGAGCGGAGCGCGGCCGGGGCCGGGGGTGTTGGCTGCGGTGGACGCGTTGATTCACTGTGCGGGCGTCTCGCCCATCGCGGCCGTGGCGGAGGGCGATCCGGAGACCTGGGAGCGGACGTTCGCCGTCAACGTGGCGTCCGCCGCCGAGCTCGTACGGCTCGCCCTGCCCGCGTTGCGGCGGTCGCGCGGACACGTGATCTTCGTCAACGCCTCGCCCGGGATGACCGGGGTGCCGCGGTGGGCGGCGTTCGTGGGGAGCAAGGCGGGGCTCCGGGAGCTGGCCGGGTCGCTGCGCCAGGAGGAGGCGGCCCACGGCGTGCGGGTGACGACGGTCTACCCGGCGGCGACGGCGACCGAGCTGCTGCGCGAGGTCAGGCGGTCGTTCGGCCGCCCGTACGATCCGGCGGCCTGCGTCCGGCCGGAGACGCTGGCCGAGATGATCGTGTGGGTGCTGGCGGCTCCGCCGGACGCGTACGCCGCCGAGCTGGCCGTGTTGCCGTCCCCGAAGGCCACCGCGCCGTAGGACGCGCCGGTCATGGGGCCTTGGGGGCGGGCAGGTCGCGCAGACCCCTCTTCTGGATCTTGCCGGAGCCGGTCTTCGGCAGCTCCTCGACGAACGTGACGTACCGGGGGATCTTGTACGTGGCGAGGCGGAACCGGAGGAACTCGCGCAGTTCCTCGCCGGTGACCGCGTGCCCGGCGCGGACGACCACGAACGCGCGCCCGCTCTCCCCCCACGTCGCGTCCGGCACCCCGACGACCGCCGCCTCCGCGACCGCCGGGTGCGCGAACAGGGCCGACTCGACCTCGGCCGGGTAGACGTTCTCGCCGCCGGAGATGTACATGTCCTTGACCCGGTCCACGATGTACAGGTGTCCGTCCTCGTCGAGGGTGGCGACGTCGCCGGAGCGGAACCAGCCGTCCTCGGTGAAGGCGGCGGCCGTGGCGGCCGGGTCGTCCCAGTAGCCGGGGGTGACGTTCGGGCCCTGGATGAGGACCTCGCCGGGCTCGCCGGGGCCCACGTCGGTGAGGTCGGGCCGCACCACGCGGACGCCGGTGAAGAGCACCGGCACGCCGGCCGAGCCGGCCTTGCGCTCGCTCTGGCCGGCCTCCAGGAACGTCGCCCCCGGCGCGGTCTCGGTGAGCCCGTACCCCTGGCAGAAGACCAGCCCACGCTCCTGGTACGTCCGGATCAGCGCGGGCGGGACCGGTGCTCCTCCGGCCATCAGCGTGCGCACCGACGACAGGTCCGCGTGCGGCCAGCGCGGCGAGGCGGCCAGCGCGGCGAACATCGTGGTGACCCCGAACATCCACGTCACGCGGTGCCGCTCGATGAGGTCGAAGCAGGCGTCCACGTCCCAGGACGGCATGATGACCGAGCGGCCGCCCTTGGCGAACGTCGGCAGCAGCGTCTGGTTCAGCGCCGCCACGTGGAACAGCGGCGCGCTGACCAGCGTCGTCTCGTCGCCGGCCACGTCGACCCCGACGAGCACGTTGAACGTGTTCCACATCAGGTTGGCATGGCTGAGCGTGGCCCCCTTGGGCCGCCCCGTGGTGCCGGAGGTGTACAGGATGAGGGCCAGGTCGCCGGGGCTCACCGGCACGTCGATCGGCGTGGGGTCGCCCTCGGCGAGCCAGCTCTCGTAGTGCCGCTCCCCCGGCGCGGGGGAATCCAGGGCGACGATCTCGTCCAGGGCCGAGGCGCCGGGCGAGCCGGGCAGCGAGCGCACCACGTCGGCGCACCGCGGCGCGTAGACCAGGACCTTCGCGCCGCAGTGGCCGAGCATGTAGTCGATCTCCGGCGCCGCCAGCCGGAAGTTGAGCGGTACGAAGATCGCCCCGAGCACGTGCGCGGCGAACATGGTCTCGGCGCACGCGACGTGGTTCTGGCCCAGGTAGGCGACCCGGTCGCCGGCCCGCACGCCGCCGTCCCGCAGCCGGGACGCCAGCCTGGTCACCCGCTCGTGGACCTCGGCGTACGTCAGGGAGCGCGGCCCGAGGACGAACGCCGTGCGGTCCGGCGTCATCCGCGCCCGCCGTGCCGGCCAGCCGCCGATGCCTGCGTTCTGCATGAGGGCGTCTCCTGTCGGGTCATCCGGGGTTGTCGGCGGAAGGGTCCTGGCCCGGCCCCGAGCCCCCGGCCGGCTGGTGGCCGGGCGAGGCGCCGCTGCAGCGGGCGCGCCGAGGAGAGCGTGAGCCCGTCCGGCGGCCTCCTTAGACGGCGGCCTCGCCGCCCGCGGCCGTCACCTCGGCCGGGGTCAGGCGTAGTGCCGGTAGACGGCACGGGCGACGCACGCGGGCTTGGCCGCGCCGTCGATCTCCACGGTGAAGTCGAGCAGCATCTGCACGCCGTCGCCGGGCACGTCCGCGACCTCGGCCACCTCGGCGGCCAGGCGGATCCGGCCGCCGACCCGGACCGGGCTCGGGAAGCGGACCTTGTCCAAGCCGTAGTTGACGCTCATCCGCACGCCCCGGATGTCGAGCACCTCGGCGAAGAGCGGGATGAGCAGGGAGAGAGTGAGATAGCCGTGCGCGATCGTGCCGCCGAACGGCCCGTTCGCGGCCCTCTCGGGGTCGACGTGGATCCACTGGTGGTCGCCGGTGGCGTCGGCGAAGGTGTTCACCCGCTTCTGGGTGACCTCCAGCCAGCCGCTGCGGCCGAGGTCCTTCCCGGCCAGCGCCTTCAGCTCGGCCAGGCCGTGGACGGTGATGGTCATGACTGCTCCATGCGGGTCGTGGCGGGGCCGGCGGGTCAGGGCGAGGGGGGATTCGGGGCGGGGATGCCGTACGTCTCCGGGGCGGCGCCGACCGTGGCGTGCCAGGAGGCGGCGATGGCGTCGGCGGTCCAGCCACCGTCGGCGTACGCGACGGCCTTCTCGCTCGGGTGGGACCAGAGGGACAGCTTGTCGCCGCCGACGCCGATGGCCTGGCCGGTGACCCCGGCGGAGGCGTCGGAGGCCAGGTAGACGACGAGGCCGGCGACGTCCTCGACGGTGCCGAGGCCCTCGTCCTTGCGCAGCCAGCCGGGCAGCGGGGCGCCGGTTCGCTCGGCCTCCTCCAGGACGGGCGCGAACGCGGGGATCGTCCTGGTCATCTCGGTGGCGGCGACCGAGACGACGGCGTTCACCGTGACGCCGGCCCTGGCCAGCTCCATCGCCCAGGTGCGGGCCATGGCGACGATGCCGGCCTTGGCGGCGGCGTAGTTGGTCTGGCCGACGTTGCCGCGCTGGCCGGCCGGGGAGGACACGAGGATCAGCCGACCGCCCTCGCCCTGTTCGCGCATGCGTACGGCGGCCGCGCGGGCACAGGTGAACGTGCCCCGCAGGTGCACCTCGACGACGGAGTCGAAATCCTCGTCGGACATCTTCCACAGCACCCGGTCGCGCAGGATGCCGGCGTTGGCCACCATCACGTCGAGCCGGCCGAACTCCTTGACCGCGGTGCCGACCAGCCGTTCGGCGACCTCGGTCGCGCCGACCGCGCCCGCCACGGCCACGGCCTTGCCGCCCGCGGCGGCGATCGCCGCGACGACGCGGGCGGCGGCCACCTCGTCCACGTCGTTGACGACGACGGCCGCGCCGGTGGCGGCCAGCGCCTCCGCGTACGCCTGCCCGAGCCCGCGACCGGCCCCCGTGACCACGGCCACCTTGCCCGACAAATCCATCTATTCCACCTCAAACACGCGGGATCCTGGCGACGCTCGCCAATGTAAGGCACTTCTATGACGACCGTCAAAGATCTGCCTAATATTCGTCCCAAGTGCGACGTCTTGACCGGACGGTCCGCGCGACGACCGGCCACGTACGACGGCGGCGGCCGCCGGGCCCTCGTGTACGCCCGCGGCGACGACGCCTACCCGTCCCCCAGGCGGCTGGCCGTCTCCACGGGGTCACCCCTCATGCGCGGACCCGGACGTACGAGCGCGGCGGCGAAGCACCAGCACTCCGCTGACCAGCACCAGCGCGACCACAGCCAGGCCGGCGAAGGCCCAGGCCGCATCCGACGCGGCGGCTCCCTCGGCGGCTCCCGCGGCGGCCGGGGCCGCCGCCGGTGGGTCGGCGGCCGTGGGCGTCGCCGGAGCCCCCGCCGACCCCGCGGTCGCGCGGACGGGCGAGGGGGCACCGAGGGCGGCGACCAGCGCCGGGTCCACCCGGTCGGCCAGGGTCTCGTGGCCGGCGGCGCGCTCGTCGCCGGGCCGCAGCGGCCCCGTGCCCCGGTCGAGCGGGACGTTGCCGGAGCACAGGTGGGAGGTCAGCCGCACGCCCGGCACCGGCTCGGTCAGCATGCCGTCCTCCCGCGTGGCGAACACCAGGTAGCGGGCTCCCTTCTCGAAGGGGTACCCGCACGCCGGGGTGTGCAGGTTGGAGGCGACCGTGTACGTGGTGGCGCCCTCGCCCTTGAACATGTTCTTGTACACGTTGTCCGCTTGGAACGTATAGATGGCCGGTGGGCCCAGGCTCCCGTGGCCCGGTGTCTCTTGTTCGAGGGGTGTGGAGCGGCCGACGATGGCAGCGGGTAGGACCATTCCCGAAGAAGGGAGCACTGGCATGCCCCAGCCGGACGGCCTGTCGTACGAGCCGCTGACCCCGGTCTCCTACCTCGATCGGGCGGCGGCCGCGCACGGCGACCGCGTCGCGGTCGTCGACGGGGAGCGGCGATTCACCTACCGGGAGATGCGCGAGCGGTGCCGACGGCTCGCCGGCGGGCTGGCCGCGCCGGCGCGGCGGCGTCCGGTGGCGGTGCTGGCGCCGAACACGTCCATGAACCTGGAGGCGGCGTTCGGCGTGCCGTGGGCGGGCTCGCCGCTGGTGGCGATCAACACGCGGCTGTCACCCGGCGAGGTCGGCTACATCCTGGGCCATTCCGAGGCGGCGGTGCTGGTGCACGACCCGGTGTTCGACGACCTGGTCGACGCCGCGCTGGCCGGGCTGCCGGTGCCGCCGCGCCGCATCCGCGGCGGCGAGGAGTACGAGAACCTGCTGGCGGACGCCACCCCGCGGGCCGTCACGCCGTCCGACGAGCGGTCCCTGCTGTCGATCAACTACACCTCGGGCACCACGGGCCGCCCGAAAGGGGTCATGTACCACCATCGCGGCGCCTACCTGCAGGCGCTGGCCATGGTGGGGCACGCCGGGCTGTCGCCGTCCACGGTGCACCTGTGGACGCTGCCGATGTTCCACTGCAACGGCTGGTGCTTCCCGTGGGCGGTCACCGCGGCCGGCGGCACGCACGTGTGCCTGCCGAGGATCGACCCGGCCGAGGTGTGGCGGCTGATCCGGGCCGAGCGGGTGACCCACCTGGAGGGTGCCCCGACGGTGCTGTCGATGCTGGCCTACGCCGCCGACGCCGCGCCGCTGGAGCGCACCGTGCGGGTCGCGACCGGCGGCGCCCCGCCCTCGCCGGCGATCCTGCGGCGCATGGCGGGCCTGGGCTTCGACGTCATCCATCTGTACGGGCTGACGGAGACGTTCGGCCCGGCGATGATCTGCGACTGGCGGCCGGAGTGGGACGGGCTCGGCGAGGCCGAGCAGGCCCGGCTGAGGGCCCGCCAGGGCGTCGGCAACATGATCTCGTGTGCCGCCCGGGTCGTGGACGCGACCGGCGCCGACGTGCCCGCCGACGGCGTCACCGTCGGGGAGATCGCGCTGCGCGGCAACAACGTCATGCTCGGCTACTTCAAGGACCCCGAGGCGACCTCGGAGGCCGCGCCGGACGGCTGGTTCCGCACCGGCGACCTGGGCGTGCTCCACCCGGACGGGTACGTGGAGCTGCGCGACCGCAGCAAGGACGTGATCATCTCGGGCGGGGAGAACATCGCGTCGGTCGAGGTGGAGCAGGCCATCGCCGACCACCCGGCCGTGCTGGAGGCGGCCGTGATCGCGGTGCCGGACGACATGTGGGGCGAGGTCCCGGCCGCGTACGTGACCCTGCGTGCGGGCGCCACCGCGACCGCGGAGGACATCAGAGAGCACGTGCGGGAGCGGCTGGCGCGGTTCAAGGTGCCCAAGGTGGTGGTGTTCGGGGAGCTGCCGAAGACGTCCACCGGGAAGATCCAGAAGTACGTCCTGCGGGAAAAGGCGTGGGCGGGCCGCGAACGTCGCATTCAGTGACGCGAACGGTCTCCGGATACGGCAGACTGCTGGAGTAAGGGACGCACCGCCGCACGCGGGCACGTCCCGTTCCCAGTCAATCCCCAGGCAAGGGCAGTAACCTCCACCAGCATGAAGTGGCAGCGTAAGATCACCGGCGCGCTGGCCAGGCACGCGGGCATCCGGATCGAACGGGTGAGCAAGGCCGGCAAACCCGCCGAGCGGCCCAAGCCCGCCACGGCGCGGCCCAAGGCCGCCCACGTCCCGTTCCGCCCGCCGGCCGACCCGGAGGCCGACCGCCTGCTCAGGGCGCCCGTGTTCGTCATCTCGCCCGTCCGGTCCGGCTCGACGCTGCTGCGCTCGATGCTCAACGCCCACCCGGACCTGCACGCCCCGCACGAGCTCCACGTACGCCGCCTGAGCGTCGACTTCGGCACCGCCCTGGCCGAGAAGGCGATGGACGCGCTCGGTCACAACAAGGCCGACCTGGAGCATCTGCTGTGGGACCGCGTGCTCCACCGCGAGCTGGTCCGCAGCGGCAAGCGGTTCATCGTCGACAAGACGCCCGCCAACGCCTTCGCCCACGAACGCATCGCGGCCTGCTGGCCCGACGCGCGCTACGTGTTCCTGCTGCGCCACCCGGCCTCGATCGCGACCTCCTGGCACGAGGCCAGCCCCGACAAGCGCACTCCCGACGAGGCGGCGGCCGACGCGCTGCGTTACATGAAGGCGGTGGAGCGCGCCAGGTCGGCGCTGACCGGCCTGACGGTGCGCTACGAGGATCTCACCGACGAGCCGGAGAAGACGCTGCGCGCGATCTGCGACTTCCTCACGGTGGAGTGGGCGCCCCAGATGCTGACCTACGGCGCACCCGACGTGGCGATCAAGGGCCTCGGCGACTGGAAGGACAAGATCCGCTCCGGTCAGGTGCAGCCCGGCCGCGAGCTGCCGAAGGCCGAGGAGATCCCCGACGTGCTGAAGGGCATGTGCCGCACCTGGGGGTACCTCCCGTGAAGATCCGCTACATGCTGCTCCACGCCTACGGCATGGGCGGCACCATCCGTACGGTGGTCAGCCAGGCCAACGCGATGGTCGAGGCGGGCCACGACGTCGAGATCGTCAGCGTGGTGCGGCGGCGCACCAAACCGCAGTTCGAGATCGACGCGCGGGTGCGGATGTCGTCGCTGGTCGACCAGCGCGACGGCGTCCGGGCCGACTCGCTGGCCCGCAAGGTGTGGCGGCGGGCCCGCGGCAAGATCGTCCCGTACGGCGAGTTCGCCGCCGAGTACTTCACCGAGCGGGTGGAGGCGGCGGTGATCGACTACGTGTCGTCGCTGAGCGACGGCATCCTGGTCACCACCCGCCCGGCGCTCAACCTGATCTCCGCCCGCAAGGGCTCACGCAAGATCATCCGGGTGGCGCAGGAGCACATGAACCTGGCGTCCTACCACTCGGCCGTCCGGGAGGAGATCGCCCGCCACTACGGCGCCTTCGACGCGATCGCGGTGCTGACGGAGACCAGCCGGGCCGAATACCGTGCCATCTTCGACAAGACACCCGTCGTGCGCATCCCCAATGCCGTGGCCATGGAACACCGCAAACACTCCGACCACCACAACCCGGTCGTGATCGCGGTGGGCCGGCTGGTGCCGCAGAAGGGGTTCGACATGCTGATCCCGGCGTTCGCCTCGGTGGCGGAGGCGTTCCCCGGGTGGACGCTGCGGATCTTCGGCTCCGGCCCGTCGCAGGAGCGGCTGCAGGCCCGCATCGACGAGCACGGCATGGGCGGGCGCGTCACGCTGATGGGCCGCAGCGACCGCATCCACGAAGAGCTGACCAAGGCGTCGGTCTACGCGCTCAGCTCCCGCATCGAGGGCCTGCCGATGGCGATGATCGAGGCGATGGGCCACGCGCTGCCGATCGTCGCCTTCGACTGCCCGACGGGCCCGGCCGACGTGCTGACGCACGGCAAGGACGGCCTGCTGGTGCCGCCGCGTGACGTGCCGAAGCTGGGCGAGGCGCTGGCGCAGGTGATGGGCGACCGGGAGCTGCGCTCGCGCATGGGCGCCGCCGCGGCCGAGACCGCCCACGGCTACACGCCGCAGGTCGTCATGCCGCTGTGGGAGCAGCTGTTCGCCACCCTCGACCGCGGCCGCCCGGTCCCGGCCGACTTCGGGAAGGCGCCTGAGGAGGCGGCGCCTTAGTAAGCGGCGGAGGCCGTGATGATCGGCACGAGCCGGTCGTAGGGACGTGGTGACGAGGGCGGCGTCGACGTCCTTCCGTTCCCCGTGCCCAGCGGGCGGGAACCCCTGCGGGACGGCCACGAAGTCGTCAAATCCCGGGACGTGGCCGTATGGCCGCGGCCGAGCCGGATAGATGCCGGGAAAGGGACGATGACGCTGAGGAGGCTGTCATGGCCGCGACGCGAGGCGGCGTGTTCCGCCGCAAGCCGGTCGAGCAGATCGCGGAGGAGCACGAGGGTGAGCTGTCCCGGTCGCTCGGGTTGTGGCAGCTCACCGCGATCGGCGTCGGCGGCATCATCGGCGCGGGCATCTTCGCCCTGGCCGGGGCGGTGGCCAACCAGACGGCGGGGCCGGCGGTGCTGGTGTCGTTCCTGATCGCGGGAGTCGCCAGCGCGGCGGCGGCCTTCTCCTACGCCGAGTTCGCCGGCATGATCCCGAAGGCGGGCTCGGCCTACACGTACGGGTACGCGGTGCTCGGCGAGATCGTGGGCTGGTTCATCGGGTGGGATCTGCTGCTGGAGTACACGGCGATCGTGGCGGTCGTCGCCATCGGCATTTCCGGATATTTCGGCTTTCTCGTCCAGCAGCTGGGCTTCTCGCTGCCCGCCTGGAT
>DASUCK010000615.1:0-10722 GCA_036276095.1 Nonomuraea sp. | reverse complement strand
CGCCTCACCACGCCAGAAGTCGCGCAGCTGCCGGCGCTGCCGGACGATGCGTCGACGGGGCCGGCGGGGCCGGCCGTCCCGGGTGCGGAACATCGTCCGAGCACGGCGAAGGGGTCCGTCCCGACCGGAAGGACCCCTTCGTACGCGCTTTGTCAGCCGCTCAGGACGCTGCTGAGGAGCTCGTTCAGGAGGTCAAGGTCAAGGATGTCGTTGTCCTCGCCGAAGTTGTTCCACTCGCCGAAGTCCAGCTCCTTGCCGTCGTCCTTGCCGTGGTTCGGCCCCGGCAGGATGGCGGTGTAGGTGGTCTCGGCGGTAACGGTGGGTGACACAGCTAGCGCGGAGCCGCCGAACGTGACCATCCCGCCGACGAGGCCGGCCAGGATGAGCCCTGCTCTATACATGTGCTTCTCCTCTGATGCCTAACGACTACTCTCCGTAGCTATCGGCTGAAGATCTGCCCTATGTCCCCTTTCGACAAACACCCCGATTTTCGGCCTTGACCTGGGGAAATAGGTGACGTGGGAGAAGCAGTGCCGAAGATCACCCTTCTTGACGTATCGGTGTCCTCAGCTGGTGAAGGTGCACCCCTTCCCTGGCCAGAAGAAAACTAGGGCAGAGTGAGGACGATCGGGCCGTCCGCGGTGATCGCTACCGTGTGCTCGACGTGCACGCTCCTGCTGCCGTCCGCCGAGCACACCGACCAGCCGTCTGCGGCCATCACGTACTCGTCGCCGCCCCCGGCCATCAGGCTCGGCTCGATCGCGATCACCAGGCCGGGCCTGAGCCGCAGGCCGCGCCCCCGCATGGCCTCATTGGGTACGAACGGCGGCTCGTGCATGGCGCGGCCGATGCCGTGGCCGCCGAAGTCGTTCTGCATGCCGTAGCCGGCGCCGCGGCCGACGGTGGACATGGCGTGCCCGATGTCGCCCATGCGGCCGCCGGGCAGGGCCGCGGCGATGCCCGCGGCCAGGGTCTCCTCGGCGACCCTGACCAGCTTGGTGTCCTCCTCGCGCGGCTCGCCGACCGTGAAGCTGACCGTGCCGTCGGCGTGCCACCCGTCCACGTACGCGCCGCAGTCCACGCTGATCAGGTCGCCGTCCCGCAGCCGGTACGGCGTCGGCAGCCCGTGCAGCATGACGCCGTTGACCGAGGTGCAGATCACGCCCGGGTACGGGGTCGCGCCGAACGACGGGTGGTAGCCGAGGAATGACGCCCCCGCCCCGGCCTCCTCGATGACGGTCGTGGCCACCTCGTCCAGCCTCTTGAGCGAGACGCCGACGGCGGCCTCCTCGCGCACCGCGGCGTGGACGGCGGCCACCACCCGGCCCGCCTCCCGCATCGCGTCGATCTCCCCTGCGGTCTTCAGCTCGATCACTGCCCCTCCTCGCGCGGCCCACGATAACTATACCGGTATTTTTATCACGGATCGGGAAGGGATCCGGGGCGAGGACGGCCTGGCGCGGCCCGCCGGAGCCGTGGAAGCCGCACCGAACGGCAGAGCGCGGCAAACGCCGACACATGTCGAGTTGACCCTGCCCCCTCCAGGGCCCACCTTCGTTCAGAAAAGTATTCTCAAGATTTGCGGTGTCTCGATACCTCGACACACGTCATGGAAGGGCATCAGGTAGAGAATCCGCAGGCTCGCGGCGGCCGTCCTCGGCGGGCGCTGCGCCGACGCGGTCACGGAGGCCGGGTACCCGCGACCGCGCCACGCGCGGTCAGCTCCAGATGCCGGGAGCGTCGGCCGGGACGGCGTCGGCGATCTCGTCCCGGTCGACCACGTCGCCCTCCAGCGGCAGCAGGACAGTCACCTGACGGCCCCAGTCGGAGTAGCGGGTCTCGGACTCGACCTGGATCGACGTCTTGGCGAACGTCAGCACGCCCTTGGCCGACAACCGCTCGACCAGGCCGCCCTCACCGAACCACAGCGTGTACGAGACCTTGCCGGCGTGGCCCTTCTTGCCGCCGGTGCCGTACCGGTCGACGAAGGAGGAGGAGACCTTCGCCAGCTCGCTCGCCTTGATCGTGCCCTTCACCACCATGCCGCCGGCCGACGTGCGGTGGGCCAGCAGCGTCTTGAGCGTGGCCGGCTCCAGCACGTCGAGCAGCAGGTTGCCGGACGGCACGTCGGTGCCTCCGTATCGCACCCAGCTCGCGCTCGGGGGCAGGCCCGCGTCGACCACCGGCCCGGAGACGTAGCTCACCTTCCCGGACGCGATCGTCCGGACCGGCCCCTGCCGCAGGGCCTCGGTCTCCTCCGGGTGCGCCTTCTTCATGCCGGGGAGCAGGCCCTTGCTGTACTCCAGGGTGTGCGCGACGTCGGCCGCGGCCGCGCCACGCGTGTCGAAACCGATCGTGCCGTCCAGGGTGGAGGTGGCGTACTGGCCGGCCGCGTACGTCACCTTGGCGGTGGACTGCACGTTGACGGCGTTGCCGCGGGTCAACTCGGCCTTGAGCGCCCTGACCGGGTCGATCTTGGGCGCCGCCTGCGCGGGGGTCGCGGTGAGAGGCACCAGGCCCGCGACCACGGCAACGCCGAGAATGGTTGCTTTCATGGGGTTTTCCTCGGAATCGTCCAGAGAGACGCGAACAATCTTGTGCATCTAAGATCGCCAGTCAAGCCGATCCGGACTTTCCGGTATTACCCGTCCGCCGCGAGCGCCGGGCGTGTCCATCGAACGGTGGACAACCGGATTCAACCGGTCGTGGGTACCCCCGAAAGCCGCCGCGGCGGATCGTCGAAGCATGACGCAACCAGCGGTGAAGGTCCGCGGCCTGGCCAAGAGGTACGGAGACGTGCCCGCCGTCCGCGGCGTCGACCTCGACATCCACCAGGGCGAGGTCTTCGCCATTCTCGGGCCGAACGGCGCGGGCAAGTCCACCACGGTCGAGATCCTGGAGGGGCACCGGACCCGGGACGCGGGCGAGGTCACCGTGCTCGGCGTCGACCCCGGTCACCCGACCCGCGCGTGGCGGTCCCGGCTCGGCATCGTGTCGCAGACCGCGAACGACGCGGCCGAGCTGACGGTACGCGAGACCGTACGCCACTTCGCCGCCTACTACCCGGACCCGCGCGACCCGGACGAGGTGCTCGCCACGGTCGGACTGACGGAGAAGGCGGGCAGCCGCATCCGAGCTCTGTCCGGTGGCCAGCGCCGCCGGGTGGACGTGGCGCTCGGCATCGTCGGCCGGCCCGAGCTGCTCTTCCTCGACGAGCCGACCACGGGGTTCGACCCGGAGGCCCGCCGGAGGTTCTGGGACCTGATCGGCGGCCTCGCCCGCGACGGCACCACCATCGTGCTGACCACCCACTACCTCGACGAGGTCGAGGCGCTCGCGGACCGCGTCGCGGTGATCGCGAAGGGTCGCGTCGTGGCCGACGGCGACCTCGCCACGCTGGGCGGCCGGGCCGCCGCCGGCGCCAGCGTCGGCTGGGTGGAGGACGGCGTGCGCAGGACCGTCGAGACCGACACCCCCACCAGGACGGTGGCGGAGCTGACCGGCCGCTTCTGCGGCGAGATCCCCGGCCTGACCGTCACCCGCCCCACCCTCGAAGACGTCTACCTGAGCCTCGTCCAGGAAGGCAGCCGGGCATGAACGAGACCACCACCGCCCCGCCCGCCGCGCCGACGGTCGCCCCCCGCGCCGGGCGTGACCTGCCGTCGAGTCTGCGGCTCGGGTGGGCCAGGGCCGGGATAGAGCTCAAGATGTTCTTCCGCGAGCGCGACTCGGCGATCTTCATCTTCGCCTTCCCGATCATCCTGCTGGTCATCTTCGGCTCGATCTTCTCGGGCCGGTTCGAGGGCACCGGGATCACGGTCTCGCAGGTGTACGTCGCCGGCCTGCTCGGCGCCGGCGTCATGACGGCGTTCCAGAGCCTGGCCATCGGCATCGCGGTGGACCGCGAGGACGGCACGCTCAAGCGGCTGGCCGGCACGCCGCTCCCGCGCCAGGCGTACTTCTTCGGCAAGGCCGTCCAGGTTCTCGTCTCCGCGGCGATCCAGGCCGCCGTCCTGCTGGCCATCGGCTTCACCCGGTACGACCTCCCGGCCCCCGCCGACGCCGGCGCCTGGCTGACCTTCGCCTGGGTGGCGCTCCTCGGCATCGTCGGCTCGGCACTGCTGGGCATCGCGGCGAGCAGCGTCCCCCGGTCGGCCAAGAGCGCGTCGGCGGTGATCACGATGCCGTTCGTGATCCTCCAGTTCATCTCGGGAGTGTTCATCCCGCTTGCCGAGCTGCCGGAGTGGGTGGTGCGGATCGCGTCGTTCTTCCCGCTGAAGTGGATGTGCCAGGGTTTCCGGTCGGTGTTCCTGGGGGATGCGGGGGCCTCCCTGGAGCCGGCCGGGTCGTACGAACTGGACCGCGTGGCGCTCGTCCTGGGAGCCTGGGTCATCGGAGGTTTCGTATTGTGCCTGACGACGTTCCGCTGGAAGGGCCGCCGCGACGGATGACCGCGGCACGGGAGCCCGCGGTCGGCACCGGCCGCCCCACCGGGGCGGCCGGTCCGCACGCGTGGGAGGACGACCGGCGCGGCTGGGAGGTCATGCTCTTCGCCGCCGTGCTCGTGCCCTCGGCGTTCCTGCTGTTCGCCGACACGGCCTGGCCGTGGAAGGCCGTCGAGGTGGGGCTGCTGCTGGCGATCATCCCCGCGTACCTGTGGATCGGCCGGCCCGCCATCGCGAGCGAGTCCCTGTGGCGCGGCGTCCTCTACATCACCGTGCTGGTCGCGCTGTTCGCCCCGGTCGTCATGCTGGAGCCGGCCACGTCGTTCGCCCTGTTCGGGTTGTGCCCGCAGGCGTTCATGGCACTGCCGAAGCGCGACCAGGCGATCGCCGGCGTGATCGCGCTGTGCCTGCCACTCGCCTTCCGCTTCGTCCTGTTCGACCGGAACTGGGGAGGAGCGTTCAACCTCGCGACCGTCGCGGCGATCACCATCTTCTTCTGCCTCGTCTTCGGCGTGTGGCTGGACCGGATCACCACGCAGAGCCGCGAACGCGCCGAGCTGATCGCCGAGCTGGAGGCGAGCCGGGCGGAGGTGGCGCGGCTGTCGGTCGAACGCGGCGCGCTGGCCGAACGCGAACGCCTCGCCGGCGAGATCCACGACACCCTCGCCCAGGGCTTCACCAGCATCATCATGCTCATCCAGGCCGCCGAGGCGCAGCCGGACCCGGCACGGCACCTGGAACTGGCCGTACGGACCGCGCGGGAGAACCTCGCCGAGGCCCGGGCGCTCATCGAGGCGCTCAGCCCCGCCCCGCTGGACGGCTCCACGCTCGACGAGGCGCTACGCCGGATCACCGCCAGGGTCGGCGACGAGCTGGACGTGGCGGCGACGTTCGCGGTGACGGGGCGGTCGCGGCCGTTGCGGCCGCGTACCGAGGTGGTGCTGGTCAGGTCGGCGCAGGAGGCGCTCGCCAACGCCCGCAAACACGCCGCGCCGGCGTCGGTGGCCGTCTCCGTCGAGTACGGTGAGCGCGAGGTCGCCCTCCGCGTCCGCGACGACGGCCGCGGCTTCTCCCCCGGCGGCGCCCCGGACGGCGGCGGGTACGGGCTGCGCGCGATGCGGCACCGCGCCGAGCAGGCGGGCGGCGTGTTCACGGTACGCTCCGCTCCCGGGCAGGGCACCGACGTGACCGTGCGGCTGCCCGTCGAGGAGGCGACGTGAGCGTGCGACTGCCCGTCGAGGAGGCTACGTGAGCGTGCGACTGCCCGTCGAGGAGGCGGCGTGACCATCACGGTGCTGCTGGTGGACGACCATCCCGTCGTCCGGTTCGGGCTGCGCGGCATGCTGGAGACCGACCCGCGGATCGCGGTCGTCGGCGAGGCGGGCTCGGGCGACGAGGCCGTGGTGCGGTCGCGCGAGCTGACCCCCGACGTCATCCTCATGGACCTGCGCATGCCGGGCGGCGACGGGGTGAGCGCGATCGAGCGCATCCTGGCCGACCGGCCGGAGAGCCGGGTGATCGTGCTGACGACGTACGAGACCGACCAGGACATCGTGCGGGCGGTCGCGGCGGGCGCGGCCGGCTACCTGCTGAAGGACACCTCCCGCGCCGACCTGGTCGCCGCCGTGGCCGCCGCCCGCAGCGGCGAGACCGTCCTGTCGCCGTCGGTGGCCACCAAGCTGGTCACCCGGATGCGGGCGCCGGTGGCCGAGTCGTTGTCGCGGCGGGAGGCGGAGGTGCTGGCGCTGGTGGCGCGGGGGCTGACCAACGCGGAGATCGGCCGGCGGCTGTTCATCAGCGAGGCGACCGTGAAGACGCACCTGCTGCGGGTGTTCGGCAAACTGGGCGTCTCCGACCGGACAGCGGCGGTGACCACGGCCCTCGACCGCGGCCTCCTGCCCCCGCTCCGCTGAGCAGGTGCCCTCCCGCGCGGGCGGGAAGCCGGAAGGACCCTCGCCGGCGGGCCGGAACCCGGAGATGACCCTCGTCCGCGGGCCGGAACCCCGGAGATGACCCTTGTGCGCGGGCGGGGAACCCGGGGATGACCCGCCCGCGCACCGCAAACCACTAGCCCTTGGTGAGCCAGCTCATCATCGGGCGCAGCTTGGCGCCCGTCTTCTCGATCGCGTCCTCGGCCAGCTCCTCGCGGTACTGGCCGAACTTCTTCTGCCCGCTGTCGAACTCCTCGACCAGCTCCCGCGCGAACGACCCGTCCTGGACCTCGCCCAGGATGCGGCGCATCTCCTGGCGGGCCTCGTCGCCGATGATGCGCGGGCCCCGCGTGTAGCCGCCGTACTCGGCCGTGTCGGAGACGGACCAGTACATCTTGGAGATGCCGCCCTCGTACATGAGGTCGACGATGAGCTTCATCTCGTGCAGGCACTCGAAGTAGGCCACCTCCGGCTGGTAGCCGGCCTCGATGAGGGTGTCGAAGCCGGCCCTGATCAGCTCGGACACGCCGCCGCACAGCACGGCCTGCTCGCCGAACAGGTCGGTCTCGGTCTCCTCCTTGAACGTGGTGCGCAGCGCGCCGGCGCGGGTGCCGCCGATGCCCTTGGCGTACGACAGCGCCAGGTCGAGCGCCTTGCCGGAGGCGTCCTTCTCGACGGCGACGAGGCACGGCACGCCGCGCCCGGCCTCGAACTGACGCCTCACCAGGTGCCCCGGGCCCTTGGGGGCGACCATGCACACGTCGACGCCCTCGGGCGCCTCGATGAGGCCGTAGCGGATGTTGAGGCCGTGGCCGAAGAACAGGGCGTCGCCCTCGACCAGGTTGGGGGCGACGTGCTGGGCGTACAGGTCGCGCTGGACGTGGTCCGGCGCGAGGATCATCGTGAGGTTGGCCTCCTCGACGGCCTCCGCCGGGGTGACGACCCGCAGCCCGTCGTTCTCCGCCTTCTCCCGGCTCTTGGAGCCCTCGGGCAGGCCGACGCGGACGTCGACGCCGGAGTCACGCAGGGAGAGCGCGTGGGCGTGGCCCTGGCTGCCGTACCCCAGCACGGCCACGTGGCGTCCCTGGATGATCGACAGGTCGGCCTGGTCGTCGTAGTAGATCTCGGTCACTTGGTTCAAACCTTTCAGTGGTTACGCGGTACGGTCCAAGGCCCTGAGGGACCGGTCGGTGATGGAACGGGCGCCGCGGCCGATGGCCACCATCCCGGACTGTACGAGTTCTTTGATCCCGAACGGCTCGAGCACCTTGATGAAGGCCTCCAGCTTGTCGGGGGTGCCGGTGACCTCGATGGTCACGGCGTCGGCCGCCACGTCGACGCAGCGGGCGCGGAAGAGCTGGACGAGTTCCAGCACGTGGGAGCGGCTGTCGGCGTCGGCCCTGACCTTGATCAGCATCAGCTCGCGCTGCACGGACTGCGACGGGTCGAGCTCGACGATCTTCAGGACGTTGACCAGCTTGTTGAGCTGCTTGGTGACCTGCTCCAGGGGCAGCTCCTCGACGTTGACGACGATCGTCATGCGCGAGATGTCGTCGTGTTCGGTCGGCCCGACGGCCAGGGAGTCGATGTTGAACCCCCGCCGGCTGAACAACGCGGACACGCGCGCCAGGACGCCCGGCTTGTTCTCGACAAGCACGGACAGCGTGTGTCTACTCATCCTCGTTCTCCCACTTCGGCGCCATGTCCCGGGCGATCTTGATGTCGTCGTTGCTGGTGCCGGCCGCGACCATGGGCCACACCATCGCGTCCTGGTGGACGACGAAGTCGACCACGACCGGCACGTCGTTGATCTCCATGGCCTTCTTGATGACGGCGTCGACGTCCTCGGCCCGCTCGCAGCGCAGGCCCACACAACCATAGGCCTCCGCCAGCTTGACGAAGTCGGGGATGCGGCGTGTCGCCTGCAGGTCGGTGTTGGAGTAACGCTGGTCGTAGAAGAGCGTCTGCCACTGGCGGACCATGCCGAGGTTGCCGTTGTTGATCACAGCGATCTTGATCGGCACGCCTTCCAGCGCGCACGTGGCCAGCTCCTGGTTGGTCATCTGGAAGCAGCCGTCGCCGTCGACCGCCCACACCGTGGCGTCGGGCCGGCCCATCTTGGCGCCCATCGCGGCCGGCACGGCGAAGCCCATCGTGCCGAGCCCGCCGGAGTTGATGAACGTGCCGGGGTTCTCGTAGTCGATGAACTGGGCGGCCCACATCTGGTGCTGGCCGACCCCGGCCACGTAGTAGGTGTCGGGGCCGGCGATCGCGCTCAGCCGCTCCATCACGTACTGCGGGGCCAGCGAGCCGTCCGCGAACGGTTCGTACCCCAGCGGGTACGTCTCCTTGTAGCCGTTGAGCTGCTTCCACCAGTCGGCGTAGTCGCCCTTCTGGCCGGAGGCTCTGATGACGGCGATGAGGTCGGTGATGACCTCCTTGCAGTCGCCGACGATGGGCACGTCGGCATGGCGGTTCTTCGAGATCTCGGCCGGGTCGATGTCGGCGTGCACGACCTTCGCGTGCGGCGCGAACGTGGACAGGTCGCCGGTCACCCGGTCGTCGAACCGCACGCCCAGCCCGATGATCAGGTCGGACTTCTGCAGCGCGCCGACCGCCGACACGCTGCCGTGCATGCCGGGCATGCCCATGTGCTGGGGGTGGCTGTCGGGGAACGTGCCGCGCGCCATGAGGGTGGTGATGACCGGGATGTGCGTCAGCTCGGCCAGCTGGAGCAGCTCGGCGGAGGCGCGCGCCTTGTGGACGCCGCCGCCGACGTACAGGATCGGGCGCTTGCACTCGGCGATGAGCTTGGCGGCCTCGCGGATCTGCTTGGAGTGGGGCCGCGTGACCGGGCGGTAGCCGGGCAGCTGCATCACCGGCGGCCACGAGAACGTCGTCTCCGACTGCAACGCGTCTTTGGAGATGTCGACCAGCACCGGCCCCGGCCGCCCGGTGGACGCGATGTGGAACGCCTCCATGATCGTACGCGGGATGTCGGCGGGGTCGGTGACCAGGAAGTTGTGCTTGGTGATCGGCATGGTGATGCCGGAGATGTCCGCCTCCTGGAAGGCGTCGGTGCCGATCGCCTTGCTCGCCACCTGCCCCGTGATCGCCACGATCGGCACCGAGTCCATGTACGCGTCGGCGATCGGCGTCACCAGGTTGGTCGCGCCCGGGCCGCTGGTGGCCATGCACACGCCCACCTTGCCCGTGGCCTGGGCGTAACCCTCGGCCGCGTGCCCCGCGCCCTGCTCGTGCCGTACGAGCACGTGCCGGACCTTGGTCGAGTCGTAGAGGGGATCGTAGGCGGGCAGAATCGCGCCGCCCGGGATCCCGAACACGGTGTCGACTCCCACGTGCTCCAGCGCCCTGACCAGGGACTGTGCACCTGTCATGCGTTCGGTCATCGGCTCGTTCCTTGCGTGGCTGCTCGCTGAGGACATAAAAAAGGCCCCTCCCCACCGGATGGGTGGGCTTGGGGCGGCGCGCAGGTCGTCGTGCTTCGCTATCGGCCTGCGCGCCGGCGAAGTACTACGAGAATCTCACTGCGAAGCATGTCGTCCACGATAGCCGCTCCGAACGGCCTGATGTCAACTTGGTGGACACATGTCTCAAACAGTGAGACTCGTCCGCATGAGTGAGTCGACGCCGCGCGCCGCCATGGGCCGGGCCACCAGGAAGCCCTGCCCGCTGGTGCAGCCCATCTTCCGCAGCAGCTCTAGCTGCTCGGGACGCTCGATGCCCTCGGCCACCACGGTCAGCCCGAGGTCGTGGCCGAGGCGCACGATCGTCCGGGTGAGCAGCGTCAGCGTGTCGTCCCTGCCCAGCCCCGCCACGAACGACGGATCGATCTTGATCATGTCGACCGGGAGCTGCCGGAGGAACGCCAGCGACGCGTAGCCGGTGCCGAAGTCGTCGATGGCCAGCCGCACGCCGAGGGCACGCAGCTCCGACAGCCGCTTGATCGTCTCCTCCGCGTCCTCGACCAGCATCTCCTCGATCACCTCAAGGGTGAGCGAGGACGCCGGCAGGCCGCTCTCGGCCAGCGCCTCCTCGACTGTCTCGACGAACCGCGGCGCGGTGATCTGCCGCGCCGACAGGTTGAGCGACAGCCCGATGTCCCACGACGAGGCCCGCCAGGCGGCGACCTCGCGGCACGCCTCGCGTAGGATCCACTCGCCGAGCGGCACGATCAGCCCGGTGTCCTCGGCCGGCCCGAGGAACTGTTCGGGCGGCACGTAGACCGAACCGCGCCACCACCGCACCAGCGCCTCGACCGCCGTCACCCGCGAGGTGGCGAGGTCGACGACCGGCTGGTACTCGATCGCGAACTGCTGCTCGAT
>DASUCK010000614.1:0-5810 GCA_036276095.1 Nonomuraea sp. | reverse complement strand
GACGGCGGCGCGTGCTCGGCCAGGTCACGGGCGTAGTCGTCCTCGATCACGAACGCCCCCGCCGCCCTGGCCACCTGCAGCACCTGCTCCCTGCGGTCGACCGGCAGCGTCGCGCCGGTGGGGTTGTGCAGCGTGGGCTGGCAGAAGAACACCCGCGCCCCCGTCACCGCGAACGCCTCGGCCAGCAGCTCCGGACACACGCCGTCGCGGTCGATCGGCACGGCCGTCGCCCGCAGCCCCGCCGCCTTCGCCGCCGCCAGCGCCCCCGGGTACGTCGGCGTCTCCACCAGCACCGGCGTGCCCGGCGCCGCCAGCGCCCTGAACGCGTGCGTGAGCGCCGCCTGCCCGCCGCTGACGATCAGCGCGTCGGACGCCGTCACGTCCCCGCCCGCCTGCGCCGCGAACCACCCGCGCAGCTCGGGAACGCCCGCGAGCGGGGGCCCGGCCCAGGCGTCCGGCCTGCGCGCCGCCCGCGCCGCCGCGGCCGCGAGCTGCTTGTCCGGTCGCAGCCCCGCGTTCAGGTATCCGCCGGTCAGCGGCACCGCCCCCTCGGGGACGGGCGCCAGCAACGCCGCCACCGGCCCGTCGTCCACCACGCGGTCGCCGAGCGCGACGGTCTGCCACGACAGGTCCGCCGCCTCCTGGCCGGCCGTGACCTGATGCCGGGCCACGAAGGCGCCGCTGCCCGGCCTCGTCACGACCCTGCCCTCGGCGGCGAGCTGCCCGAGCGCCCGCGACACGGTGACGGGGCTGACGTTGTGCCTGCGCATGATCTCCCGACTGGACGGAAGCCGCGCCCCCGGCCCCAGCCTGGCCGCCTCTTCCCGCAGTATCGCGGCGATCTGGGCGATACTGCTATCGTTGTTCATGAAGAATGAGAATAGCGCTATCGCTCCCCGAGGAGTAGCGGTCCCCCCGGACGACCGCCGCGGCGGCCTTCCGCCTGCCGGGAGCGGCGGCGGGAGCGGCGGCGGGAGCGCCGAGCCCGGTGACCCGCGTCCGGACGCGAGTGTCCGCCGCCGGGGCACAGCGCTGGCCCTCCTGGGCGTCCTGGCCTTCTCCGGATCGATCCCGGCGACCGTCCACGCCATGCACGGCGTCAACCCGTGGCTCGTGGCGATCGGCCGGGCCGCCGTCGCCGGCGGACTCGCCGTAGCGTGCCTCGCGGCCACCGGCCGGCCCCTCCTCCCGCCCCGCCGCCTCTGGCACTCGTACGCCCTGATCTCCCTGGGCGTGGTCTTCGGCTTCCCCGTCTTCAGCACCCTCGCCCTGGCGCTCGGTTCGAGCACCGCCCACGCCGCCGTCATCACGGGCCTCCTGCCCGCCGCCACGGCCGCCTGCGCCGTACTCAGGGCGGGCGAACGCCCCCGCCCCCTCTTCTGGGCCGCCTGCGCCGCCGGCGCCGTCGCGATCATCGCCTTCACCCTCTCCCAGCACCAGGGCCGGACTGCCTGGCCCGACCTTCTCCTGGTCGCCGCCCTTCTCTCGGCCGCGGTCGGCTACACCGAAGGCGGCCGGCTGGCCCGCCAGACCCCCGGCTGGCAAGTGATCTCCCACACGCTCGTCCTGTCCCTCCCCCTGACGGTCCCCGTCGCCGCCGTCCTGGCCCTCACCACCCCGCTGACGTTCACCCCCCAAGCCCTCACCGGCTTCGCGTACGTCTCCGCGATCTCCATGTTCCTCGGCTTCATCCCCTGGTACGCGGGCCTCGCCCTGGGCGGGATAGCCCGGGCCGGCCAGACCCAGCTCGCCCAGCCCGTCCTGACCCTCGTCTGGGCCTGGTTCCTCGTGGGCGAACGATTCGGCCCGGCCACGGTGGTCGCCGCGGTGGCGGTCCTGGTCTGCGTGGCGGCCACCCAGCGAGCCCGCGCGTGAACGCGTGCCCGTACGTGCGTGGACGCGAGCCCCGCGCGTGAACGCGTGCCCGTACTTGAAAGCCGTGACGCTTACCCGCAGGATTGGGAGAGGAGGTGTCACAACATGGCGGACCTCACGATCCCCGAGGGCGGTTTCTGGCCTGCGCCGGAGATCCCGCAGCCCAACATCTATCCCATGGAGTGGCGGGTCGAGACGGACAAGCTCGCCGCCATCTACGAGAAGTCGAAGCGCATGGTCTGGAACCCGGCTGACCTGCCCTGGGACGGCCTGAACCCGGACGACTTCACCCGGGAGCAGCGCCTCGGAATCATGTACTGGTTCGCCGTGCTGGCCAACTTCGACGCCTCCGGCCCGGCCGTGTTCGCCCGCGCCACCATCCAGGCGTTCGAGAAACACGAGGAGGACCCGGTCAGGAAGTGCTTCTTCTCGATCACCCGCGACGAGATGAACCACGAGGAATGCTGCCAGCGCACCATCGCCAAACTCTGGCCCGGCGGCCCCCTCGACTGGACCCCTTCCGACGACCTGGAAAAGGCCGCCCACAACAACATCGGCTGGCTCTACCACAACGGCGGCCGCTACTGGACCGGCTACAACTCCGCCGTCGGCAAATATTCGCTGCCGGTGCTCTTCACCAGTTTCATGATGGGCGAGATGGCCGCCTCGACGCTGTTCCGGGGAATGGCGTCGGGCACCCAGCATCCCGTCTTCAGCGAGATGTTCCAGCGCATCGGCCGCGACGAGTCCCGCCACCTCCAGATCTGCATGACCATTCTCGAGAACGAATGGCCCGGCCTGACCGACGAAACCCGCACCCTCATCACCCGCCAGCTGAGAGCCGGCTTCGTCTTCCTCAGCATGATCCTCTGGGAGCCCCCCGAGGGCTTCTGGGAACTGCCGCCGTACTTCCTGCCCAACCACCGCGTTCTCATGGACCACGCCAGGAACGCCGGCCTCGGCGTGCTGTCGTACGAGGAGCAGGCGGAGAACTGGCGCCTGGCCATGGCCCGCGTCCGAACGATCGTCGAACGCTGGGGCATCGCCTTCCCCGCCATCCCGGAACTGGACCTGGAAGGCGTCCAGGTCGACATCATCGACCCAGAAGACATCATCCCGGTGTTCTGACACCCCGCCCGCACCAGGAACCAACCGGCCATAGCCCACACGAACTCCGAGCAGCTTGCCCAGCACCACGTGCCCAGGCCGCCGCCTGTCCGCCGACACAACCGCCAGGTGCACACGCGGAACCCCGAACGCGGACGTGACCACCCGCGACAAGACACGACCGACCATCGACCGGTCGAAGCACCATTTCCCGTCGCCCCGCACCTCCCTCATCAGAGCCCCGGTCACGCCGCGCCGGGCGATCGTGGTGATGACGTCCAGCCAGGGGCCAGAGCGTGCCGGACATCACCTCGCTGATGCGGATCGGCGAGGATCTACGCCTGCGACGTCATCCACGCCTGCACTAGCGGGAGTCCGGTGCGCCGCACCCGCAACGAAGCTCCGGTCACCGTCGATCAGCGATCGACGGTCAGACATGCGAGTACATCTGCCTGATCGCCCGGACGACTCCCGCCGCATAGGGCATCACGGACCACTCCACCTGTAACTTGCGTGCCATGGCCGAGCACCTGGCCGCCCGGGGTGTGTGGTCACCTCGGTCAGCCGGCGCACCTGGCCCGATTCTGCGTGTGGGCAGGGTGACCTGGCAGCACACCGCCACCTGGAAGTCGTCCGACGATCCGTAGCTCATCGCCGGGATGCCGATCCGTAGCTCATCGCCAGGATGCAACGCGGGCCTGTTGAACCCTGATGTCACGGGAGGGCAAGCGTAGGGCCCTGTGACCTGATGTCCTGCGGGCAAAGCGTGGCGGCCTCGGGCAGCCCGGCCCGGACCGCGCGCCACCTACCATCGCTACCACGGGGTCATGCCATTGCTACCACGGGGTCATGCCGGTGATCGCCGCGCTCAATATGTCATCGGGCAGGCTCTCCCACCGCATCCGCCGGCGCGAGCGGTGGCGTGAACCCCTGCCCTTCCTCGCAACCATGGGCGTGCGATGGCGCGGCCAGCAACCTGCACGCGGTCCTGGACGACAACGCGCCTTCGGTCCGCTCCTGACCTGTCGCATCGGCGTCGAGCTGGTGCTCCTGCCTGTCTACGGCTCGTGGCTGGACTGGATCGAGTCCGCGGCGTTCCCCGCGCGCCGCGCCGCTCTCAACGGCACCGACCACCGCACCTACGAGGAGAACGCGGTGATCGGCGCCTACGTCCGCTGGCACAGCGCCCGCGCACAGCCCAAGATCGGCTTCGCCGCCAGCTCACCCATCCGCAGGTGGCCCGTTCCCAACCAAGGTCACGTGACGGACCACCAGGCACTCCCGACTACCACCGCCACCTCACCCCCCTTACTCTGCCGGGCGAAAAGGCGACAGCCGGGTTCCTCACCCTCGACTACCACCCCTGGGGGAGGAACTGAAACACGTCCGCGAGGACCTCGCCCTTGTGGACGACACGAGCGCCTGGACGGCCGACGTGCAGATCGCGAGAGCTGAGGTGATGCCGTTCGCCTCGGTCACCTGGAGGGTCGCCCGGCTGGAAGGCGAGCGCTACCGCTCACCCGCCCACCGGCACGGGACATGCACAGCACCTACTGGACCCGCCAAGGCGCATCGGTGGACGGCTCGTCGGAGGTGGTGTGCCTGCGGTTCCGCGTGGTCAACCCCTCCGGCCACTGCTCCTGCGATGAGACGTAACTGCCCCGATGCGGAATGGTGTGGATCCATCCCTGCCGCCGGAGCAACGCGATGGCGCGCCGCACGGTTTCGCGGGCGGCGCCGTACTGGCGGAGCAGGGTGGTCTCACTGGGGACGAGCTGGGAGGGGGTGAGTTCGCCGCTCTGGATACGCTGCCGGACTTCCGAAGCTATTTGCTGATAGAGCGGAATCTCCCGCTGCAAGGGATCCGCCTCGCCCGGACCTCGTACGAACGTGCCCTTTCCCTGGTGCCGACGGATGAGCCCTTGCTCCTTCAGGATCTGCAGCGCCCGGCGGGCGGTCGTACGCGCCACGCCGAACTCTCTCTGGATGCCCGCCTCGCTGATGACGGGATCTCCCGGGGAAAGGCCGTCGGCGACAATGCGTGACCGGACGATCTCACTGATCTGAAGGTAGAGGTGGGTGTCACCCTCGCGATCTAGCACACCCCAAAGTTTATCCAGCCGAACAGCAATCGGAGGGCAATCAGGACTCCTTGTTGTCCGGCCATTTTTCGGGCTCATTGACAAATGTCCCCCGTTGGGGAACGGTGAAGACCCACCCCTGCTCCCTGAGGTACGCGACAGCCTGGCGGGCCGTCACCTTGGCCACGCCGTATTGTCGCATCATCAGCTTTTCTCCGGGAATGGCTCTGTTCGGCGGTATTTCGCCACGCTGGATGCGTTCTGCGATCTCTTGCGCGATTTTCTGGTAAATCGGCATATTGTTGGGTGAGCGCGGTGTGCCGGGTGAGCCGACAAACGTACCCTCCCCCTGAATCGTGTACGCGAGCCCCTGCTCGCGTAGTTCGCGCGCCACCCGGCGGGCTGTCGTACGCGCGATGTCGTAGCTCTTCTCGAGCATCGCCTCGCTGGGTACCGGGTCGCCGGCCTTGAGCTCCCCGCGTTCGATCTGCTCGCGGACCAGATCGGCGACCTGCTTGTAGATGGGCACGGGGCCTTCGCGGTCGAGCACGTCGGGAGTATAGACGAAAGCGTACATGACCACGCAAAACAGACACGTGTGTCAGGCGTATGGATATAACTGGTAGACCAGAAGATATGAGCAGGGTATAGTGGGGGCATGCGATGGGAAGAGGGCGACTATCACGGCCACCACGTGCGCGATGACGCTCTGCCGGCCGACATCCAATGGATGCCGCCATCGGTGTG
>DASUCK010000613.1:0-4355 GCA_036276095.1 Nonomuraea sp. | reverse complement strand
CAAATGGATCACCCGTTACAACACCCGAAGGAGACACTCCACCCTCGGCTATCTCAGCCCTATCGACTACGAGCAGCAAACCACCGATAAGGTGCTGCTCGCCGCATAACATCCCGTGTCCACACCTCGGGGCGAGCCCCCGGCTCATCGGGCCGCCGGCCCGACCTGCGCCCGCCCCTCGGCCGACCGCGATCTCGTACTTTCGGCCGGGCCGCGGGCCCTGGGCACCCGGCCTCCTCGTCCTACGCCCGAAGGACGATCTTGCCGCGGGCGTGCTCCCGCTCCAGGAGCCGGAGGGCGTCGGCGGTCTCGCTGAGCGGATACGTGCGTTCGATCACCGGTGTCACCTTGCCGTCGGCGACTAAACCGGCGAGCGTCCGCAGGTCCTCGGCGGTGCTCCGGGAGGTCAGGACGCGGAGCCGCTGCCGGACGAACGGCGTCTGCGCGACCGTGGCCAGCAGCCGGGGAATGGGCCCGAGCACCGGCCCACCCGCGCTGTTGGAGGCGATGTAGATGCCGCCGGGGGCGAGGAGCCGGCGCAGCGCCGAGATCGGGTGGTTGCCGACCATGTCGATCAGGACGTCGAAGCGGCGTGTATCCCGGGTGAAATCCTCGCGGGTGTAGTCGATCACGTGGTCGGCGCCGAGCGAGCGCACCAACTCGGCGTTGCGGGTGCTGCACACGCCGGTGACCTCGGCGCCGAGTGCCTTGGCGAGCTGCACGGTGAATGTGCCGACCCCGCCGGAGGCGCCGTTGACCAGCACCGTCGTGCCGGGGCGCGCGGCGCCGAGCCGCAGCGCCTGCAAGGCTGTGATCGCGGCCACGGGTAAGGTGGCCGCCTGCTCGAACGTCACCTGCTCCGGCTTCCTGGCCAGGCGTTTCGCCGGGATCGCGACGTATTCGGCGAAGCCGCGCTGGGCCGCCTCGCCGAAGACGTCGTCGCCGACCTGGAGGTCCTTGACGTCCGGGCCGATCTCCGCCACCGTGCCCGCGACGGCGCGTCCCAGGACGGTGGCCTTCGGCCGCCGCACCCCGAACGCCAGGCGCAGCAGGAGCGGCGTGCCGCGCAGCGTGAGCAGGTCGGCGTGGTTGAGCGCGGCGGCGCGCACCCGGACCAGCACCTCACCCGCGGCCGGGGCGGGACGGTCGACGTCGGCGTGACGCACGACGTCGGGCGAGCCGTACTCCTGATAGACGATCGCTTTCATGCCGGTCTCCTGATTCGTGTGGGTTCAGCGACGCGTGGCTCGGGCGATGCCGTCGATGACGGCGAAGACGATCGTGAGGGCGGACACGACGATGAGCGCGGTGTTGATCCAGGTGGTCGCGCTCTGCGGCCAGGCGGCGGCCTGGGTGAAGCCGTGGTTGAGCACCCGGTCACCGGCGGCGAGCCAGAGCAGCGCGATCGGGCAGGCGATCTCGACGAGTGTCCCGGCCACGGCGAGCGGAACGCCCCATCGGGCGTAGTGCCTGGCGTAGGCGACGGCGAGGTTCAGGGTCACCAGGGCGATGAACGCGTACACGAAGCCGGTCTGCCACAGCCACGGCGAGAACACGCCGATGGGGGCGCCGTGCGCGTCGGTCTCGGTGCTGATCATCGGGGAGAGCAGGATGAGGGTGGTGAACAGCACCATCGCCACGGTGTAGATGATCAGCTCGCCGTAGCGGGCGCGGCGGGTGGGCGGCTCGGGGAGCGCGTCGGGCGTCCAGCGCCTGGCGGGCGTGCGGCGTCCCACGGCGCCTTCGGTGACGCGTCCGGTGACGCGTTCGATGGTCGCGAACAGCAGCGTGGTCCAGCAGACCAGGTGCGCGGCGGTGGTGAGCGCCGCACCGAGGGTGTCGCCGATCAGGTCGAGCGCGCCCGCCCCGCGCAGTCCCTGCACGAGCCCCACCGCCACGGCCACTGCGGGCACGATGGTCACGAGCAGGGCGGTCAGTAATCGCGTGTAGTCGAGGTAGAGCGCGGGGCCGATGAGCTGGAGCGGACGGTCCGCGTAACCGGCCGCCAGCCGCGCCGGGTCGCCGAGCTCGGTGAGCACCGCGAACTCGGCCTCGGCCCGGTCGGCGCCGGCCTCCACCCGGTCGTCGACGGCGTCGGCGATGGAGGCCCGCAGCTCGCGTTCGATGTCGATGTCGGGTCGCTGGTCCTCGAGTCGCTGGTCTTCGGATCGCCGGCTCCTGCTTCGCCGGCTTCCGGGCAGGTGGCGCAGGACCGCCGCGACATAGCGGTCGGTGAGCGTGTTGGTGGTGGCAGTAGTAGTCATGACGCGCCTTTCAGGGAGCGGAGTACGGTGTCGAGCTCGTCCCAGTCGCGACTGAGCGCGGCGGCGAGCGCGGCGCCCCTGTCGCTGGTGCGGTAGAACTTGCGTGGCCGGGATTCCTCGGTGTTCCAGTCGCTGGTCACCAGACCCTGTTTCTCCAGGCGGCGCAGGAGGGGGTAGAGGGTGTTGGCGTCGACGGCGAGGCCCGCCCGGGTGAGGCGGTCGAGCAGCGCGTAGCCGTAGTCGGGGCGGTCGAGCATGAGCAGGCAGGCCAGGACGACGGTGCCCCGTCGCAGCTCCTGGAGATGGGTGGCAAGCAGCTCATCGTCATCGTGCACATGCCACACGGTACTGTGCGCCACACACTATTGCAACGAGCACGGCATAAAGCTGAACCTTTCAGGGTGGCGCGACAGGGCTCGAAGCGCTCGATAGGGGCTCGACAGGGCGCATCACTTCGGAGCCCTGTACTGGTCAGCTCGCCTATTCAACTGTCGCGAGTTGTCGGTCTCATGGGGCCTGTTGGTGACGTTCCGTGTTCCCCGGCGGCGTAGCGGCTCCAGCCTCCACCGCTTCAGCCGCTTCCGGCAACGCATTCGACTGCGCATGCATAGCAGACAGGAATCTCATCGAAGGGGACCCCGTCCAGAAGAGCGGCGGCGCACAAACCGGTTGCGTCCACGGAAGTGGTGTACGAGTTTGACCTGATCAACAGGTGTGGCGTCGTGAAATGAAGACGGCCATCGCGTGATCCTTCGAGTAGCAAGATCAAGATTCGAAGGAGAACCAGGCGATGGCCGTAGACAACAGTGTGACGCCCGAGCAGTGGCTGGCGAAGCAGCTCGAGACCACCGACCCGGATCTGTTGCGATCCATGGTGAAGACCATGGCCGAAGCGTTGATGTCGGCCGAGGCCGACAGCCTGTGCGGGGCAGGCTACGGCGAGCGCAGCAGCGAGCGAACCAACCGGCGCAACGGCTACCGCACCCGCGAGTGGGACACCCGCGCAGGATCGATCGAGCTGGCCATTCCCAAGCTGCGCGAAGGCTCATACTTCCCCGACTGGCTGCTGGAACGCCGGCGGCGGGCCGAGCAGGCGCTGATCAGCGTGATCGCGACCAGCTACCTGCTGGGCGTCTCGACCCGGCGGGTGGACAAGCTGGTCGAGCAGCTGGGCATCAAGCACATCTCCAAGAGCCAGGTCTCGCAGATGGCCAAGACGCTGGACGAGCAGGTCGAGGCGTTCCGCACCCGCGCGCTCGACAGCGGCCCCTACACCTTCGTCTGGCTGGACGCGCTGACCCAGAAGGTGCGTGAAGGCGGCCGGATCATCAACGTGCACGTCCTGGTGGCCACTGGCGTCAACGCCGACGGCCGTCGCGAGATCCTCGGCATGGACGTCACCAGCGCCGAGGACGGCGCGGGCTGGCTGGCCTTCCTGCGCGGCCTGGTCGCCCGCGGCCTGTCCGGAGTACAGCTGGTCATCTCCGACTGCCACGCCGGTCTCGTCGCTGCGATCGGCGCCACCTTGGCGGGCGCGTCCTGGCAACGGTGTCGCAGCCACTACCTGCGCAACTTGCTAACCTGCGTGAACAAGTCTGCGCAGCCGTTCGTGGCCACCCTGGTGCGCACCATCTTCGACCAGCCCGACAGCGCCTCGGTGCGCGCCCAGCACGCCTGGGTCGTGCAAACCCTGGAGGCCAAACACCCAGCCGCGGCTGAGCATCTGGACGCCGCCCGCGAGGACCTGATCGCCTTCGCCGCCTTCCCCCGCGAGATCTGGCCGCAAATCTGGTCGAACAACCCCCAAGAGCGGCTCAACAAGGAGATCCGCCGCCGCACCGACGTGGTCGGCATCTTCCCCGACCGGCCCTCGATCATCCGGCTGGTCGGCGCCGTGCTGGCCGAGCAGACCGACGAATGGGTCGAAGCCCGCCGCTACATGGGCCTGGATATCCTCGCCAAGGCCCGGATCCGCGTGATCCCTGGCGACACACCAGCCCAGAACCCACTCCCGCAGACACTTACCGCTTAACCTGCAGAAACAGGATCACGCGAAGATCGATTCATACACCACGTTCGTGGACGTGACCC
>DASUCK010000612.1:0-24489 GCA_036276095.1 Nonomuraea sp. | reverse complement strand
GCCGACGCCCGCGGCGCGGTGGGCTACCTCCTGAAGGACCGGGTCGTCGACGTCGACGAGTTCCTGGAGGGCCTGCGGCGGGTGGCCGCGGGCGGCACGGTGTTCGATCCGCAGGTGGTGTCCCAGTTGATGGTGCGCAGGCGCAAGGACGACCCGTTGGCGCAGCTGACGCCGCGGGAGCGCGAGGTGCTCGGGCTGATGGCGGAGGGGAAGTCGAATCCGGCCATCGGGCGTCAGCTCGTGATCAGTGACGGAGCCGTGGAGAAGCACATCAGGAGCATCTTCAACAAGCTCGGCCTCTACGCGGAGGACAGCGACCAGCATCGCCGGGTGCTCGCGGTGCTGACCTACCTGCGTTCCTGATCCGCGGTCGTGGCTCGCGGACCCCGACCGCTTCCCGGCCCGCTTCCGCGGCCCGCGTTCCCTGCCCCCCGGACCGGCCCGCCGGACGAGAGCGGGGCGGCTCGCCGCTCTCCGGCCCCTCCTGGCCTGTATCGAGGGGGTCGCCGGCCGGTCCGCGCGACGCCGCGCGCGGACCCGGGCCACCCGGTCTTAGCCGAGCGCCTCGACCAGCTTCTTGCGCTGCTGGGCGCCCAGGCCGCCGAGGCGGCGCTTCTCGTCGACGCCCGCCTCCTCCATCAGCGCGGTGGCCTTGGCCGGGCCCACGCCCTTGACGGCGCGCAGCGCCTGCGACACCTTGATCTTCTTCGCGATGTCGTCATCGCGCTCCAGCAGCTGGGAGAACGTCATCTCGCCCGCCTTGACCTTGGCCAGCAGGGCCGTGCGGGCGGCACGGGCCTCGGCGGCCTTGGCCAGAGCGGCCTGACGCTGCTCGGGGGTGAGAGTGGGAAGTGCCATCTCTGTTCTCTCCTCGGGGAATGTACGATCGGGTTCTTGTTACCCGTGGTGCAGTGGCTAATCATGGCGGATAGCAGCGGTTCGTGTTGCGGAAAGCGCCCGCTCAGCGCGTCTGCCACACCAACGCGGCCGCCTCCGCGCACACCAGGTCGTGCGCGACCGAGCCTCCGCTGACCCCTACGCCGCCGACCACGCGTTCTCCCTCACCGTAGTCCGCCCACAGCGGGATGCCACCTCCGACGGCCACGAATCCGTTCCCCTGCAGGCCCGCCAGGTCGCCTCCGCGGGCGAGCCTGCGGGCCAGGTCGGCGGTGCTCGTTCGGAGGGCCACCGCGGTGTACGCCTTGCCCGGCGCGAGCACCGGCCCCGAGATCTCCGCACCCTCCATACGCTGGAAGGACACCAGGTTCCCGCCTTCGTCCACGACCGCGACGGAGATCGACGCGCCCTCCCTGACCGCCTGTCTCAGGGCCGCCTCGGTCATGCGGAGCGCGAGCTCAAGATTCACGCGTTCCCGCCCCTCGATCATGATTCTTCCGCGTATCGGACGCTTCCATGGGTACAGGCCCGCGCGGGGCTCCGGCAAGATCGCCGCCCGGACAGGCAAGGGGGCGACTTATGGCGTGGTTTCCACCATTGCCGTGGAGTTCGTCACATTTTTGCGACTCCGGCGTGTCGCACGCCTGGTCAGGGCCCTGTCAGGTGAGTCAGGACTCAGTCAGGACCCGCGGATCCGCCAGGAGCGGGGCCGTTCCCTCAGGGGCGGGTCAGGGTGGGAGGGGAGCCGCCGCGGGGTGGTCGGCGGCTCGCCAGCGGTCGAGGCCCTCGGGGGTGAGGAAGGCGTCGAAGACCGACTCCATGGCGCCCACGAGCGCGCCGCGCCACCCCAGGGCCGAGGTCTCGACGCGGGGCGGGCGGTCGCGGCGGATGGCCATCAGGCGCGGCTCGCAGGCGGCCAGGAGGGTGTCCGCGGCCCGCTCGTACAGCTCGACGCCGTGGCCGGACAACGTGACCGCCTCGGGATCGTGGGCGTTGACCAGGGCGGCGATGCCGCGGCCGAGGGCGCGGGCGTTCTCGGCCACCGCCTCCCGGCTCGTCGCCAGCACGTGCTCGGCCTGCTCCCGGCCCCTCCCGCCGCCGTGGCCGAGGCCGACGTGGCGCAGCAGGGCGTTCGCGCCGACGTCCTGGCCCCAGCAGCCGGCCGCACCGCAGGGGCACACACGGTCGCCGCCGGTGAGCGGCATGTGCCCGAACTCGGCCCCCGTGCCGCTCCAGCCGCCCAACGGCCGCCCGTCCACGACCAGCACGCCGCCGAGGTCGAAGTCCACGTGCAGGTGCAGCCCCACGCGCACCCCGCGCAACCGCCCCCGCCGCGCCTCGGCCAGCGCCGCGAACGCGGTGTCGTTCCCGACGACGAGCGGCACCTCATCCGCGGGCGGAAGCGGCACCGCGTCCGCGGGGGCATCTTCTGGTTCGCGTCCGGAGGTCGCGCCGCGCTCGGCGGCGGGCCGCCGCGGCGGTGAGCCGAGCAGCAGGCCGGGGACGTCGACCGCGCGCCAGCCGAGGTGGGCGATGTCGACCAGGCCGCCGTGGCGGACCGGGCCGGCCAGGGCCACGCCGATGCCGACGACGCGATGGCGAAGGCGCGCGCGTTCGGCGGCGACGGCCGCGCCGAGCGTGCCGAGCGTCCCTTCCGGTGTGCCGTCGTGGGGTCGTACGGCGAGCACGGTCGTCCGGCCGCCTAGCTCGCACGCGGCCAGTTCCCAGGCGTCCTCGCGCACGTCGGCGGCCAGGGCGAGGGGGCCGCGCGGATGCGGGCCCGGCACGTGCGTCGGGCGGCCGCGGCCGTGCCAGGGAGCGGGCTCCTCGTGCAGCAGCTCGTCGTCGGCCAGGCCGGCGACGAGCACCGACGCCGTCCCGCGGGCCAGCCCCAGGTCACGGGTCAGCTGCGAGCGGGTGCGGGCGGCGCCGCAGTCGTGCACGGCCCGCAGCAGCCGGGCCCGGTTGTGCGCGCGAAGTTCGCCACTGGTCGTCGCTGCCTTCATGGATCAAAGTTTATGCTCTAGTCGTGAACAAAAGCCTCCTCGACGCCAGACGCGCCCGGATCGGAGTTTTCGGGTTCTTCTTCTTGTCCGGGTTCGTCATGGGCCTGTGGGCGGCCGGGCTGCCGTCGCTCAACGACCGGCTCGATCTGGAGCCGGCCCGGCTGGGCACCGTGCTCCTGCTGATCTCGGGCGGGGCGCTGGTGTCGATGCTGGCGGCCGGGCCGATGGTGGACCGGTGGACGAGCCGCCGGGTGTGCTGGATCGCCGGGCCCTTCTCCGGCCTGGTGCTGCTCGGGCCGGCGCTCGCGCCCTCGTACGGGACGCTGGCGGCGCTCGCCGTCCTCTTCGGGATCGGGCTGGGCGTGACCGAGGTCGCCATGAACACCCACTCCGTGGAGGTCGAGCGCCGCTACGGCCGGCCGATCATCTCCGCCTTCCACGGGACGTGGAGCCTGGGCGGCGCGACCGGCGGCGCGCTGACGTCCCTGGCGCTGAAGCTCGGGGCGGACGCCCAGGCGCTGCTCGTCGTGGCGGCGCTGGTGGTGCCGCTCCTGTACGTGCCGGCGGCGCGGCTGTTGCTGCCCGGCCCGCCCGGGCGGCCCGCGTCCGGGCCGGCGGGCCCGCGGCGTGGCCCGTCGCTGCGCTGGGGGCTGATCGCGGTGCTCGGGCTGGCCGCGTTCGCGGGGCACCTGAGCGAGGGGGCGGCCATCGACTGGGCGGCGCTGCACGCGCGCTGGGTCCTGCAGACCGATCCGGCGGCGGCTCCGCTGGCGTACACGATCTTCTCCGTGGCCATGACCGGCGTGCGGCTGCTCGGCGACCCGATCAGGGCCCGGCTCGGGTCGGTGCGGACCATCCGCCTGGCCGGGCTCTTCGCCAGCGCCGGGTACGCGCTCGTGCTGCTCGCGCCGCTGACCGGCGAGACGGTGCGGGTGGCGTGCGCGTGGACCGGGTGGGCGCTGGCCGGCGTGGGGCTGGCGACCGTGGTGCCGGTGCTGTTCAGCGCGGTCGGGGCGGCGGGCGGCCCGGCGGCGGGGCGGGCGCTGGCCATGGTGACGGCGTTCGGCTACAGCGGGCTGCTGCTGGGTCCGGCCGTGCTCGGGTTCGTGGCCGAGGAGTCGTCGCTGCCGGTCGCGCTCGTCATCCCGGCGGTGCTGGCGGCCGTGGTGGCCCTGGCCGGCGCCCCCGCCATCCGCGCGCTCACCCGCCTGCCGGACGCGGCCGAGCCGGTGCCGGAACCGGCTCGCGACTGACCGCACGGGTCGCCCGCCGCCCGCCGCCTGTCGCCCGTCGCCGCCCGGTCGGGCGCGGGGCGGGTCCGGCGCAGGCCGGCGGCCGTGCCTTACGCGCTTGTGTTATGCGATCGTGACTTGACCCGCGGGGTGCGTGCGGGTTTCATGGCGCCACGTCGTAAACGTTTACCGGTTGGTGATCGTTTACCGCAGAAGGGGCAGCCTTGGCCGACGGACCCACGATCACCACGATCGCCGAGCGCGCCGGTGTCTCGATCGCCTCCGTCTCGCGGGTCCTGAACGGCCTGCCGACCAGGCAGGAGACCGTGCGCAAGGTGATGGCGGCCGCCGACGAGCTGGGCTACGTGCGCAACGCCGTGGCCAGGTCGCTCAAGTCGCGACGCACCCACCAGGTCGCCTTCGCCATGACCGACGTGGGCGACCCGGCCTGTCTGGCCATGCTGCGCGCGATCCAGCCGGTGCTGAAGGCCGCCGGCTACCGGCTCGTGCTCCACTCCACCGACGCCGTCGTGGCCGACGAGATCGACGTCCTCCACAGCCTCGGCGAGCGGTACGTCGACGGGCTCATCATGAGCCCGCCGCGGGTCACCGATGCCCACCTGGAGATGCTGGCCGCCGCCAGGGCCCCCGTCGTGATCATCGGCTCGGTGCCCGAGGGCACCCCGGCCGACAACGTCCGCGCCGACTCCCGCACCGGCGTCAAGCTCGCCGTCGACCACCTCCACTCGCTCGGCCGCCGTCGCATCGGCATGGTCGGCGGCCCCCTCGACACCGTGCCCGGCGCGGCCTACCGGGAGGCCCTCGACGGGCTCGGCCTCCCCTACGACGCCGACCTCGTGCAGATCGGCGGCCGCCACCGCGCGGAAGGAGGCCGCGCGGCGGCGGAGTTGCTGGCCCGGGTGTCCGACGTGGACGCGTTGCTGTGCGCGAACGACCTCATCGCGCTCGGCGCCCTCGACGTCCTGCGGGCCTCGGGCCGGCGGGTGCCGGACGACGTGGCCGTGGTCGGCATGGACGACACCGACCTCGCCGCGGCCTCCTGGCCGGCGCTGTCGAGCGTGTCGCTGGGCTCGGCCGAGCGTGGCAGGGTCGCCGCCGAGCTGCTGGTCGACCGGCTGCGCGGCGGCGACAGGGAGCCCCGGGTGGTCACCGTCCCGCCCCGGCTCGTGGTGCGCGCCTCCACTGCGGAAGCGGCGACCGGCGAGGGGGCTCCGGCGTGACCGCCACCGGGCGGCCGGCACCGGGCGGCCGGCACCGGGCGGCCGGCACCGCCGCGTCGCCTCCGCGCGAACGCCCGGCCGATCGCGCCGGCCGGGCGTCATGGGGAGATGATGCAGTCATGATCTCGGTTTTCGGCAGTGCCAACATGGATCTCGTCGCGTACGTCTCCGAAGCCCCCAAACGGGGAGAGACGGTCACCGGTCACCGGTTCCGCACCGTGCCAGGTGGAAAGGGGGCCAACCAGGCCATCGCCGCCGCGCGGGCGGGGTCGGAGGTGGTCTTCCTGGGCGCGGTGGGCGACGACGGGTTCGGAGCGGCGCTGCGGGCCACGCTGGCCGAGGCCGGGGTGGACGTCCGCGGGCTGCGCGAGGTGCCGGGGGCCAGCGGCGTCGCCCACATCGTGGTCGACGACGACGGCGGCAACTCGATCGTCGTCGTGCCCGGCGCGAACGGCGCCGTCACCGCGCCGTCCGACGATGACCTGGCCGCCATCGCCGGCTCGCAGGCGCTGCTGGTGCAACTGGAGCTGCCCATGCCGGCCGTCGTGGCGGCGGCGCGGGCGGCGCGGATCGCGGGCGTGCCCGTGATCCTCACCCCCGCGCCCGCCCAGCCGCTGCCCGCCGAGCTGCTGCAGGCCGTCACGCTGATCGTCCCGAACGAGCACGAGGCGGCCGCCGTCACCGGCGTCACCGGCGCGCCCGCCGCCCTGGAGGCCCTGCTCGACCTGGTCGAGGAGGCCGTGATCACGCTCGGCTCCGACGGCGCCCTGTACGGCTCCCGCTCCGGCGAACGCCTCCGTGTGCCCGCCGCCGAGGTGAAGGCCGTGGACACGACCGCGGCCGGCGACACGTTCGTCGGGGCCCTCGCCGTGGCCAGGGCCGAACGCCGGCCCATGGCCGACGCCCTCCGCTTCGCCTCGGCCGCGGCGGCGCTGTCGGTGCAGCGGGAGGGCGCGAGCACCTCGATGCCCACCCGCCGCGAGATCGAGGACTCCCTCGTCTGACCGGTTCGGCGGGTGCCTTGAGGGCAGGTGGGAGGTATGCGTAAGAAGCCCGATGAGCTGCCGGAGGCCGTCGGCGGAGTCGAAGGGGAGAGCGACGTCGTCGCGGAACGTTCCGGCGCCAGGACACCGAGGACCCGCCGTCCCGTCCCGGCCGACCTCCCGGAGGACCAGGAGGAGCCGCAGCAAGCCGAGGAACCGGAGGACGAGGATGACGACGTTACCCGGCCGGACGCGGGCCCCACCGGCTGACCGGCCGTGCCCGCCGGCGGCCGGTCATGCGAGTGACCGTTCGCACCGGCGCTTGAGGCTCTCGGCCTCCACCCGCACGTACCGGCGGGTGCGGGCGCCGACCACGAGGGCCAGCAGCGGCGCCAGCGGGCCCCTCAGGGAGACGCTGAGGACCAGGGAGACCCCGCCGCCCCGGCGCGGCGTGATCGCGTGGCCGGCCGTGGTCGTCGCGCCCGGTGCGGCGGCCTGCCAGGTGAACGACGTGCCGGGGTGGAGCTCGGTCACCACCCAGTCGAGGGCGGGGAGGCCGGGCTGCTTGATCCGCACCCGGCTGCCAGCCCCGAGCGGCCCGTCGTCGAGCCGCCGCACGCTGGTCATCGTCGGCGTGAACGCCGGCCAGCCCGTCACGTCGGTCAGCGTGCGCCAGACGTGCTCGGCGGGCGCGTCGATGTCGACGCCGGTCTCGAAACGCATCCGGATCAACCCCGTGCCGCGGCCTCGGGCGTGAGGTGCGCCGCGCACTCGTCCCGGTAGCGGAGGGTGCGCTCGCGCAGCAGCTGGGGGTCGGCGAGCACGGCCCGCGACACCGAGGGCAGCACGGCGTGGCGCACCGGCGCGAAGAGCCGGGCCACGTCGGCCGGAGTCGCGCCCTGGGCGCCCAGCCCGGGAGCCAGGATCGGCCCGTTGAGGTCGGCCAGCGAGGGTTCCAGCTCCGGCAGCGTGGCGCCCATGACCACCCCGACCGGCCCGAACGGCGTGTGGCCCGCGTTCGCCGCCGCGGCTCCGGCGATCACCTGGCCGGCCACCGGCCGCTGCAGCCCGGCCGCCTCCGGGTTGGACGTGCGGGCCAGCACGAACACGCCCGCGTCGTTGGCCACCGCCGAGGCGATCGCGCCCTCCAGCGACCCGAACCCGAGGTAGGGGCTCAGCGTCACCGCGTCGGCCGCCAACGGGCTGCCCCGGTCGAGGTAGGCCTCGGCGTAGGCGGCCATCGTGGTGCCGATGTCGCCGCGCTTGACGTCGAGCAGCACCAGCGTGCCCGCCTCGCGCAGGTCGGCGATGGTGCGTTCCAGGACGGCCACGCCCCGGCTGCCCCACCGCTCGAAGAACGCCGACTGCGGCTTGACCACGGCCGCCACGTCGGCCACCGCGTCGGCCACCGACCGGCTGAACCGTTCGAGACCGGCCGGCGAGTCGTCGAGCCCCCAGGCGGTCAGCAGCGCCGGGCTGGGGTCGATCCCCACACAGAGCGGCCCGTACTTGTCGAGCCTGGCTCGCAGGCGCGTCCCGAACGACTCGTTCATCACAGGTCCCCTTCGCATGTTCTAGCGACGATAGGGGAACAGGCGACGGCTGAACAGGTGACCTGCCGTTCCCGTTCGCCAGTCTTCCAGGAGTGGCCTCCGGGGTAGAGCAGCAGACATGTACGAGATCGCCCATCGGGTGCTGGCGCTGCGCAGCGAACCGCCGCGTGACGTGGTGGTCACCATCGGCGTGCCGTATGAGGAGCCGACCGGGGAGTGGTCGTGCCCTTACCGGATCGACGGGCTCGCCGGGTGGGAACACGAGAGGAAGGTGACGGGGCTCGACTCGCTGGGCGCGGTCGAGCTGGCGACGGCGACGGTGCGGGCCGCGGTCTCCGGCTCCCACGAGGCCAGGGAGGGGCTGCTGAGCTGGGACGACCTGCCGTTCGGCCCGCGCCCGCACACGGTCTACGTCTCGTGGGACCGCGAGCTCGACGTCGCCTACATCGCGCTGAAACGCGAGCTGGCGCCGGGCGAGGCCGTGCGGCACGTCGTGGCGGAGGACGTCGTGCTCGACTACGGCGACGCGGGCCGGCTGCTCGGTCTGGAGCTCGCGAACGCCGCCGTCACCCTCCCGCCCGAGCTGCGGATGTGACCCGGCGCCGCCCGGTCGCGGGGGATGAGGGGCCGAGGAGGGTCGCGTAGCGTACCGTCATGACTCTCCCCCGCCTCGTGGCCACCGATCTCGACGGCACCCTGCTCACCCCCGGCGGCGTCGTGTCGCCCCGCACCAGGAGGGCGCTGCGGCTGGCCCGCGAGGCCGGAGCCGAGATCGTCTTCGTGACGGCGCGGCCGCCGCGCGGCGTCCGCGAGATCGCCGGCCAGGCCGGCGTGAGCGGCACCGCGATCTGCAGCAACGGCGCCATCGTGTACGACCTGGCCGCCGACGAGATCATCGACCGCCTGACCCTCGCCCCGGAGTCGGCGGCGAAGGTCGCGCGGGCGCTCGCCGACACCCTGCCCGGGGTGAGCCTGGCGGTCGAGACGGGGCTGGCGGTGCTGGCCGAGGCCGGCTACACGCTGCGGATCGAGGCCGACCTGGCGAACTACCGGGACGTGCGCTCGGTCTTCGACGCGGGCGAGCCCATCGTCAAGCTGCTCGCGCAGTCGGCCGCCCACACGGCCGACGAGATGGCCGCGGCCGTGCTCGCGGTGCTCGACGGGCTGGCCGAGGTGACGCACTCCGGCACGCCGGGCCTTCTGGAGATCAGCGCGGCCGGGGTGACGAAGGCCGGGGCGCTGGAGCGGCTGTGCCGGGCGCGGGGCGTGGCGGCGGCGGAGGTGGTGGCGTTCGGGGACATGCCGAACGACCTGGCGGTGCTGGCGTACGCGGGGGCCGGCTACGCGATGGCCAACGCGCACGAGTCGGTGCTGGCCGCAGTCGGGCGGCACACGCTCTCCAACGACGAGGACGGCGTAGCCGCGGTGCTGGAGGAGTTGTACGGCTGACTGAAGTGCCCGCCCACCCCCCGGAGGGCGGGCACCCGCGCGCTCAAGCGTCGTCGTCCGAGACGCGCGAGGTGTCGCGGCAGTCGCTGGGCGCCTGGCTGAACACCTGCAACACGCCTCCGCACGTGCTCAACGGCAGTGACACGGGTTCGACGATCTCGTCGTTGAACACGGTCACGTTGCCGATGAGAGGGGCCGGGCCGGTGGCGGCGGGGGCCGCGTCGTCGGCGTACGCGGGGCCGGGGAGCAGCGCGCCGGCGACGGCCGCCGCGGCGAACGCCGTCCTGCTCCTCACCACGCGCATCCTCCGTACGGGCCGGGCCGGGCTAGGCGGCGGCCCGCTCCTGACGCTGTTCCGAGGGGTTCTGGCTCTGACCGCTGCCGTGCGCCATGATCCGGTCGATCAGCGCCAGCGCCAGCGCCGAGACGACGAACGTCAGGTGGATGAGTGTCTTCCACAGGAGCTCCCTGTCGGTGATGGACGGCCGGGCCGCGTTGATGAAGATCTGCAGGAGGTGGATGGACGAGATGCCGATGATCGCCATGGCCAGCTTGACCTTGAGCACGTTCGCGTTGACGTGGGACAGCCACTGCGGCTGGTCGGGATGCCCTTCGATGCGCAGCCGCGAGACGAACGTCTCGTAGCCGCCGACGATCACCATGATGAGCAGGTTGGAGATCATGACCACGTCCACGAGCCCGAGGACGATCAGCATGATCGTGGTCTCCGGTGGGGAGCCGCCGAACCCGAGGTGAACCAGGTGGACGAGCTCCACCATGAACCGCCACGTGTAGACCACCTGGGCGACGATCAGGCCCATGTAGAGGGGCACCTGGATCCACCGGCTGAGGAACATGACATAGCCGACTCGGGTGAGCGGTCCGCGTGGCCCGGCCGGCGTGCGGGCCACGGACAGCTGCGCGAGCCCCACTACGACGTGAGGATGTTGACGTGCTGGACCATCGTGTTGACGTCGATGAGCGGAGGGCCGCTCGAGTCGCCGAAGTGATCGAGGATGAAGGGTGGCACGCTGGCGGTGGCCAGCGCCAGTGTGGCGGCTGCGGTGATGACTCGGGCCTTCAACGGATCTCCTTGCTGGGCTTGCGCTGATCGGCTGAACGGGGGAACCGAGGGCGGGGGCGGCGCGGCCCGGCCGGTTGCGACCGGAGGCGCCGCCCCCGCGCCACGGCCGGGACGGGGAAGGCCGGCTGGGCCGGTGTCCCGGCCGGTCAGGTCACGGCTGGAGGCAGCTGACGGCGGGGATCTCGCTCGGGATCCCCGGCGCGCTCGGGTCGATGAGCGTCGTGATCTCGGTCGCGGAGCCCGCCAGGCAGGTGGCCGTGTGCACGGGGTCGGTGATCGCCTGCGCGGGCGCGGCGACGAGGGTGAGGCCGCCGGCTATGACCGTGGCGGTGACGATCCGGCGGGAACGGGAACGCATGGAACCTCCTGGGTATCGGTAAAGGACAACCGACGTCTTGCTACCCAGAGTAGTGAGTCGGTAACAGTGAGTTCATGCAAAGTATTGCCGCACGTGGAGTCCCAGCGGGCGCGTACGCCCTGGGGTGTAGCGGCGATGACGACGGGCGGCGGATGCCCGCCGGGCGGCGCGGCACGATCCTGGAGCCTCCTCACATGGTCGAAGGAGAGTTCTGTGGTAACCGAGGTGGCCCGGCGCAGCGGATACGTCGCCGCATTCAAGATCGTTGCCGCGCTCAACGCGCTGGCCGTGCTCGCGCAGGCCGTGACGGCCGGGCAGCTGATGAGCGGGGGAGGGGCAGGGGCGCACGGCATTGGCGCCGGGGCCGTGCACGTGATGGGGCTGGTGCTGCTGGCGAGCGCCGTGCTGCTGTGGCGGCCCGGGCGCGGCGCGGGCTGGCCGGCCCTGGCCGCGCTCGCGGTGCTGCTGCTCGGGTTCGTGCAGTCGATGCTGGGCGGCTCGGGGGCGGTGGCCGCGCACGTGCCGCTCGGCATGGGCCTGTTCGGGCTCAGCGTGTGGCTGCTCGTGTGGGCCTGGCGCCGCTAGCGGGCCGGGCCGGGCCGCGCGGCCGATGTGGCCGGTGTGGCCGGCCGGTCAGGACGGGTGGCGGGCCAGGTGGTCGGCGTGCCGGATGGGCTCGGGGAGGCGGTAGCGGGAGGTCAGGCGGAGGACCTGCGCCGTCGCGGTGTCGAGGGAGATGCGGTGGCCCTGCGAGACGTAGACCGGCTTGACGCCGCGCCGGGTGCGCAGCGCCCGGCCCACCGTGGCGCCCTCGTGCACGATGGGCGTCCACGCTCCCCGCTCGGGGCCCGGCGGCGCGCAGCAGCCGACGAACGGGGTCTTGCCCACGCCCAGCGCCGGCAGCCCGGTCAGCACGCCGACGTGGCAGGCCAGCCCGAACCCGCGCGGGTGCGCGAGCCCGTAGCCGTCGCACACCAGCAGGTCGGGCGTGACGGTGAGCCGCCGGAGCGCCTCGACCAGCGCGGGCAGCTCCCGGAAGGCGAACAGGCCCGGCACGTACGGGAACGCCGCCCGCCCCGGCGCCGTCACCTGCTCGACCACCTCCAGCGTCGCGGCGTCGAGCACCACCACGGCCGCCGTCAGCTCGTCGCCGGAGCCGTGGTAGTGGACGTCGAGCCCCGCCACCAGGGCGAACTCGACCGGCCCGGTCACCTCGACCAGACCGCGGAGCCGGTCTTGGATGGCCTCCGCCTCCGCGACGCCGGAGGGCCAGGGGTGAAGCTGCTCGACCTGCACCCGCCAACGCTACCGGTCTCTCGGTAACGTCGGATGCCATGGACGAGGTGCTGGTCGTGGCCGGCCCCGCGGTCGTCGCGGACGGCGGGCTGATCAAGGAGATCGCCGAGCGGGAGTTCGCCGCGCTGGGGGTGCGGGGGTCGGTGGTGCACGCCTGCGACGCCGCCCAGGTCGCCGCCCTGCTCCGCGCGGGAACGGTGGTGATCCCGGGCCGGTCGGCCGAGGTGCGGGAGCTGGTCGGGCGGCCCGCGGACGTCGTGTGGGTCGACCTCGACCGGGCCGACGGCGTCGAGGCGGGCGAGGGGGCGACGCACCTGCACGGGCGCGGGCTCGCCGGCGTCGCCTGGGGGATCCGGCACGCGGTCCACCGGCTGCGGCATCCGGGGCGGCGGCGAATCCGGTACGGCCCGCATCGGGATCAATGGGGCGAGCTGTACCTGCCCGCCGACGCGGACGCGCCCGTCGTGGCGCTGCTCCACGGCGGCTACTGGCGGTCCATCTGGGCCGCCGACCTGATGGAGGCACTCTGCGCCGACCTCGTGGGCCGCGGCCTCGCCGCGTGGAACCTCGAATACCGGCGGCCCGACCTGCACGGATGGGAGGCCACCGGCGCCGACGTGGCCGCCGGGCTCGCCGCGCTCGGCGACCGCGGCCCCGTGGCGGTGGTCGGGCATTCCGCGGGCGCGCAGCTCGCGCTGGGGGCGGCGGCCGGCGGGGCACGGGTGTGGTCGGCGGTGTCGCCGGCCGTGTCGCTGGCGGTGTCGCTGGCCGGCGTGCTCGACCTCGTCGAAGGCGACCGGCGCTGGCTCGGCTCCGGGGCGGTCGCCGCCGCGCTCGGCGCGCCCTCGGCCGACATCCAGCGGTACGCCGCCGCCTCACCCCTGCTCCAGATCCCGCTCGGGGTGCGCCAGCTCATCGTGCAGGGCACCGGCGACGACCTCGACCTGGTCGACTTCGGCCGCCGGTACGCGCGGGCCGCCCTGGAGGCCGGGGACGAGGTGACATACCTGGACCTGCCCGGCGACCACTTCGACGTCATCACGCCCGCGTCCCCCATCTGGCAGGCCACGGCCGCGGCCATCGCCGCAGCCCTCACTTAGGCGGCTGCCTCGACGGCGCTCCTACGGTGCCGGTGCTCGTACGGTGCCTGGACATCGCGGCGGTGCCGCCGTACGAAGGGAGGATGGAGGTCACGATCGTCGGGGCCGGCCTCGTCGGCTGCCTGCTCGCCTGCTTCCTGGCCCGCCGCGACCACCACGTCACCCTGTACGAACGCCGCGACGACCCCCGCACGCGCGGCCCCGACCGGGGCCGGTCGATCAACCTGGCCATCTCCGAGCGCGGCATCGACGCCCTGCGCCGCCTCGGTCTCGACGGGAAGGTGCTGGCCACCGCGCTGCCCATGGCCGGGCGGATGATCCACGCGCCCGACGGCGGAAGGACGTTCCAGCCCTACAGCGCCGACCGGACGCAGGCGATCAACTCCATCGGCCGCGCCGGGCTCAACCGCGAGCTGCTGGACGCGGCGAGCGCGTTACCGAACGTGGAGGTGCGGTTCGGGCACCGGCTGACGGAGCTGGACGAGCGGACCGGGCGGCTGACGTTGGAGACGCGGGCGGCCGACGGGGCGGGGGCGGCGGACGGGGCGTACACGGCGGACGGGACACGCACGGCGGACGGGACACGCACGGCGGGCGGGACGCGCACGGTGGAGGAAGCCCGTGTGGTGATCGGCGCGGACGGGGCGCGCAGCGCGGTCCGGGCGCGGCTGCAGCAGCTTCCGGGCGTGAGCTTCCGCCAGGACTACCTCGACTACGGCTACAGGGAGCTGTCGATCCCGGCCAGGGACGGCGAGTTCGCGATGGACCCGGGAGCGTTGCACATCTGGCCGCGCGGCCGCTCGATGATGATCGCGCTGCCGAACCCCGACCGCTCCTTCACCTGCACGCTGTTCTGGCCGCACGACGCCCTGGCCGCCCTCGACGACCCGGCGCGGATCAGGACGTACTTCGCCGAGCACTACCCCGACGCGTTCGAGCTGATGCCCGGCCTGGTCGCGGACTACCGCGCCAACCCGGTCGGCCACCTGGTCACCATGCGCTGCTCGCCCTGGCACGTCACCACGGACGCCATGACGGTCGGCCTGGTCGGCGACGCCGCGCACGCCATCGTGCCGTTCTACGGGCAGGGCGCCAACTGCGGGTTCGAGGACTGCGTGGAGCTGGACCGCTGCCTCGACGAGGCGGGGGACGACTTCCCGCGGGCGCTGGAGCTGTTCGAGCGCCGCAGGGCGGACACCGACGTGATCGCCCGGCTGGCGCTGGAGAACTTCGTCGAGATGCGCGACAGGGTCGGCTCGCGGCTGTTCCTGGCGGGCAAGCGCGTCGAGCACGCCCTGGAGCGGGTGCTGCCCGGGTACGCCTCCCAGTACGAGCTGGTGTCGTTCTCGACGACCCCGTACGCGGAGGTCGAGCGGAGGGTGGCCCGGCAGCGGCGGTGGGCCGGGGCGGGGGCGGCCGTGCTGGCGACGGTGGGGCTGGCGACGCTGGGGCTGACGGCGGTGGGGCTGACGGCGGCAGGCCGGCGGGCGTACCAGACGCTCCGGATAAAACGGACAACCCATACCATTGCCGAGTGATCGTCGGAGAAGCGCTCGGCCTCCTCGGCGTCGGCGTGGCGGCCGGAGTGGTCAGCACGGTCGTGAGCCTCGCCTCGATCGTCTCCTATCCCGCCCTGCTCGCGTTCGGCCTGTCGCCGCTGACGGCCAACGTCACCAACACCGTCGCCCTCGTCTTCACCGGCGTCGGCGCGGCCGCCGGCTCGCGGCCCGAGCTGGCCGGCGCGGGCCGGCGGGTGCTCGCCCTCGGCCCGGTGGCCGCGCTGGGCGGCGCGACCGGGGCGCTACTGCTGCTGGTGACGCCGTCCAGGACGTTCGAGCTGATCGCACCATGGCTGATCGCGATGGCGTCGCTGCTGCTGGTCCGGCCGCCGTCGGGGCGGTCGTTCGGCGCGCACGGTGACCACGGCGCACACGGTGAGCAGGGTGAGCACGGCGTGCTGGGGCGGGCGAGCTTGTTCGCCGTGACGATCTACGTGGGGTATTTCGGCGCGGCCGGCGGCATCCTGGTGTTCGCGGTGCTCGCGGCGATGCTCGGACAGTCGGCGGCCCGGGTCAACGCCATGAAGAACGTCATGACCGGGTTGGCGAACGCGGTGGCGGCGCTCGGGTTCGCGCTCTTCGGGCCGGTCGACTGGGGGGCCGCGGCGCCGCTGGCGGCCGGGTTCCTGCTGGGCGGGTGGATCGGGCCGAAGATCGCCCGCCGGTTGCCGGGGCACAGCCTGCGCTACCTGGCGGCGGCGTGCGGGCTGGCGGTGGCGGTCAAGCTGGGCTGGGAATCGTACGCGGGCTGACGGCCGCGCCGAGCGCGGCGAACCGCGTCGTGACCGCGTGCCAGATCGGCGTGGACACCGGCTCGTCGGCCACCGCGCGGGCGTAGACCTCGTCAGGGTCGTAGCCGTCGGCGCGCCACGCGCGGATGCGCGCGGGCGGCACCTCGCTCGGCCGCCTCATGGCAGGGCGGCCGCTCGGGCGGTGTGGCGGAGCAGGAGTGCGGTGGTCACCGGGCCGACGCCGCCGGGCACGGGAGTGAGGGCCGCGGCCACCTCCGCGACCGCGGGGAAGTCGACGTCGCCGGTGAGGCCGCCGTCGCCCGTCGGGTTGGTGCCGACGTCGATCACCACCGCGCCCGGCGCGACGTGGGCCGCGCCGATCAGCCCCGCCCGCCCGGCCGCCGCGACCAGGACCTCGGCGGTGGCGGTGACCGCGGCCAGGTCGCGAGTGCGCGAGTGGCAGACGGTGACCGTGGCGTGGCGGTCGAGCAGCAGGTGGGCGAGGGGTTTGCCGACCACGGTCGAGCGGCCGACGACCACCGCCCGCCGGCCCTGGAGCTGCACCTCGTGGTGGTCGAGCAGCGCCATGACCGCCGCGGCGGTGGCGGGCGGGAACGCCGGCAGGCCGGCCGCCAGACGGCCGAGCGAGAGCGGGTTGGCGCCGTCGACGTCCTTGCGCGGATCGATGGCCGCGGCCAGCTCCTGCGCCGACGCGCCCGGCGGGAGCGGGGTCTGGAGCATGACGCCGTGCACGTTCGGGTCGCCGCTGAGCCGGGTCAGCGTCTCGGCGATGCGCTCGGACGCGGCCCGCGGGCCCAGGTCGACCAGGTCGCAGGCGATGCCGACGCCGGCCGCCGCCTTGGCGATCGACCGGACGTACCACAGGCTCGCCTCGTCGTCGGTGGCCACCACCACGGCCAGCCGCGGCTGCGGGCCCGCCCCGGCCTCCGCCGCGGTCTGGGCGCGGACGGCGGCGGCCAGGTCTTTCCCGGTCAGGGTCTTCAACGGGCGAGCTCCTCACGTACGGCGGCGGTGACCAGGCCGGCCCTGGCGGCGGCCGCGTCCACGCCGGACAGGCGGTCGGTCAGGTGCTCGCGTACGCGCTCGTCCCTGATGCCGGCCAGGTTGACCTCGACGTTGATCCGGGCCGTGGTGAGCGCGGCGCGGGCGGCCTCGGCGGCGGCGGCCACGTCGGTGACGACATTGCGGTTGCCGATGGGCAGCAGCAGCTCGCAGAGCCCGACCAGGCGGGTGGCGGTCTCGATGACCCGCGCGGGCGGCTCGGCGGCCCCGGCCAGCGCCCTGGCGATCGTGGCGCTGCGTTCCTCGCCCTTGGGCAGGCGGTAGGCGTCGGCCACCGCCGTGAACGCGGCCGCGTCGTCCTCGGCGAGTTTCAGCGACCGCGCCCGCAGCGTGTCGGTCTCGGCGATCACAGCGACGACGGTCTCGGCGTGATCGGCGTACTTCTCGCCGGCGGTGTAGCGGGCGACCATGCCCAGCAGGGCCGCGGCCTGCGCCGCGTGCAGGGCCGCCGTCGCGCCGCCGCCGGGCGCGGGAACCCGGTCGGCCAGTTCGGCCAGGAAGTCGACGATCTTCATGTCGCGCATGGTGGCATTCTGCCAGGCCGCGCCGCGCTCACTCGCGGAACATCGGCCTCGTGGTGTCCTCGGGGCCGGTGTCCACCTGCTGGTAGGGGATGAGCTCGGGCGCGTACGACGGCGCGTGGACCGGCTCGGGCCGCCCCCGCCACCGCGACGGGAACGCCGAGGCCACCAGCAGCGTGACGCCGGCGATCAGCTGGACCCCGGTGACGCCGGCGGTCCGGTAGCCGGTCTCCAGGCCGGCGGGCAGGAGGCCGTCCGGCAGCACCCGCAGGCCCCATGCCAGCTCGATCACGGGAAGGACGGCCGCGCCGGTGAGGGCCAGGCCGCCGAGGAGCGAGGCGACGGGCGACAGGCGCGACCCGGCCAGGAACGCCAGGACGACGCCGGCCCCGGCGAGGGCTCCGAGCCCGGACCAGGAGATCCGGTTCGACGCGGCCGGGAGTGCGTACTGGCCGACGCCGTACCAGAGCGCCACGGCGATCAGCGGGGGGAGGAGCAGCCCGGCGACCACTCCGAGAGCATGGCGGGCACCGTTTGACATGTTTAACCCCGTTTGTTGGTCTTTGTCCCAACCTACTCGCTGGAACCGTTCACCGCGGGGTGGTCCTGGAGTCCAGCCAGGCGTTGACGAGCTCGGTGAAGTCCTCGCCGGTCTCCTCGTTGAGCCAGGTGACGAACGCCCTGCGATCCTGGGTGGTGTCGCGGTGCTCCTGGACCCACGTGCGCAACGTGGCGAAGAACCGGCGGTCGCCGAGCCGCTTCCTGATCTCGTGCAGCATGATCGCGGGGCCGTAGTAGACGTTGCTCTGGCCGAAGGAGTCGCGGCGGTAGCGGCCCGGCGGCCCGCTCTCCGCGCGCAGCCCGGGGTCGTGGCGCCGGATGTTGGCCACGAGCTGGTCGATCGTGCCGCCCTCGTGGTCGGCGAACCACTGCATCTCCAGGTACATGGCGAAGCCCTCGTTCAGCCACAGGTCGCGCCACGTGCGCGGGGTGACCGTGTTGCCGAACCAGTGGTGGGCCAGCTCGTGCGCGACCACCTCCGGGCGCATGTAGCGCGGGCCGAGCGTGACCATCTCCTGCGTCTCCATGCCCGAGTCGCTGGTGGCCACCAGACCGGCGCTCGGGAACGGGTACGGCCCCAGCTTCTTCTCCAGCCACCGGACGATGGCCGGCATCCGCCGCATCACCGGCAGCTGCCTGGGCACGTCCGCGGGCCGGACCCAGTACGTGATCGGGATGCCGCGCGGCCCCTTGTCGCGGTACATCCGGAACCTGTCGGCCGCGAACACGGTCAGATAGCTCGCCACGGGATGCGTGGACCGCCACCGGAACGTGCTCCTGCCCCCGGCCGTGCTCCTCCCCTCGTACGTCCCGTGCGCGACCCCCGACCACCCCTCCGGCACGGTGATCGCCACGTCGTAGAGCGCCTCGTCCGACGGATGGTCGTTGACCGGGAACCAGGTGAACGACCCGAACGGCTCCTGAAGCGCCCACGCCGCGCCCCCGCGCCCGACGTGGAAGCCGAGCATGGAGATGTCCTCGCGCTTCTGCCTGGCGTTCACGGGCCGCGGCCGGCCGTGGTAGCGGACGGTCACCTCGACGCCCTGGTCGGCCCGCAGCCGTTCCGGCAGCCGGACGGTGAGGTCGTCGCCCGCGCGGGTCGCCCTGGCCTCGGCGTCGCCCACCGCGACCCGGTCGACCGTGAGGGCGCGGCCGAAGTCGAGGCGGACACGGTCGATCGGCCGGGCCGCCCGGATCGTGAGCGTGGCCGTGCCGGTGATGGTGCGGGCGCGGGGTTTCCAGTCGAGAGCCAGGTCGTAGTGGAGGACGTCGATCGACGGGTTGCCGTACGCGGGGTAGAGGGGGTCGGCGACGGGGCGGGAGCGGCCGGCCTCGTACGCGGTCAGGTCGACGGCGGGGCGCCGCTCGGCCTCGCCGGGACCGGCCGACGGCGTGGTCGACGGCACGGTCGACGGCACGGTCGACGGCCCGGTCGACGGCGTGGCCGCCGCGCCGGCCGCGGCGCCGGGCTCGGGCCGGCTCGGGGCGGGCGCGCTGCAGGCCGACAGGGCTACGGCGAGGGTGAAAAGCGACAAAAGGGGCCTCCGCATTCGGGCCAAGGTAGTGACGACCGCCGACGGCCACAAGGGGGTCTTCGCCCCCTTATCAGGCGGAATCGGGCGGGATCGGGCCGGAGCGCGGGGGTGTGGCTTTCTAAAGAAATACTGAAAAAAGCCTGTGAAGGCGATGATGGGTCTTTGCCGGCTACCGCCGCGCGGGCATCGTGGGCCGCATGAGACCCGCGATCCTGAAGACCGCACTCAGTGCCTTAACCGCGCTCCTGCTCGGCGCCCTGACCGTCCCGGCGCCCGCGCAGGCCACCTCGACGCCCGACGAGTTCGCGCTGCCCAACGGGTTCCAGCCGGAGGGGATCGCGATCGGACCCGGGCCCTTCGCCTACTTCGGCTCCCGCCTGGACGGCGACATCTACCGGGCCGACCTGCGGACGGGCAAGGGAGCGGTGATCAGCCAGGGGCCGGGCACGCCGTCGCTCGGGCTCAAGACCGACGGACGCGGCCGGCTGTTCGTCTCCGGAGGCACGGGCGGCGACGCCCGGGTCGTCGACCTGCGCACCGGGACGGTCATCAAGTCGTACCAGCTGGCCACCGGCACGTCGTTCGTCAACGACGTCATCCTCACCGGGCGGGCCGCGTACTTCACCGACTCCCGCAACGCCGCCCTGTACAAGCTGGAGCTCGGCCGCGGCGGCGCGCTCCCGGACACGGCCGTCAGGATCCCGCTCAGCGGCGACCTCCAGATGGGCGAGGGCAACAACGCCAACGGCATCGCCCCGAGCCCCGACCACCGGTCCCTGCTGATCGTCCAGTCGAACACCGGCAAGCTCTTCGAGGTCGACCCCGCCACCGGCGTCACCGACGAGGTCGACCTCGGCGGCGAGCTGCTCACCAACGGCGACGGCCTGCTCCTGGAGGGCCGCACCCTGTACGCCGTGCTCAACCGGCTGAACACGGTGGCCGTCATCGCCCTGGCCCGCGACGGCTCCGCCGGCAAGATCGTCAAGCGCGTGACCGACCCGCGCTTCGACGTCCCGACCACCGTCGCCGCGTTCGGCAAGCGCCTCTACCTCCCGAACGCCCGCTTCACCACCACCCCGACACCGGAGACCCCGTACAACGTGGTGGGGATCAGGCGCTGACCCTCGCGCGCCTCGCGGCGGCCGGCCGCCCCGCCGCCGGCCGCCGCCCGCGCCGAACCGGTCAGCCGGTCAGCCCGTCGATCAGGTGGCTCATCGGCGGGGCCGGTCAGTCGGCCGGGCGCAGGGCGGCGAGCTGCTCCTCGAACGGGACGACCTCGGGCTCCCCGCCCGCGGGCTCCTGCCGCTCCGCCGCCGCGGGCCGCCGGAGGAGAAGAGCCGACAGCTCGGCGGCGGCGCGGTCCACGCGCTCGGACAGGGCTTCGGTGAAGTCGTCGCGGCGGCCGCCCCAGTCTTCCGACGCCGCGTAGACGGCGGTCGGGACGACGACCGCCCGCAGGTACGTCAGCAGCGGCCGCAGCGCGTGCTCCAGCGCCAGCGAGTGGCGGGCCGTGCCGCCGGTGGCGGCGATCAGCGTCGGCTTGCCCGCCAGCGCGGAGTTGTCCAGCACGTCGAAGAACGACTTGAACAGGCCGCTGTAGGAGCCGCTGAAGATCGGGGTGACCGCGATCAGCCCGTCGGCCCGCTCGACGGACTCCATGGCGGCCCGCAGCCGGGTGTTCGGGAAGCCGGTCACGAAGGCGTTCGCGACGTCCACGGCCAGCTCGCGCAGCTCGATCACGCGGACGTCCGCGTGGCCGAGTCGCCGCGTCACCGCCTCGGTCAGGCGGTCGGCGAGCAGGCGGGTCGAGGACGGCTGGGTCAGGCCCGCCGTGACGACGGCCAGCTTCATGGGATTCCCTTCCTGTCTCGGACGGATCGAGGGTATCGGCGGGGTCAGGCTTCGACGGGTTGGGCGGCGGCCTGCCTGGCCGCGAGCAGCGAGGCGTGCGTGGGCGCGTCCGGCACCTCGGCCGGCCGCCCCTTGGCGAACTCGGCGCGCAGCACCGGCACGACCTCCTCGCCCAGCAGGTCGAGCTGCTCCAGCACGGTCTTGAGCGGCAGCCCCGCGTGGTCCATGAGGAACAGCTGGCGCTGGTAGTCGCCGAAGTGGTCCCTGAACTGCAGGGTCCGGTCGATGACCTGCTGGGGGCTGCCGACGGTGAGCGGCGTCTCGGCCATGAACTCCTCCAGGGACGGCCCGTGGCCGTACACGGGGGCGACGTCGAAGTACGGGCGGAACTCCTTGACGGCGTCCTGGGACTTCCTCCGCATGAACACCTGGCCGCCGAGCCCGACGACGGCCTGCTCGGGCGTGCCGTGGCCGTAGTGGGCGTACCGCTGCCGGTAGAGGCCGATCAGGCGCTGGAAGTGCTCCTTCGGCCAGAAGATGTTGTTGGCGAAGAAGCCGTCGCCGTAGTACGCGGCCTGCTCGGCGATCTCCGCGCTGCGGATCGAGCCGTGCCACACGAACGGCGGCACCCCGTCCAGCGGCCGCGGCGTCGCGGTGAACCCCTGCAGCGGCGTACGGAATCGGCCCTGCCAGTCCACGACGTCCTCGCGCCAGAGCCGGTGCAGCAGCGCGTAGTTTTCGATGGCCAGCGGGATGCCCTGCCGGATGTCCTGGCCGAACCACGGGTAGACGGGCCCGGTGTTGCCCCGGCCCATCATGAGGTCGACCCGGCCGTCGGCCAGGTGTTGCAGCATCGCGAAGTCCTCGGCGATCTTCACCGGGTCGTTCGTGGTGATCAACGTCGTGGCGGTGGACAGGATGATGCGCTCGGTCCTGGCCGCGATGTAGCCCAGCATGGTGGTGGGGGAGGACGGCACGAACGGCGGGTTGTGGTGCTCGCCGGTGGCGAACACGTCGAGCCCGACCTCCTCGGCCTTGAGCGCGATCGTCACCATCGCCTTGATGCGCTCGTGCTCGGTCGGCGTCCGGCCGGTCGTGGGGTCCATGGTCACGTCGCCCACGCTGAAGATTCCGAACTGCACTTTAGTCACCATCCATGACTGTTGAACATTTGACGGCTACGGTAGCGCACAGCCTTCAGGAAATATTCCACCATCCTCCGGGATCATCCGGGCCCGGGTCATCGGGTGTCGGGGGTCAGAGCGTGGTGCGGTCAGAGGGCGTTGATGTCCGCGGGCCCGAGGATCCGCTTAGGGGCGCCGCGCTCGGCCACCGTGATCATGGCCTGCCCGATCCGCTTGGTCGTGGTCACCGCCGACGGGAACATCACCCGCAGCACCGGGTACAGCGGCCGGGTCACCATGTACGCCAGCCGGTAGAGCCGCGTCCGCGAGGTGACGCCGTGCATCGGATGGATGTAGCCCGGCCGGAACATGTACGCCTCCAGCGGCAGCGCCAGCAGCGCGTTCTCGGTCTCGCCCTTCACCCTGGCCCACATCGCCCGGCCATGGGCGTCGGTGCCGGCGCCGGAGACGTACACGAAGGCCGAGCCCGGATTGAGCCGGGACAGCGTGCGCGCGACCGCCATCGTGCAGTCGTAGGTGATCCGCCGGTAGTCCTTCTCGCTCATCCCGGCCGACGAGACGCCCAGGCAGAAGAAGCACGCGTCGAACCCCGCCAGCCGCTCCTCGATCGGGGCCAGGTCGAGGAGGTCGTCGTGGCGGAGGTCGCGCAGCTTCGGGTGGTCGACGCGGGTGGGGGAGCGGCCGACCGCGAGCACGCTCTCCACGCGCCCGTCGGCCAGGCACTCTCGGAGCACCCCGCGCCCCACCATGCCGGTCGCCCCGAAGATGATCACTTTCATGCCGGGCTCGCCCCGATCTCCTCGACGATGCCGTCACCAAGAGGATAGGACCGCTCACAGCCTCCAGCCCGCCTCCAACCGGCCTCCAGCCCGCCTCCAGTCGGGCCGTGCCAGGTCGCCGATCACGCGTCGGCCAGGTCGCGTACGGCGTCGGACAGGCAGGTGGTGGCCGCGGCGGGGATGGACAGGCCGCGGGTGGAGATGCCGAGCGCCCACCGCGTGCCGGGCACGACCGCGCCCGCGCAGGCCACCTCGTCCCTGAACTGGCCGTGCTCCTCCACCACCTGCCCCGGCCGCAGCCCGGCCAGCTCCTCCTCGACGGCCTCCACGCTGGACGGGGTGGCGGCGGTGAAGCGGCGCAGGCCGTGCCCGGCCAGGACACGGCGCCGGGCTCTGGGGGCAGCGACAGCAGCAGGGCCTTGCCCAGGGCGGTCGCGTGGGGGGCGGTCTCCAGGCCGGTCTGCAGATCCTCCAGCCACGGGGACCGCGGCCCCTCCGCCACCTCGATCACCACCAGGCGGTCGTCGGCGAGCTGCGCCAGGTAGGCCGTGTGTCCCGAGACGGCGGCCAGGTGGCGCAGCACCGCCGACGCCCGCGGCGTGCGCTCGAACCCCTCCAGCATCTCGTGGAACCGCTCGGCCACCTTGGAGCCCAGCAGGTAGTGGCCGTCCGCGCGGCGGTGCAGGTAGCCCTCGTAGCACAGGGTGCGTACCAGGTGGTAGGAGGTGGACAGGTTGAGGCCGCAACGGCGGGCGATGACCTTGACCGGCAGCGGCCGATCGGCCCGCGCGACCTCCTCCAGCACGCGGAGCGCGCGTGAGACGCTGCGGATCAGATCGCTGGGTGGTGCTTGACCGGTCATCATCCCAGCATCGGCGCCATCTGAAATCAGGACGCCTACCCCGGGAGACACACCCGCCCGACGATGAGGACATGCCGGAGATACCGCAGTGGGCCAGTGAGGCGTTGTCCGGGGTGTACGACCCGTGCTGCCGCGAGAAGGGGATCTCGGTCGTCGAGATGGGCCTCGTGCGCTCGGTCGAGGTGACCGGCGGCCGGGCCCGGGTCGAGCTGCTGCTGACGTCGGGCTGGTGCCCGTTCGCCGCCCGCGTGCTCACCGAGGTGCGCGACCGGATCGAGGAGCAGCCCGGCGTCGAGCGGGCCGAGGTCGAGGTCGTCTGGGACGAGGCGTGGACGGTGGACCGTCTCTCCCCGCGGGCGGCCCGCCTGCTGCGCTTCCTGCCCGCCCCGGCGCAGGTGCCCGACAAGGACTCCTACATCCAGGAGAGGCTGCGATGATCGACGACGTCTTCGTGTTCGACAGCGTCGCCCACGTGTTCAACTTCGAGCCCAAGAACGCCTACGGCTCGGCCGGGCAGATGTTCTCCAACCACCTGTACGCCTTCCACACCACCCTCACCCCCGAAGGCGAGACCAGGCTGTCCCCGGAGGAGTTCCTGAAGCAGTGGACGATCGACGACATCCGGCGCATGGTGTTCGAGGAGTCGGACACCGACATGCTGGT
>DASUCK010000611.1:0-19536 GCA_036276095.1 Nonomuraea sp. | reverse complement strand
AAGCTCTATCGCGTCGATGGAGACAAACTTGACGAACTCATCGGCCTGTTGCGGGATGCGGAGCAGCGTGGGTGGTGGGAGGATTACGAGGACGCTCTGCCCGAGGAGTACACAAGATTCCTGGGGCTGGAGGCGGAGGCGATCTCTCAGCGATCCTGGGAGCCCCAGATCGTGCCCGGCCTCCTGCAGACCGAGGACTACGCGCGAGAGGTCATCCTGGCCTCCCGGGGCATCGCCCGCATCACGCACAGCGGTGTCCGCAGCCGCGTCGAGGCCCGGCTCGACCGGCAGCAGCGCGTCCTGCACCGTCCGGAGCCGTGCCGGCTCACGGTCGTGCTGGACGAAGCGGCGCTGATGCGCCGCTTCGGTGAGCCGTCGGTGATGCGCGAGCAGATGGAGCATCTCCTGGAGATCTCCCTGCTGCCGCATGTCAGTGTGCACGTCCTGACCCTGGACTCTCTTCACCCGGTGAACACCGGTACTTTTATTCACCTGCAGTTCGCGGCATTTGACGATGTTGTGTATCTGGAACAGCTGTATACTGCCCACTTCGTCGAAGATCTCGAACGTGTGGCCGGATATGAGACCGCCTTCGAACACATCAAGGCGGAAGCGCTGGATGAGGACGAGTCGCGCGTTCTGATCCAACGCAAGGCCATGCTCTGGCGGGGTTGACGACGACCACCTCAACAAGGGGCAATGGAGCCCCTTTAGCTATTTGGGGAGATAATGCACAACCACCCTTCTAAGGCGGCTTGGCGGAAGAGCACCTTCTGCAATGGGGCAGATGCCTGTGTCGAGGTCGCCCCCCTCTCCGACGGAAGCGTCGCGCTACGTGACAGCAAGCAGCAGGACGGCCCCGTCCTGGTGTTCACCCCGGCGGAGTGGGCCGCGTTCACCTCCGGCGTACGCGAGGGTGAATTCGACCTGCCGGCCCTGGCGGCGACCGCCTGATCGAAGACGGCCCGGCGATGTTGATGACGGTCGAATTCGGCAACATCGCAGGGCCGCTCGCGCACGGCCCGGCAAGGCCACCCGTGCAACCGGCCCGCCGGCGGGCGAGCCTTGATAACGCAGACATCATGGCACGGCGACCCCCCGAATGATCAACCATTGACATAAGGCACGACGCGCCGCCCGATTGTCCGGGCGGCGCCTCCGGCGCGGGTTTCGCGGCCGGCGGCTATTCAGCCGGCGGTGGGGTCGCCGCGCGATAAAGTGAGCGCTTTCCTGAGCTTCGGACCACAAATTCGGCGGCACCCTCCGAATCCCCGGGAAATTCTGAATCCCAGCCTCCGGTCATTCCCGGCCTCCCGGCCGCCGTGCTCGGCGGCGGCGCCGGCACCGTTCGCGGCCGGTGCCGGTGCCGGTGCCGGTGATGGCGGAGGTGCGGGACAAATCTCGGGGGTTCGTGCGCCGGCCGGGGCTACAGCGGGGTGGAGGCGGTGGTCCTCCGCACGTACACGAGGCCGTCGAACTGGTCGCCGAGCACGACGGGCATGGAGGCGAACGCGGCGGTGAGCCGGCCCGCCATCGCGCCGAAGCTCCGCAGGCGGCCGTCGCCGCGCAGCCATCCGGTCACGGCGTCGGGGCGGGGGCCGCTCCGCAGGTCCACGGCGTACGTGCCGGGGTGGGCGGCGGCCAGGCGCGACTCCACCATCGCCGCGTTCCTGATGGCCAGGACGCGGAACGTGACCGGCGGCTGGTCGGTGTTGACCCTCCCGCCGAACCCGCGGCGGCGGGCCCGGAACGCGCCCCGCCCGAACAGCAGCCCGAGCGCGTAGTACGCCTTCCCGTGCCGCTCGGCCAGATGGCTGCCCATGACCGGGACGCCGCAGCGGCCGCCCCTCATGATGTGGCCGTTGTGCGCCCATACGGCGACCTTGGCGTCCGGGTCGGCCAGCAGCAGGTCCACGTTGTCGGCGAGGTAGCGGTCGCGGGCGAAGCCGACGGTGCGCTCGGGGTCGGCGTCCGTGAACGGGCGGCCGGCCAGGTCGGCGAACTGGCGGACGATCCGCGCGTGCGCCCGCGCCGCGTGGAGCGCCGTACCGCCGTCGGGGTCACGGGTGGCCAGGAATTCCTCCAGGCGCCGGGCGGCGGCCTCCACCTCGCGGTCGAGCCGCCGCCCCGGCGCGAGCCGCGCGGTCGCGAGCGGCACGAGCGGGTCGAGGAGCGCCAGCGCACCCCCGTCCGAGGACGCCGCCGAACCGTCCGAGGACGCCGCCGAACCGTTCGGGGACGCCGCCAACCCGCTGAGGTACGCCCGCAACGCGTCGAGCGACGCCGCGGGGAACTGCGGGTCGATGCCGGCGAAGCGGACCTTCCAGGCGGCGGTGCGGTTGTGCTCCCGCATCCAGTCGATGACGTCGAGCATCTCCGCCGTACGCCACGTCCAGAAGCCGAGCCCGGCGAGCGCCTCCGCGGGGTCGCCCGGGCCGCCTTGTACGTAGTCGTCGACGGCGGCCGCGGCCGAGACGCTGGCCTCCATCGCCAGCGTGGTGAACCCCAGCTCTCCGCAGAGGAACTCCAGCAGCCGGTGCTTGGCCAGGAAGAACTCGCGGCTCCCGTGGGTGGCCTCGCCGAGCCCCACCACGCGTACGCCGTCGAGGACGTCACCGAGGGGCGCCAGGTCGGCGGTGCCGAGCCGGGCGTCAGGCCGTCGAGCGGTAGCGCGCGTCCGGCCAGCCAGCCGGCCACCTCGTCAGCCACGACGTCAGCCACGACACGCCTCCTGATCACCGACTCACGGGCAGGCTATCCCGGCCACCCGCACCGGCGCCGGGAGCATCGAGCTCATCCCCGCCGGGCCGGGGATCCGGGTGGCCGTGTACCCGCCGATGGACGTCGAGGCTATGGCCGCGATGGGCAAATTGATGGGATATGCGCATTAAGTCCGTCCTGCATGGCATGCTCGGATCCAAAATGTCAGGATTCGAGCGGAAGTGGCGGCAGATGAGACTCCCCCATGCCCTCCCGTTGTTCGCCGTGGTCGTCTCGCTGGCCGCCTGTTCCCCGGCGCCCGAGCCGGTGCGTCAGAGCAAGCAGGTGGAGCGGCCGGCGACCATCGAGCCGAGCGAGGAGCCGACACCCGAGCGGCGGCCGTTCACGATCTCCTTCGGCGGGGACGTCCACTTCGAGGGCATCCTGCGGCCGCGGCTGGCGAGCCCGCGCACGGCGCTCGGACCGATCGCGAGCACGCTGCGCCAGACCGACTTAGCAATGATCAACCTGGAGACGGCGATCACCACGGGCGGGACGCCGGCGCCGGGCAAGCAGTACACGTTCCGGGCGCCGGCGAGCGCGTTCACGGCGTTGAAGGCCGCCGGGGTGGACGTGGTGTCCATGGCCAACAACCACGGCATGGACTACATGGAGAGCGGGCTGGCCGATTCGCTGGCGGCGATCAAGAAGAGCAAGTTCCCCGTGGTGGGGATCGGGAAGGACGCGGCGGAGGCGTACAAGCCGTTCAGGAAGACCGTGAACGGGAACCGGGTGGCGATCATCGGCGCCACGCAGGTGCTCGACGAGGAGTTCATCCCGTCGTGGACGGCCACGGCCGACAAGGGTGGGCTGGCCTCGGCGAAGGAGGAGGCGAGCCTGCTGCGGGCCGTACGGCAGGCGCGCAAGAACTCCGACACCGTGATCGTCCACCTGCACTGGGGCACCGAGATGCAGAAATGCCCGAACCCCGCGCAGCTGTCGCTCGCGCCGAAGCTGATCAAGGCGGGGGCCGACGTGATCGTCGGCGGGCACGCCCACATCCTCCTCGGATCCGGGTATCTCGGCAAGGCGTACGTCAGTTACGGGCTCGGGAACTTCGTCTTCTACAACTCCAATCCGGCGACCACCGGCAGGACCGGCGTGCTCACGCTGACCATCAACGGGAGGGACGTCCTGAAGGAGCGCTGGACCCCGGCCACCATCCAGGGCGGCGTCCCCGTTCCGATGACGGGGGCGGCGAGGACGCGGGCCGTCGCCGACTGGAAGGCGCTGCGGTCCTGCGCCGGGCTTTCCGGCCGCCCGTCGGATGAATCGGAGTGATCGTCCGATTGGAGGTCGCGACGCGGTGGGTCGAGTCCGGTGCCGTGCGGCCGGCGCTCTACGAGGACGGCGACCCCGCCGCTCCCACCGTCCTGCTCCCGCACGGCTACGCGGGCGGTCGCCGCCCACGGGGCGGAGGGCGTGTGCGCCGACCTCGACGCCGGGGCGGCCACGCGGGCGGCGAAGGGCATCGTGAAGGACGTTCGCGGTACGGCGTACAGCCGGCAGGTGGATGTGGCCTATATCGATCAGATAGAGGATTTTTCGCAAAATATCATCGCGCAACATGGTGTGCCAGACATTGTGGTCAACAATGCGGGGGTCATCGTCGCCGGTGTCCCATTCTTGACCATACGGTCGAAGAGTGGCGACCTACGCTCGACGTGAATCTCTGGGGCGTCATCATCAACATCGCCTGACCGGCCGCGTTCGGGCCGTCCCGATGGCTGCCGGCGTACGCGGCGTCGAAGGCGGCCCTGAAGATGCTCAGCGACTGCCTCAGGGCCGAACTGGCCGACACGCCACGTACGCCGGGCCCACATTCTCCGGGCGGTGCACAGGAATCAGGCGGTCGTCCCCGCCAACGTCGAGGGCAAAATAGGTTACGCGCCGTCCCGGATTTCGCCGGGCGCGATGCGCGGGCCGGCGCGACTGGCACGCGCGACGGGAAATACTGAAATTCACACGTAACGATCGCCCGTACGAGAGAAGATGCATACGTGTCCTCCCCGCACATAGATGACGACTGCACCCGTCCCGTCGCCCTCCGGCGGCGGCCCGCGCAGCGCCGCAGCGCCCGGCGGGTCGAGCGCATGCTCGACGCGTGCGCGGAGCTTCTCGACGAGGCCGGCTACGACGCCCTGTCGACCACCCGCATCGCCGAGCGCGCCGGCGTGGCGATCGGGTCGGTCTACCAGTTCTTCCCCGACAAGCGGGCGATCACCCAGGAGCTCACCCGGCGCAACGTCGAGGAGTTCGTCCGCAGGGTCGACCGCAGGTTCCTGGAGGAGGACTACCGCGGCTGGTGGGAGGCGGTCGACGCGATCATCGACGTGTACGTCGACATGCACCGCACGGTCGCCGGCTTCAAGAGCCTCCACTTCGGCGACGTCGTCGACCTCAACCTGCTCGACTCCGACTCCGAGAACAACACGGTGATCGCCGGACGCCTCCGCGGGCTCTTCCTCAAGGAGTTCGGCCTGGCCGACAGCGCGGCGCTCGACCTGGCGGTGCTGGTGGCCGTCGAGGCCGGCGACGCGGTGCTCAAGCTGGCCTTCCGCCGCGACCCCGACGGCGCTCCCGAGATCATCGACGCCGCCAAACACCTGATCCGCGGCTTCCTGTCCCGCCAGCTGCGGTCCTGGTCGCCGCAGGCGTGACCGGCCCGGCCGCCGGACCCGCGCGTGCCGGCCCCGGCCAGCGCCTACTCCTGGAGCAGCGCGTTCTTGACCTCGTCGAGGAGGTCGGGCAGCCACGCGGGGATGTCACGGCTGAGCACCCGGCCGCGGTCGTCGAGCGCGGTCACGGACACCTCCTGGTAGCGCGTCGCCGGCGGCGGCGGAGTACGCAGGCACGGCGCGGGGAACGACACCGGACGCGCCTCCCTGGCCTCCCGGAGCTCCAGCCTCGCCTCCAGGGCCCGCAGGTTGCGTTCCGCCGCCTCGATGGACTCCAGGCGGGCCGACAGGTACCCCGCCACGCCGGGAAGGAGGGCGGACAACACGACCACACAAGCCAGCGCGAAGGTCGTCTGCCTGGACATGCCCATCACAGCCCCTTCCGCTCGCGGGACGCAAAGCGATCCGTATATGCCCTCTGACGTGCATGGACACGCGTCACCTACGCATCATTGGCCGAGACCTTGCCCAATTTGGGACCGATCGGCGATGTGCATTGACCGGGCAAAGCGCCGGGCCGCTCGGTAGTCTCGCGGTGTGGCGCATGTGACCCGTGAGCACCTTGATCGTCTGCTTGAGCAGGCTCTGCTGGCCGACGACCACAGTTCCCTGGCCAGTCGGCTGTACGACGTCGCGATCGACTACACGTCCGGCGACGTCTCCAGGGCGTCCATCCTGGTCCTCGCCGCCGAGGAATGGCGAGCGGCGGGCCAGCCCGCGCGTGCGATGGAGTGTTTCCAGCGCGCAATGGAGGACGGCGGCGAGGCGGGTTTCGACGCGCGTGCCGGCATCGCCGACACGCTCTTCGAGCTCGACCGGCCCGATGAGGCAAGGGAGGTCATCGAGACGATACGCGCCGAGGGTGGAGTGTCCACGGCGACCGCTCACACGATCGCCGAGACGCTGGTCGCGTACGGGGATCTGCAGGGCGGTCTCGAGTGGGCCACCCAGGCCGCGCTCGGCTCCGACGAGAACGACCCCGAACACGTGGCGGCCCTCCGCACCCGCTACCGCATCAGGGTGGACCTCGGCCTCCCCGAAGACGAGCTGGACGCCCTCGTCCACTGAGGGCCCGGCCGCCGTCCATCGGCGGATGGCGCGTTCCACGGCCCGGGTGGCGCGTTCCAGCGCCGCGCCGTCTTCCGGCGCCCGGCCAGTTCGCCGTGCCCAGGCGCTCCGCGGACGCTCCCGGGGTGCGGAGGCCGCGATGCCTGTGCTCCGCCGGGTCGTGGCCGGGGTCTGAGGAGTGGTGGCCGAGGGGGCGCTGCCACGCCGGACCCGCGCCCCCTCGGCCAGGGGATGTCCGGGCGCGGCAGGCACGAGGCGCGCCCGGACGGGGTGTACGGGGGTGGACGGGATGCTCCGGTGGAGGAGCGGTCGGGTGATTCGAGTGTGGTCGCTCGGGGTTGCCCGGGGGGAGGCGGTATTCGGGTGGTTACTGGAGGCCGAAGCCCTTGACCAGGCCGGCGAGGCCGGCCGCGCCCGAGCCGCCGCCGGGCAGGAGCGACGTGCCGCTCAGGCCCTGCATCGCCTTCGGGAGCAGTTCGGAGATGACCTTCGAGCCCACCTCCTGCATCCCGCCCTCCAGGCCGGCCTTCGCCGACCCCCGCTGGTCGCGGTCGTAGCCGTACGCGTCCTTCGTTTCCTTCGCGCCCTTGGCGCGCTTGGCGCCCTTGTGCTTGCCGTGGTCGTTCGAGGCGGCGAGGCGGTTGTGGAAGGGGGCGCGGCCGACCGCCAGGTCGCTCGGGACCCGTTCCTGCAGCGGCGCGCCGGGCACGGGAAGGGCCGGCAGTTCGGGGACGTGGACCTCGGTGGCCAGGTCCTTCATGCCGGCGGGGCCCGCGGCCATGGGGAAGACCTCCGGCGCGGCGGTCGTCAGCGACGGCATGCCCCAGGTCGCGACGATCCCGCCGAGGTCGATGAGGCCGGGGGCGCGGTTCGGGACCGCGAGGCCGGTCAGGCCGAGCTCCCTGGCCAGGCGGCCGGCGGCCATGGCCAGGTCGACCGCCTCGGGTGTGAGCGACCGGCCGCCGAGCGCGGGGTCGTCCAGCCGGAGGCCGGGGTGGCCGCCGCAGCTCGCGGTGAGCGCGCCGGGCACCGCCGCCGGCCGGTGGTCGCAGGCCGCCGCACGCGCGACGGCCGTGGTGAGCGGGCCGGCGGTCGCGTGCGCCGGGGTGGCGGTGAGCCAGGTGATGCCCGCGGTCAGCGTGGCCGCCGCGACGAAGCTCCGGATCGTGTGGGAAGACACCGCACGTCCCCTCGATGTCGGTGATCTGACGAACGCAGAACGTAGCCGGGGCCGGGGCGGCGGACGTGGGGCTTGTCCGAAGAGTGGGCGGAAGCTTACCGACGGCGAGCGCGAATGACCCGCCCATGACGCGCTGGAGCCCGGAGATCGGCGGTGGATCTCCGGGCTCCGGAGGCGTGGGCGTCAGGCGGCTCGCTGGATGAGGAGCTCGTCGTCGCCGAGTTCGACCACGACCTTGTCGCCGTCCACGACCTCACCGGACAGCACGGCCTTGGCGAGCTTGTCGCCGATGGCGGACTGGACGAGGCGGCGCAGCGGTCGGGCGCCGTACAGCGGGTCGTAGCCGGTCAGGGCCAGCCACTCGCGGGCCGCCGGCGTGACCTCCAGCGTCAGCCGGCGGTCGGCCAGGCGCCGGGCCAGGCGTTCGACCTGCAGGTCGACGATCTGCGCCAGCTCCTCGGAGCCGAGCGCGTCGAAGAGGATCACATCGTCGAGGCGGTTGAGGAACTCCGGCTTGAACGAGCCGCGCACCGCGCCCATGACGGCGTCGCGCTTGGCGCCGTTCTCCAGCGCCGGGTCGACCAGGAACTGCGACCCGATGTTGGAGGTGAGGATCAGGATCGTGTTGCGGAAGTCGACCGTGTGGCCCTGGCCGTCGGTCAGGCGGCCGTCGTCGAGCACCTGCAGGAGGATGTCGAAGACCTCGGGGTGGGCCTTCTCCACCTCGTCCAGCAGCACCACCGTGTACGGCCGCCGCCGCACGGCCTCGGTGAGCTGGCCGCCCTCCTCGTAGCCGACGTACCCGGGCGGCGCGCCGACGAGCCGGGCCACGCTGTGCTTCTCGGAGTATTCGCTCATGTCGATGCGGGTCATCGCCCGCTCGTCGTCGAACAGGAACTCCGCCAGCGCCTTGGCCAGCTCGGTCTTGCCCACACCCGTGGGACCGAGGAAGAGGAACGACCCGGTCGGCCGGTCGGGGTCGGCGATGCCGGCGCGGCTCCTGCGGACGGCGTCGGAGACCGCCCGGACGGCCTGCTGCTGCCCGATGAGGCGCTTGCCGAGTTCGTGCTCCATGCGCAGCAGCTTGGCCGTCTCGGCCTCCAGGAGCCGGCCGGCGGGGATGCCGGTCCACGACGAGATCACCTCGGCGATGTCGTCGGCCCCGACCTCCTCCTTGACCATGGCGTTCTCCGGCGGCGCGGCCTCGGACGCCGACTTCAGCGCCTGCTCCAGCCGCGGGATCTCGGCGTACATCAGGCGGGAGGCGGCCTCGAAGTCGCCGTCGCGCTGGGCGCGTTCGGCGGCGCCGCGGGCCTCGTCGAGCTGCTTCTTCAGCTCGCCGACCTTGTTGAGCCCGGCCTTCTCCTGCTCCCACCGGCCGACGAGGGCGTTGAGCTCCTCCTGGCGGTCGGCCAGCTCCTGGCGGAGCCGGTCGAGGCGCTGGACGGAGGCCTCGTCGGTCTCCTTCGACAGGGCCAGCTCCTCCATCTTCATGCGGTCGACGTCGCGCTGGAGCTGGTCGATCTCCACCGGGCGGGAGTCGATCTCCATGCGCAGCCGCGAGGCGGCCTCGTCGACCAGGTCGATGGCCTTGTCGGGGAGGAAGCGGTTGGTGATGTAGCGGTCGGACAGCGCCGCGGCGGCCACCAGGGCGCCGTCGGCGATCTGCACCTGGTGGTGGGCCTCGTAGCGGCCCTTCAGCCCGCGCAGGATCGCGATCGTGTCCTCCACCGTGGGCTCGCCCACGTAGACCTGCTGGAAGCGGCGCTCCAGCGCCGGGTCCTTCTCGATGCGTTCGCGGTACTCGTCGAGCGTGGTCGCGCCGATCATGCGCAGCTCGCCGCGGGCCAGCATGGGCTTGAGCATGTTGCCGGCGTCCATCGCGCCCTCGGCGGCCCCCGCGCCGACGACGGTGTGGAGCTCGTCGATGAACGTCACGATCTGCCCGTCGCTCTCCTTGATCTCGGAGAGCACGGCCTTGAGGCGTTCCTCGAACTCGCCGCGGTATTTCGCGCCGGCCACCATCGCGCCGAGGTCGAGCGAGATGAGCCGCTTGTTGCGCAGCGACTCGGGCACGTCGCCGGCCACGATGCGCTGGGCCAGGCCTTCGACGACGGCGGTCTTGCCGACCCCTGGCTCGCCGATGAGCACGGGGTTGTTCTTGGTACGACGGGACAGCACCTGCACGACACGGCGGATCTCGGTGTCGCGGCCGATGACCGGGTCGAGGCGCCCGTCGCGGGCGGCTTGGGTCAGGTCGACGCCGTACTTCTCCAGCGCCTGGTAGGTGTCTTCGGGCGTCTCGCTGGTGACGCGGGCGTGGCCGCGTACCTTCTCGAAGGCGTCGAGCAGCGCCTGCGGCGTCGCGCCCTGGGACCTGAGCAGGTCGGCCACCTGGCCGCCGTCGGCGGCCAGGCCGACCAGCAGGTGCTCGGTGGAGACGTAGAGGTCTTCCAGCCGGTTGGCGTGGTGGGCCGCGGTGTTCATCACGGTGAGGAGCTGGCGCGAGCTCGACGGCGCCCCCACCGTCGCGCCCTGCGCCTTCGGCAGCGCGGCGAGGATTTCCTCGGCCCTGGTCCGCAGCGCCCGCCAGTCGGCGCCCACGGCCTCCAGCAGGGGTACGGCCGTGCCGCCCGACTGCGTGAGCAGGGTGGTGAGGAGATGAGCCGGGGAGATCTCGGGATTGCCCTCCGCGGCGGCACGCCGCATGGCACCCGAGAGCGCTTCCTGGCTCTTCTGGGTGAGCTTGTAGTCCATGTGCTTCTAGGCCCCCGGTGGCAGCTCGTAGCGGATCAGCGCTCTGACCATGCGCATCTCGGCCCGCAGGCGGTGAACCTCCTCACGCAGCCGCAGATTTTCGTTCTCGAGCTCGAGAATCCGCTTGATGCCCGCGAGGTTGATGCCCTCCTCCTGGGAGAGCCGCTGCACCTCGCGGAGCTGGATGATGTCTCTCGTGGAGTAGAGGCGGCCGCGCCCCGCGGTGCGCCCAGGACTGACCAGCCCGAGCCGGTCGTACTGGCGCAGCGTCTGCGGGTGGAGCCCGGACAGCTGCGCGGCCACCGAGATCACGTAGACGGGTGTGTCGTCTGACAGGTCGAAGTAGTTGGCGTCCATCGGCTACTCGCTTCTGGCTCGCTGAATGAGATCAGCGCGCGGGTCCTCTCCCGCGGTCGCGGTGTTGAACTCGTTGAGGAGCTCGCGCGACTTGTCGTCGAGCGTCTTCGGCACGATCACGTCGACGGTGGCGAGCAGGTCGCCCTTGGTGCCGTCCTTCCTGGTGACACCACGGCCGCGGACGCGGAACGTGCGGCCGTTGGGTGTGCCCGGCGGGATGCGCAGCGTGACCGGCATGCCCTTGAGGGTCGGCACCTTGATCTCGGCGCCCAGTGCGGCCTCCGTGAACGTCACCGGCACGGTGATGGTCAGGTTGTCGCCCGACCTGCCGAACACGGCATGCGGCTTGACGTGGGTCTGGATGTAGAGGTCGCCGGCCGGGCCGCCGTTCTCGCCCGGGGCGCCCTTGCCCTTGAGCTTGACCCGCTGGCCGTCGGCGACGCCGGCGGGGATGCGGGCCTGGATGGTGCGGGTGCTCTTGGCCCGGCCGCTGCCCTCGCACACCGGGCAGGGGTCGTCCACGATCAGCCCGCGGCCCTTGCAGTCGCGGCAGGGCTCGGAGAAGGCGAAGCTGCCCAGGTTGCGGCTGGCCGCGCCGGTGCCCTCGCAGGTGGGGCAGACCCTCGGGGTCGTGCCCGCCCTGGCCCCGGTGCCGGTGCAGGCGGCGCAGGCGGCCGAGCTGGTCAGCCTGAGCGACACCGTGGTGCCCTCGGCGGCCTCGGTGAACGACAGCGAGACCTCGGACTCGATGTCCTGGCCACGGCGCGGCCTGGACGTCGTCGTCGTACGGGTGGAGCCGCCGCGGTTGAACAGGCCGCCGAACAGGTCGCCGAGCCGATCTCCCGCGCCGCCCCCTTGCGCGGTCCCGCCGAACAGGTCACCGAAGTCGAACGGGAAGCCGCCACCGCCGGCCCGCTGGCCGCCCACCCCGGAGCCGAACAGCGTGCGCGCCTCGTCGTACTCCTTGCGGCGCTTGCTGTCGGACAGGACGTCGTACGCCTCGGAGACCTCCTTGAACTTGGCCTCTTTGGTGGGGTCGCCCTGGTTGCTGTCGGGGTGGTATTGCCTGGCCAGCTTGCGATAGGCCTTCTTGATCTCCTCGGCGGTGGCGGTCTTGGGCACACCAAGGACGGCGTAGTAGTCCTTCTCCAGGTAGTCCTTGGTGCTCATCTACGGCCCTTCGTCCTTCGCGTCAGTTGTCTTCTTCGGATTGTGCGTCGCCATCGGCCGCCGCGGGCGCTTCCTCGGGCTCGGCGGGCTCGGCGGGCTCGGCGGGCTCTGCCACGGCCACCCGCGCCGGACGCAGCACCCGGTCGCCCATCCGGTATCCGGGCTGCAGCACCTCGATCGCGGTCGGCTCGGTGACGTCCGGCGAGTAGCTGTGCATCAGCGCCTCGTGGACGGTCGGGTCGAACGGCTCGCCCTTCTGGCCGAACGGGGTGAGGCCGAGCTTGGTGAGGGCCGACTCCAGCGACTCCGCCACCTTCGCGAAGCCGCCCGTCAGCTCGCCGTGGTCGCGGGCCCGGCCGATGTCGTCGAGCACCGGCAGGAGCTCCGTGAGCGCGCCAGCGACCGCCTGCTCCCTGACCGCGGCCCGGTCGCGTTCGACCCTCCTGCGGTAGTTCACGTATTCGGCCTGGAGGCGCTGCAGGTCGGCGGTCCGCTCGGCGAGCTGGGCGGCCAGCTCGCCGTCAGCCGGGGCCGCCGCCGGGGCCTCGGCAGTGGCCTGCTCCGGCTCCTGCGGGGCCGCGGCGGGCTCCCTGACCTGCCCCGTCTCCGGGTCGATCTTGCGCTTGTCGCGGATCACCGGCTCCTCGTGCCCGTTTTCACGCGGCGGCATCACTTGTCCTTCTTCGGCTCGTCGTCGACGATCTCGGCCTCGACCACGTCCTCGTCGGCCTTCTGGCCGTCACCGGCCGCGGCGTCCTGCGGGGCGCCCTCGCCGCCGGCCTGCTGGCCCTGGGACGCGGCGTAGATGGCCGAGCCCATCTTCTGGCTGACGGTGGCGAGCTTCTCCGCCGAGGTGCGGATGACGTCGGTGTCGGTGCCCTCCAGAGCCTTCTTGAGCTCGGCCAGGGCGTCGTTGACCTCGGTCTTGATCTCGGCGGGAACCTTGTCGTCGTTCTCGCGGAGGAACTTCTCCGTCTGGTAGGCCAGGCCGTCGGCGTTGTTGCGGACCTCGGCCTCCTCGCGGCGCTGCTTGTCCTCCTCGGCGTACGACTCCGCCTCGCGCATCATGCGCTCGATGTCTTCCTTCGGCAGCGCCGAGCCGCCGGTGATCGTCATCGTCTGCTCCTTGCCCGTGCCCAGGTCCTTGGCGGAGACGTTGACGATGCCGTTGGCGTCGATGTCGAAGGTGACCTCGATCTGCGGGATGCCGCGCGGCGCCGGCGCGATGCCGGTCAGCTCGAAGGTCGCCAGCTTCTTGTTGTACGAGGCGATCTCGCGCTCGCCCTGGTAGACCTGGATCTGCACCGACGGCTGGTTGTCCTCGGCCGTGGTGAAGACCTCGGAGCGCTTGGTCGGGATCGTCGTGTTGCGCTCGATGATCTTGGTGAAGATGCCGCCCTTGGTCTCGATGCCCAGCGACAGCGGGGTCACGTCGAGCAGCAGGACATCCTTCACCTCGCCCTTGAGCACGCCCGCCTGCAGGGCCGCGCCGATGGCGACGACCTCGTCGGGGTTGACGCCCTTGTTGGGCTCCTTGCCGCCGGTCAGCTCCTTGACCAGCTCGGTGACGGCCGGCATGCGGGTCGAGCCGCCGACCAGCACCACGTGGGCGATGTCGGCGACCTTGATGCCGGCGTCCTTGATGACCTGGTGGAACGGGCCCTTGGTCCGCTCGAGCAGGTCGGCGGTCAGCCGCTGGAACTCGCTGCGGGTGAGCTTCTCGTCGAGGTGGAGCGGGCCCTCGGAGGAGGCCGTGATGTAGGGCAGGTTGATGCTGGTCTCGGACTGGCTGGACAGCTCGATCTTGGCCTTCTCCGCGGCCTCGCGCAGCCGCTGGAGGGCCATCTTGTCCTTGGCGAGGTCGACGCCGTGCGCGTTCTGGAAACGCTTGACGAGCTCGTCGACGACGCGCTGGTCCCAGTCGTCGCCGCCCAGGTGGTTGTCACCGGAGGTGGCCTTGACCTCGACGAAGCCGTGGCCGTCCTCCTGGCCGACGTCGAGCAGGGACACGTCGAAGGTGCCGCCGCCGAGGTCGAAGACCAGGATGGTCTGGTCCTTCTCCTTGTCGAGGCCGTAGGCCAGGGCCGCCGCGGTCGGCTCGTTGATGATGCGGAGCACGTTGAGGCCCGCGATCTGGCCGGCCTCCTTGGTGGCCTGACGCTGGGCGTCGTTGAAGTACGCAGGGACGGTGATCACCGCGTCGGTGATCTTCTCGCCGAGGTAGGCCTCCGCGTCCTGCTTGAGCTTCTGCAGGACGAAGGCGCTGATCTGCTGCGGCGAGAACTTCTTGCCGTCGATCTCCTGGGACCAGTTGGTGCCCATCTCGCGCTTGACCGAGCGGATCGTCCGGTCCACGTTGGTGACGGCCTGTCGCTTGGCGACCTCGCCGACCAGGACCTCGCCGTTCTTCGCGAAGGCGACCACGGACGGCGTGGTCCGCGAGCCCTGCGCGTTGGCGATGACGGTGGGCTCACCGCCCTCGAGGATCGAGACGACGGAGTTGGTCGTCCCAAGGTCGATACCTACCGCACGTGCCATGAGTACGTCCTTGTAGTCAAAGTTGAGTCGATTGGACTCAAGCTACGGATGCCTGTCGTCTTTGTCAAACGACTTGAGCCTACTTGACTCAACCCATGTGAGCGCGGCCGCATTCCTGATTCTGGATGACAGAGCGGACCCCGGGTGCGGTGGGCGCGCACCGGGGTCCGCGGAGTAATGGCTTCAGGTGACGGCTCAGCTGATCGGGGTGTTCATGTCGTTCTGGATCTCGGCGGGGGAGAGGGGGCGGTTGTGGACGCGGACTTCGTCGATGAGGCCGTTGAAGTGTTCGCCCCAGGTGCTGTTGCCGCCGATGCGGAGGGGTGAGGTGTCGGCGCGGATGTTGCCGGTTTTGGTGGTTTGGGCGGTTTGGATGCCGTTGATGTAGAGGCGAAGGGTGGTGCCGTCGTAGGTGGCGGCGAGGTGGGTCCAGGTGTTGAGGGGGAGCGGGACGGGCGTGCCGGCGTTGGCTTCGCTGGTGGTGTGGATGGTGGCGTAGGGGCTGTCGGCGTGGCTGCCGGCGGACAGGGCGTAGGCCAGGCCGCCGGCGTGCTGTTTCATGACGACGGTCCGCCAGTCGGTGACGGTGGTCGGGCGGACCCAGGCTTGGAGCGTCATGCCGCCGGTGAGGTGGAGGCTGGTGTGGTCGGGGACGGTGACCCAGCTGGAGCCCCCGTTGAAGGAGAGGGCGTTGCCGTACCGGCCGCCGGTCGACCAGGCCGTCGAGGTGGCGGTGCCGGTGTTGCCCGACCCGGAGGAGTCGGCGACGGTCACGCCCGTCCCCTCGTTCATCCCGTACGCCGCCACCAGGCCGGGCACGGCCGGCGTCGGGGTGTAGGCGGCCGTGTACGTCGTCGCCGTGGCCGGCGCCACGATCTGGTGCGCGGCCCCGCCGCCGTCGGACCACGACGCGAACGAGTGACTCTGCCCGCCCGCCGGCTGCGGCGACGGCGCGGAGACGGAGTTGCCCGAGCCCACGATCACCGTACGGGTGAACGGCGTGGTCGTCTGCTCGCTGTTGAACCCGAGCTGGAGCCCCGGCGGCGAGGACTGGAACGTCAGCTCCACCGTGCGCGGCTGGAGCGCCACGCCGGCGGTGTCGGTGAGGCCGTGCGCGTCCGTCACCGTCAGGCGCAGCTCCAGGTGCGAGGGGTAGTCGTGGTCGGGGGCCTGGAAGGAGCCGCTCGCGCCGGTGAACGTCGTGACCTGGTGCTCGTGGCAGGTGCCCGGGCAGTGGTGCAGGATCAGCGTCCAGCGCATGCGGGAGCCGGGGATGGCGCCGTCCTGGGCGTCGGCGCCCGTTCCCGAGAACGCGATGGTCTGGCCGACCGCCCAGGTCGTGGCCGCGGTGGGGGTGGTGATGGCGGCCGCGGGCGGGGTGTTGTTCACGTTGACGGTGACCGAGGCGTCGCCCTGTCCGCCCCTGCCGTCGCTGACGCGCAGCCGCACCACGTACGAGCCGGGCTGGCTGTAGGTGAACGACGGGGTGGCCGCGGTCGAGTCGTCGAGCTCGCCGTCGCCGTCGAGGTCCCAGGCGTAGGCCAGCGGGTCGCCGTCGGCGTCGCTTGAGGCGGCGCCGGAGAAGGTCACCGCCAGCGGGGCCGTGCCGGACGTGCCGCCGGCGTCGATCACGGCGGTCGGCGGGGTGTTGTCGTAGATGTAGCGGACGATCGCGCCGTGGTCGAAGTCCACCGCGTACAGATCGCCGCCGGGGCCGATCTCCAGCTCCACGGTCGGCATGCCGGAGTCGAACGTCTGGATGGTGGCCGGGTCGGGCAGGCCGCCGGCGCCCCTGGCCATCACCCACACGCACTGGCGGCTGTAGTCGGAGAGGAACAGCGCGCCGTCGTAGGCGTCCGGGTAGTCCCCGCCGTCGTAGAAGGCCACGCCGCTGGAGGACGAGCCGCCGGACGGGCAGGGGTCGCCGGGAGCCGGTCGGGCGTTGTGGTTCCAGGCGAAGTACGGCGCCGTGTGCGCCCCGGCACCGGCGGCGTAGAGGTTCTCGCACAGGGTCAGGTTGAGGTTGTCGTAGCCGCCCTGCCGGTTCGGGCCCTCATAGCAGGGCCAGCCGAAGTTGGTCACCCCCGCGGTCGGGTCGACCACCCGGTTGACCTCCTCGTACGTGTTCCACCCCACCTCGCCGAGCCAGATCTCCGACGTGCCGGGCCGGTTGGTGATGCGGAACGGGTTACGCAGGCCGGCCGCGACGATCCTGGCGGCGTTGGCGTCGGAGCTGCCGGCGTTCGGGTTGCCCGGTGCGGCGGCGCCCGTGTCGGGGTCGATCCTGATCAGGGTGCCGTCGAGGCCGGCCGGGTCGCCGGCGGTGCGGATGTCCTGGGAGCGCAGCGCGCCGCCTTCCGCGGCGGGCGGCGTGAGGGCCGTGCCGGTCGGGGAGGGCGGGTCGCCGCACGGGTTGTCGGGGGTGATGTCGGAACCGGTCAGGTTGTCCTGGCCGTAGTCGGCGAAGTTGAAGCTGGCGCCGTCGCCGGCCGAGGCGTACAGCATGCCGTCGGGACCGAACTCCAGGTCGCCGGTCGAGTGGCTGGGGTACTGCTGGCACCAGTCGGTGATGAGCGGGGTCTCGGCGCCGGTCGGGGAGATGACCGAGAGGCGGCCGGTGACGAGGCAGCCGTCGTTCGTGGCGCCCGGAGGTGAGGGGCAGGGGTCGTCGGTGCCGGTCGCCGTGCCCCAGCGGGGGGCGGTGCCGCCGGGCCCGGCGTCGTGGGCGTACAGGACGTAGACGCGCGGGTCGGCGGGGAAGTCGGGGTGCAGGGCCATGCCGAGCAGACCGCGGTCCCAGAAGTTGTGCACGCGCGAGCGCAGGTCGGCGTACGTCGTGGGCGTGGTGTCGGCGAGCGAGTCGAAGACCTTGATCAGGCCGCTCTTCTCGGCCACGAACACCCGTCCGTCGGAGGCGAACTCGACGTTCGAGGGCCGGGTGAGGCCGCTGATGACGGTCTGCTTCTGGAACGGCGCGGGTAACGCGTGCGCGGGTGTGACCGATAGAGCGATCCAACTGACGGAAACGAGCAGCAGCGACGACAGTGCGCGGCCGAGTCGTCTCACGGAACCCCCCAGGGAAGCGTGGCGTCACCCTCGACGCCCCCGCGTCCTCGGTGCCTGATCGATGTATCGCAGCAAACCGATCAGTTGTCACTGGGGTTGTCCGTAAGTGGACATGTCACTATTTGGCGCCGTCTACGAGCTTCCGCTTGCCCAGCGCCTTCCTCAGCTTCACCGTCGTGGTCTTCTCGATGGCGATCATGATGCAGGACACGTTCTTCGCCTTGGGCGAGGCGCCCTCGTACAGCGTGATCGTGACCCGCTTCGCGGTCTCCTTGACCTTGACCCGGTCGAGCACCGTGCACGGCGCCACGCCCGACCACCACGTGAGCTGGATCTGCCGGCCCTTGGCGACCGGCCTGGCCTTGGTCCAGCGGACCTTGCGAACGTTGACGGCGTCGCCCGTCGGCTTCACCGGCTGCGGGCCCTTCGTGGGCGCCGTGGTGACGGGAGTCACCGTGGCCGGGGCGCTGGCGGTCGGGGACGCGGCCGGCCCGCCGGCCTGCCGGTCGGGCGGCGCGGTGGCACAACTCGTCGCGAGCACCAGGGATCCGGCCAGAAGAGTCGCTTTCGTCATTGTGCGCATATCCGTAGGACGGATACGGCACGCCCCTGGTTCAGCGCCACGCCGGGGTTAGTGTGGTCCCGTGCTCCGTCAGGCCCTCCTCGCCGTCTCCAAGAGCGAACGCGCCGAGCGTGTCCTCACCACCTCGCCGCTGACCCGCGAGGTCGTCAAGCGGTACGTCGCCGACGACGTGGCCGCCGTCATCGCCGGGCTCACCCGCAAGGGGCTGCTCGTCACCGTCGACCACCTCGGCGAGGAGGTGACCGACCGCGGGCAGGCCGACGCCGCCGGCCGCGAATACCTCAGGCTGATCGACCTGCTGCCCGCCGGCGCCGACGTGTCGGTCAAGCTCACCGCGCTCGGGCTGCGGCTGTCGGAGCAGCTCGCGTACGAGCGCGCCGCCGCCATCTGCCGGGCCGCCGGCGGGCGCGGCCTCACGGTGACGCTCGACGCCGAGGAGCACGACACCATCCGGGGGCTCCACGCCGTGCACGCCGCGCTGCGCAAGGATCATCCCGACGTGGGGGTGGTGGTGCAGGCGTACCTGCCGGACTCGCTGGAGCGGTGTGAGAAGCTCGGAGGCGCCCGCGTACGCCTCTGCAAGGGGGCGTACACGGCCCCCGGCGCCTACACCCGGCCCCGGGACATCGACCGCTCGTTCGTCCGCTGTCTGCGCATCCTGATGTCCGGCACCGGCTACCCCATGGTCGCCACCCACGACCCCCGGCTGATCAGGATCGCCTCCACGCTCGCCGTCCTCAGCGGGCGCGACGTGACCGGGTTCGAATACCAGATGCTGTACGGCGTCCGCCCCGACGAGCAGACCCGCCTGGCCGGCCTCGGCGCCCAGGTGCGCGTGTACGTGCCCTACGGCGACGACTGGTATCCGTACCTGATGCGCCGCCTCGCCGAACGCCCCCGCAACCTCGCCTTCTTCCTCCGTTCCCTGCTGTCTCGCGGCTGACCCCTCCGCGGAGCGGTGGGCCGGCACCTCTCCCGGCTCGGGAGTCCGTGGACCCCTCGCCTGCCGCTGGACAGCGCCGGGGTGTCGGTAGGCTGCCAGGGTGATTGCGATTCTGGGTACGGGCAAGATGGGCGAGGCGCTGCTGTCCGGGTTGCTGCGGGCGGGGTTCAAGCCGGGCGACATCGTGGCGACCACCCGCCGTCCCGAGCGGGCGCAGGCGCTGCGCGAGACGTACGGCGTCCGCACCGTCCCCAACTCCGAGGCCGCCAAGTCGGCCGACACGCTCGTCCTGGCGGTCAAGCCGCAGGACATGGCCACCCTCCTCGCCGAAATCGCCCCGTACGTCCCGGCCGACCGGCTGGTGATCACCGCGGCGGCCGGCATCACGACGTCGTTCGTGGAGCAGCGGCTCGGGGTCGACGTCCCGGTGGTCCGG
>DASUCK010000610.1:0-35390 GCA_036276095.1 Nonomuraea sp. | reverse complement strand
TGCACGCCGATGGAGACGCGTGACGTGCCCCGCTCGACCAGGACCGACAGCCGGTCGGGCGTGGCCGTGGCGGGGGAGGTCTCCACCGACAGCGGGATCGCGGCGAGGTCGACGCCCATCGCGCGCTCGGTCAGGTCGAACAGCCTGGTCAGCTCGCCGGCGCTGAGGTAGGTCGGCGTGCCTCCGCCGAACGCCGCCGTCGCGAAACCGTTCGTCTCCACCGCGTCGCGGACCTGCGCGGCCTGGCGTGCGAGCGCGTCGAGGTAGGCCGTGACCAGTTCCTCCGGGGCGCCGGTGCGGGTGAACAGGTTGCAGAAGCCGCACCGCATCTCGCAGAACGGGATGTGCACGTAGAGAGCGCCCGGCCGCTCCCCGGCCCAGACCTCCTTCAGCGCCGGACGCGGCTCCAGCGGCCGGTACGCCGTCTTGTGGGGATAGGCATAGACATAGCCCTCATACGGCCGCATGTTCCTCCAGTACGAACTCCGCGTACGGGACCGTCCAGACCACCTCGTGGCCGATCCGGTGCCCGACATGCCCGTCCTCCCCGTACGCCGTGCCGTGGTCGGAGCAGACGATCACCAGGCACGGGCGGCGCATGAGCCCGTAGAGCCGGCCGATGTGCCGGTCGACGTACCGCAGGGCGGCGGCGTGGCTCGCCAGCGAGTCACCCGCGGAGCCGGGCAGGTAGAAGTGGTTGGGCTGGTGGAGCGCCGACACGTTCACGAACAGGAAGATCCGCTGCTCGCGCGCCCGCCGCAGCACCTCGGCGGCCCGGTCGATCTGGTGCTCCAGCGACGCGGGGCACGTCACGCCGAACTCCGACTCCCAGTGGCTCTCCGCGAACAGCCCCGGCAGCGCCGACCCGAGCGGCGTCAGCTTGTTGAAGAAGCCCACCCCGCCCACGCACACCGTGTGGTATCCGGCCCGCGCCAGCCCCGCCGGCAGGTCGGGAGCGTCGAACACCCACGTGCCCACGACCGTCGTCTCGCTGCCGGGGAACGTGGCCGCGAACAGCCGCGGATGCGGCCCCGGCGTCACCGGCGTGGGCAGGAAACCGGCGAAGATCGCCGCGTGCGCGGCGTAGGTGAAGCTGCCCGGGCTGTGCCGCCGCTCCCACGTCACGCCCGGCGGCAGCAGGTTCGGCAACTGCCCGGCGGCGGCCAGCCCGGCGGCCACGTCGTAGCGGAGAGTGTCGAGCGTGACCAGCAGGATGTCGTGGGTGCCCACGATGCGGTCCATGTTCAGGGGGCGGGGGTTCGGGGTCTTCGGGCCGCCTGCCGGTGCCGTCATCGCGTGCCGACCAGCAGCGCCTGGACCTGCTCGGCGTACGTGTCTCGCCCGTTTCCTAAAATATCCGGCAAGCCGGGCAGTAGGTCCCCGAACGCGTTCACCTCCGCCACCGCCACCGACCGCCAGTCCGCCCCCACCATGACATCGACCCCCATGGCCGGACTCCGCGGGAAGCATTCGGCCACCCGCGCGCAGACGTCGAGCACCCGCTCCCACAGCTCCGCCCGCGACCGCACCACCGCGAGATCACCCCGCACGCCCCCGAGATGCAGGTTCGTCATCGGCGTGCGGCTCATCCGCGCCACGGCGTGCGTCGGCCGCCCCGCCACGGTCACCACCCGCAGGTCGAACACCCTCCCGTCCACCGACGCCTTCGGGAACCACCGCTCGACGTGCAGCCCGTCACCGGCCAGGAAGTCCACGACCCGCCCCGCCTCCTCGTGGGACGTGTACGTGCGCACCCGCAACGAGTTGACCAGCCCGCCGTCTGCCTGCCACGCCGCCGACGTGACCGCCTTGACCCGGTCGCCGTGGGTCTGCAGCGCGATCACCCCGGACGCCGACGACCCGTGCGCCGGCTTGACGAACACCCTGGGCCAGCCCCGGCGCGCCATCTCGGCCCGCAGCCCGGCGTACGAGGTGGCCTCGAACGCCGGCGGCACCGGCACCCCCGCCGCCGCCAGCACCGCGTGACACCGCCGCTTGTCGAACATCACCCCGATCTCCGCGACGTCGCCCAGCAACCGCACCCCGGGAACCGCCGCCACCCGCGCCAACCCGGCCATGAACCGCGCATACCAGGTCGCGCCCCCGCCCACCCGCGCCGGATCCCCCGGCCCGCGCAGCAACGCGTCGGCCTCGGCGTCCTCGCCGGGCGAGTCTACCCGCACCAGGGCCCCCTCGGGCGCGCGTAACTCCCGCCCGGCCAGCACGTCCCGCCATGAGATCACGTACGGCTCCGCCAGCCCCGCCCCCACCACGGCATCCCGGAACAGCCTCACCCGCCGACCCCCCGGAACCCCCACCACCGCCACCCGCGAACCCCCGGCCCCGGCCGGCTGCGCCGTCACCCGCGCTTCCTCAAGAACGTCGGTGCGGGCCGGTCGGGCCGTCACTCGCTCACCGCCACGAACCGCCACTCCCGCTCGGCGTCGAGCGGCTCCGACAGCACCACCTCCACGCCGGGCAACGCCTCCCGGACCCGGCCCATCATCGCCGCCGTCATGTAGTGGTGACTGAGATCGAGCCGCCGCAGGTGGGTGAGCGGCTGGCCGCTGATCAGCGCCTCCGCGCCCGCGTCGGTGAGCGACCCCATCGACAGGCTGATCGTCTCCAGCCGCTCGACGATCGGGGCCGCGGCCAGGGCGACGGCCACGTCGTCCTGGAACTGGCCGTTCTGGAGCCGCAGGTGGCGCAGCGCGGGCAGCCGCGCACCACTCATGATCTCGGACAGATCGCCCGCAGTCGTGTCGCCGCCGTAGTCGGGCACCCCGAACCACAGCTCCAGCAGCTCAAGGGCGGGCAGGTCGGCCCCGGCGAGCGCCCGGACGAACCCGCCCCCCAGCCCTCCGGCCTCGACCCGCAGCATGCGCAGCCCCTCGTGCCGCACCGGCCGCAGCTCAAGCCCGGACCCGCCGCGCACCTCGAACCGCTCCAGCTTCGGATACGCCTCCAGCAGCGGCGTCACATCGCACTGCTGGATCCAGGAGATCTCGGACTCCTCGGGCGAGATCGCGCCAAGGAAGAGAGCACGCAGGGCGGGCAGGCGGTCGGCGTTGTCCGCCAGGCGGGCCACGATCTCTGCGGAGCCCTCGTCGTAGCAGTCTTCCCACTGGCCGATGACGATGGCCCTGACCCGGGAGGTGTCGACGTGCTCGAAGAACCAGTCGAGGGCCTCACCGATCTCCTCCGGGGCGTCCGGGTCGAACTCGTTGCCGCGAAGCCGCCAGGCGACCGCGCCCGCCTCCGGCGGCGGGCCGTCATCCTCCTCGTCCAGGGGCGCGTGGGCGACGGGGAGACCGGCGTAGACGTCGTGGTAGACGTCGTGGTGGTCGGGCTGAAGAGCCGGGTCGATCAGGATCTCCATCACTCGTCCCCCGCCACGTATCGCCACACGTCGCCGTCGTCGTCGTCCGGCTCCTCCTGCTCGGACAGATCCACCTCGACGCCGGGCAGCGCCTCGGCCACCCGCTGCATGAGCGCGTCGCTGAGGTAGTGGTGGTGCAGGTCGAGCCGGCGCAGGTGGGTGAGCGGCTGGCCGGTGAGCAGCGCCGCCGCGCCGTCGTCGGTGAGCACGCCCATGGACAGCGCCAACGACTCCAGCCGGGCCACCACCGGCGCGAACGCCACGGCCGCGGCGATGTCGTCCTGGATCTCGCTGTCCTGCAGCCCGAGGTGGCGCAGCGCGGGCAGCCGCTCCCCCCGCAGGATCGGGTCGAGGTCGGCCACGGTGGCGTCGCCGCCGTACTCGGCGACGCCGAGCCACAGCTCCAGGTGCTCGAGCGCGGGCAGGTCGGAGGCGGCGAGCGCCCGGACGAACCCGCCGCCCAGCCCGCCGCTCTCGACCCGCAGCACGCGCAGCGCGTCGTGCCGCACCGGCCGGAGCTCAAGCCCGGACCCGCCGCGCACCTCGAACCGCTCCAGCTTCGGGTACGCCTCCAGCAGCGGCGTCACGTCGCACTGCTGGATCCAGGAGATCTCGGCCTGGTCGGTGCAGACCGCGCCCAGGAACAACGAGCGGAGGGCGGGCAGCCGGTGGGCCTCCGCGGTCAGGCGCTCGACGATGACGTCGGAGGGCTTCTCGTAGCAGTCTTCCCACTCGCCGATGACGATCGCGGGGACCCGCGTGGTGTCGACCCGCTCGAAGAACGCGTCGAAGGCGGATGAGATGCTGCCGAACGCGCCGCCGCCCCAGCTGCTGGCGAAGATCCGCCAGGCCACCGCGCCGTCGTCGGCGGGTCGCTCGGCAGGCGGATCCTCGAACACCGCGAGCACCGGCAGCCCGGCGTAGCGCTCGTCGTAGCGGTGCAGGTAGCCGAAGTACTGGTCGTACTCGATGTTCATCGGGGGAGTCCTCGGTCGGGGGGTTGACGCGTCCTGTCCTACCAGACCCCACCGACAACTTCCGTCACTCTGGTCGCCGCACGACGATCTCCAGCGTTCAGTCGAAGAGTTCCTCGGCGGTGGTGATCTTGAGTGATCGGGTGAGCCAGCTGTCGAGAAGGGTGAGGTCGGTGCAGGCGAGGATCCTGTCGCGGACGGACCCGGGGACGGGGATGTCGCGCTGCTCCAGGACCTTCAGCACCGCCTTGGCCTCGCCCTCCGCTCGTCCTTCGGATCGAATCATTTCTGCGAATTCGGACTTGAAGCGGTAGTTCTGCATGGTCATCAAGCTTCTCCAGATCTATGAGCGAACAAGCGTTACGTTATCGATTCATGACTGTCCGTGTGTGCAGATCTCTAGAACGTATGACCGATGGGGCGGCGATCGACGCCTGTGCCGGTAGGAAGCAGCGGGATGCGAGGGGGGCGGGCGGCGTCGTCGCGCCGGTGGGCGTGCGTCCCGACAAAGCGCCTGGGGTTCGAAGCGCTCCCGTGGCGAAGGCCGTTGCCGGTTCCGGGTTGACGGGTGCCGTCAGGTGAAGAGGGTTCTGCCCCAGTAGTCCCCGGCGTCCCGTACGCCCGGCGGGCACGCGAACAGGCCGCTGCTCACGTGCTTGATGTACTCGTTCAACGGGTCCTTCCTGGCTAGCCCCATTTGTACCGGTACGAACTGTCTGCGTGGGTCTCGCTGGTAGGCGATGAAGAACAGACCGGCGTCGAGGCGGCCGAGGCCGTCGGAGCCGTCCACGAAGTTGTAGCCCCGGCGCAGCAGGTGCGCGTTGCCGTGGGAACTCGGGTGGGCCAGCCGGACGTGGGCGTCGGTCGGGATGTACGGCTGCCCGTCCGGGCCCTTGGCCGCGAAGTCGAGGGTGTCGAACTCGCGGCTGCGACCCAGGGGCGCCCCTTCGCCCTTGTCCCTGCCGATGATCTGCTCCTGCTCCATGAGCGACGTGCGGTCCCAGGTCTCGATCATCATGCGGATCTTCCTGGTGACCAGGTACGTGCCGCCCGCCATCCACGGCGCGCCGTCCCCGGCGGCGGCCCACAGCTGGCCGCCGAGCAGGTCGGCGTCCTCCAGCTTGAGGTTGTTGGTGCCGTCCTTGAAGCCCATCAGGTTGCGGGGGGTGGCCTGGGCGCGCGAGGTGGACGACGTACGGCCGAAGCCGAGTTGCGACCAGCGTACGGTGACGCGGCCGAAGCCGATCCTGGCCAGGTTGCGGATGGCGTGGACGGCGACCTGGGGGTCGTGGGCGCAGGCCTGCACACAGAGGTCGCCGCCGGAAATCTCCGGAACGAGTTGCTCTCCCGGAAATTTCGGCAGATCGGCCAGGGCGGGCGGGCGCTTGGCCGCCAGCCCGAACCGGTCGTCGAACAGCGACGGCCCGAACCCGATGGTCAGCGTCAACCCGGACGCGGGCAGGCCGAGCGCCTCACCTGTGTCGTCGGGCGCGGCCTCCGGAGCGCCGCCGACCGCTCCGAACGCGCCCGCCTCCTTCCCCTGCGTCAGCCGCGCCGCCGCCGCCGTCCACTCCTGGAGCAGCTCGACCAGCTCGGCGCGGTCGTCCGTGGTGACGTCGAAGGCCACGAAATGCAGGCGGTCCTGGGCGGGAGTGACGATGCCCGCCTGGTGCTCGCCGTAGAAGGGGTAGGGCGCGGAGGTGGACGAGGCGTGCGCGACCGGCGGCTCTTCGAGCAACGGCCGTGCGGCGACCGCCCCGGCGCCCACCACGGCCGCACCCGCCCCGAGCCCGAACAGGCCGCGCCGGCTCACCCGCCGCCGCCCGGCATCCTGGCCGCAGCTTCCCTCCGGCCCTGCGGCGGGGGGCTGGGCCTCGCCGGTGCTGACGCTGTTGTCGTTCCTGGAGCCGGTGCCGTCGTTGTCGTTCCTGGAGCCGGCGCCGTCGCCGGGAAGGGACGGGGTCTCGGGGGCGGTGTCGCTGGGGCGTGGGTTCGTGGTGTCCGGCATCGCGGTTTCCGGCCTTCCGCTACCGCGCGACCACAGGTGCGATCTTGCTGATGGGCTCGGCCAGGGCGTTGATCACGTCCGAGAGGGTCTTCAGCTCCGCCTCCGACAGCTCGTCGTGCGAGCGCCACCCGTCCCCGCGCTGGTGGACGGCGAGCGCCGCCTCCGCCGCCGCGAACTTCTCGTCCACGGTCTTGACCAGGTCGGGAGCGCGTTCCTCCAGAACCGGGCGGAGGGACTGCACGGCGGCCTTGGAGCCGTCGAGGTTGGCGTCGAAGTCCCACAGGTCGGTGTGCGACCAGATGTCCTCCTCGCCGGTGATCTTGCCGGTGGCCACCTCGTCCAGGAGTTCCTTGGCGCCGTTGGCCAGGTTGAGTGGGGTGAGCTCGGCGGCGTTGGCCTTCTCGACGATGGTCTTCACGTCGGTCATCAGCCGCTCGGCTATGGGACCGGACTCGCTGACGTCCTTGTGGATCCACAGGTCCTTCTCGATCCGGTGGAATCCGGTCCACTCCTCGCCCTCGGCCAGGTCGGCCTCGCGGCCGTCGATGGCGGGGTCGAGGTCGCCGAAGATCTCGGCGACCGGCTCGATGCGCTCCCAGTACGTCCGCGACACCGGGTACAGCGCCTTGGCCTCCTCGATCTGGCCGGCCTTGACCGCGTCCACGAACTCCTGCGTCTTGACCAGCAGCGTGTCCGTCTGCGACCGCACGTACCGCTTGTAGCTGGCCACGGCCTCGGCCAGCGCGGCGTCGGCGGTGAGCTTTCGGTGCTCGCCGGTGACCTTGAGCGGGTTGCGGATGCCCTTGCCGACCATGCCGGGCTTGCACGCGGTCTCGTACGCCCCCGCCGGCAGCTCGGCGATGAGCTCCCGCGTCAGCCCCGGCACGATGTTCTCCACCTCGGCCATGACCCGGTCACCTGGGGCGTACACGTAGAACTCGGTCACCTTGCTGCCGCCGTTCGTGATCGCGAACGTCGTGGTGCCGGCCGCGACCTGGGTCGCGGCCACCTTGCACTCGGTGTCGTTCGCCGCGACGGAGATCTTACCGGGCCGGGCGGTCGAGGCCGGTTCCGCGCCTCCGCCGCCGCCGCACGCGGTCAGGCCGGCCAGGGCGAGCGCGCCGGCGGACAGCAGGATGGCAGTACGCATGATGACCTCCGGTTCAGGCCGCGGACGCCGCGGGCGCCGGGGTGGTCCGCCTCGGGCGGAGGAACAGGACGAGGGTGGGGACGAGGTAGGCGGCCCAGGCCGCGGCCTCGAGGACGCTCGGCTGCGGGGTGATGTTGAGCATGCCGGCCAGCACGGCGCCGTACCAGGAGTCGGCGGGGAGCGCGGCGCTGATGTCGAACGCGTACGTCGTCAGACCGGGCAGCACCCCGGCCTCCTGCAGGTCGTGCACGCCGTATTTGAGGATCCCGGCGGCCACCAGGATGAGCAGCAGCCCCGTCCAGGTGAAGAACCGGGTGAGGTTGATCGTGATGGCGGTGCGGTAGAGGCCGTAGCCGATGAGCACGGCGGTGAGCACCCCGAGCGTGATGCCGAGCAGCGGGTCGGTGCTCGTGGTCGCGCCCTGCGCGGAGGCGAAGAACAGCAGGGCGGTCTCCAGCCCTTCCCTGGCCACGGCCAGGAACGCCATGACGGTCACGGCGAGCGCGCCCACGTTGAGCGCGTCGGACAGCTTGCCGCGCAGCTCGCCGGAGAGCGCGCGGGCCGCGCGCCGCATCCAGAAGATCATCCACGTCACGAACGCGACCGCGAGCAGCGAGGTGATCGCCTCGAACAGCTCCCGGCTCGTGTACTCCAGGCGCGCCGCCGTGAACGTCAGCAGCGCGCCGAACCCGACCGACAGCGCGACGGCCAGGCCGACGCCGGCCCACACATGCGGCAGCCGGTCCTGGCGGTCGCTTTTGACCAGGAACGCCACGAGGACGGAGACGACGAGCGCCGCCTCCAGACCCTCACGCAGGCCGATGAGGTAACTGGCGAACACCGTCACTCCCAGGCGATGAGGAAAGGCTCACCTAAGTTAGGCTTCCCTGCGTCTTCGCGCAAGCTCCGAACGCGAGATTCTTCTTGCGGAGTGACGGTGTGGCGCTCACCGGGAGAGGTTGTCGGCCAGCAACTCGATCAGCGGTTCCCGGCGTACGCACCGCTCCAGCAGGAACGAGTCGGCCAGCGCCAGCAGCTCGTCGTCGCCGAGGCCCCTGAACAGCTCGGCGTACTCGGGCAGCAGCGCCTGGGCGATCAGGATGTGCCTGATCAGGTCGTCGCTCTGGTAGCGGGCGCCCCAGGGATAGGGGTTCCACGCCGGGAACTCGGTCTCGATCAGCCGGTGCAGCGGCGCGAGCACGTCCGCGGACTCCTCCATGGTGGAGCCCCAGCGGTCCGCGCCGAGGCGGTTCTTCTTGGCGATGAAGTCGCCGAACCGCTCCAGGTACGGCCCCGCGGCGTGCACCAGCCCCTGCAGCCCCACGTCCTTGTACGTCCACAACGACCAGCCCACGTCCTGCCGGTCGTAGATCTCCAGCTGGTCGCGCAGGATCTGGTACCGCTGCGCGTCCACGGCCGGGTCCCCGGTGTAGACGGGACCGAACTCGCCCACCCACAGCGGCGTGCCGGTCTCGCGCTGGAAGCGGGAGCGCTTGGCGAACGTCTTCTCCAGCTCGTGCTTGTCACACCATTCGCCGCGCGTGCGGCCGGGGTACGGCCCGCCGTGCGCGAATCCGGCCAGGGCGTAGTCGTGCATGACGAAGACCGTGTTCTCGTACATCTCCCGAAATATCGAGAAATCGGTGGCGTAGGTGTTGCCGTCCAGGAACAGGATGTGCCGCGGGTCGGCGGCCCTGATGGCCTTGACGAGGCGGTCGTAGAAAGGGCCGATCACCTTGCCGGACACGTCGCCCGGCTCGTTCGCCGGGTTGTATCCGGCCACCCACGGTTCGTCGCGGTAGTGGTCGGCGATGGCCTCCCACAGGTGCACGGCCCGGTCCTGGAAGTGGCGGTGCTGCCAGAACGCCGCCACGTGCGTGGGGTTGTCGGAGTGCCAGTGCTGGTTCTGCGAGCCGGGCAGGGCGTGCAGGTCGATCACGCTGTAGATCCCGTGCTCCCCGAGCAGGCCGATCACCCGGTCCAGGTGGCGGAAGCCGCGCTGGTCGATCTCGAACGGCCGGTCGTCGGACTCCCAGTGGCGGTAGTTGACCGGGATGCGCACGCAGTTCATGCCCAGCCGAGCCAGCAGGGCCGCGTCCCGCTCGGTGAAGAACGACGTGAGCAGGCGGTCGAAGAACAGCTCGGCGCGCTCCTCGCCCAGCACGCCGCGTACGGCGGTCCGCATCGAGGTCTCGTTGGCCGGGTAGCCGGTGATGAAGTTCTCCATGTTCATCCAGCCCCCGAGCCCCACCCCGCGGAGCCGTACCGGCGTGTTGTCGTCCGTGACGAGCAGGGTTCCGGACACATGCAGCATGAGAGAGGTCATCCCTTCGTGGCGCCGGCGGTGAGACCGCCGACCAGGTGACGTTCCGCGATGGCGTAGAACCCGAGGGCCGGGACCATGGCCAGGACGAGGTAGGCGAGGATGCGGGCGGTGTCGGAGGCGTACTGGCCCTGGAACTGCTGGATGCCGAGCGGCAGCGTCCAGCTCGCCTCGTCGCTGAAGACCACCAGCGGCAGCATGAAGTTGTTCCAGCTGCCCACGATGGCCAGCACCGACACGGTGGCGATGGCCGGGCGGGCCATCGGGAGCAGGATGCGCCAGAAGAACCCGAACGGGCTGCAGCCGTCGATGATGGCCGCCTCCTCGATCTCGCCCGGGATGCTCCTGAAGAAGCCGCGCAGGATGATGATCGTCAGCGGCAGGCCGAACGCCGCCTGCGTGAGGATCACGCCGAGCGGGTTGTCCAGCAGGCCGAACGTGCGCAGCAGCACGAAGATCGGCAGGATCGCCACCGCGAACGGGAACATCAGCCCGGCCGTGAAGAGCGTGAACAGGGCCTCGCGGCCGCGGAAGGCGTACCGGGCGAAGATGAACCCCGCGAGGGCGGCCAGCCCGACGGTCAGGACGGTCGTGACGACGGCGATGAACGTGCTGTTCCACAGCTGCAGCCAGAACGAGCCCGAGGCGAGCACGTCGGTGTAGTTGGCCGTCACCCACGCCTCCGGCAGCCCGAAGGGGTTGGCCGACAGCTCGTTGTTGCGCTTGAACCCGCCGAGCACCGCGTAGACCACGGGGATCAGGATGAACGCGCCGACCACCCACGAGACGGCGTGCAGGGGGAGGGTGCTTGGCCTGGGCCCGGTCCTCTTCCTGTGGATCATCGGCGGCCTCCCATGGTGGTGGTCGCGCCCTCCAGGTCGCGGCGCATCACGAACCGCTGGTAGACGAGGGCGAAGACGAGGCTGAGCACGAACATGACGACGCTGATCGCGCTGGCGTAGCCGACCTGGGAGCGCTTGAAGCCCCACTCCATCATGGTGACCGCCATCGTCTCGGACGAGTGCGACGGCCCTCCTCCGGTGAGGATCCACACCAGGTCGAACAGCTGGATCGTGTAGATGACGGACAGGAAGACGCTGATCCTGATCGTCGGGCCGAGCAGCGGCAGCGTGATGTGCCGGAACGTGCGCCAGCTCGACGCGCCGTCGATCTGCGCGGCCTCGATCAGCTCGTTCGGGATGTTCTGCCGGCCGGCCAGATAGATCATCATGTGGAAGCCGAAGTACTTCCACGTCATGACCAGGAACAGCGACGGCATCACGGTGTCGGGGTCGGCCAGCCACTCCGACTCGATGCCGAACACCGACAGCAGCTGGTTGGCCATGCCGGCGTCCGGCGCGAGGATCAGCGAGAACAGCACGCCGGTGATCACTTCGGAGAGCACGTACGGCGCGAAGAACACCAGCCGGTAGAGCGTCCGCCCGCGGATGCGCTGGTTCAGCAGCATCGCGATGGCCAGCGAGAACGGCAGCTGCACGCACACCGACAGCAGGACCAGCACCGTCAGGTTCCACAGGTCCTGCCGGAAGATCTCGGTGCCGAACAGGCGGGTGAAGTTGTCGAAGCCGATGAAGGTGGTGGGCAGGCCCCCGAACCCGTTCCACCGGAACATGCTGGCGTATCCGGCCACCAGGATCGGGGCCACCACCAGCAGCAGGAACAGCACGAGCGCGGGCAGGACGAACAACGTGATCGTCAGCCGGCGTCCGCGCCTCTTCGCGGCAGGGGCGGGGGCCGGAAGCGTGACGGCTTCCGGCCCTCGGATGAGTGTCGTCATTCTTCGCTCTTGGCCACTTCGGTGATGTCCGCGGCGACTTCATCCGGCGTCTTGGTGCCGGCGATCAGTTCGGCCACGCTGTCGTTGACCTGCTGGCCGACGGCCGGCGGATAGGCCTGGTCGAGGTAGAGCTGGTAGCCGCTGGCGCTGGCCAGCAGGCTTGCCACCTGCTTGAGGTTGGCGTCCTTGACGGCGTTCTCCTCGCCCTTGAGCACCGGCAGCACGCCGCCCGCCTCGACGGCCTTGGAGTGGTTGCCCATCTCGGTCATGAACTTCACGAAGTCGACGGCCTCCTTCGGCGCGTCCACGCCGACGGCCAGGCCGCCGCCTCCGCCGAACGCGTCGCCGATCGAGCCCTTGCCGCCCTCGACGGCCGGGAACGGGAAGAAGCCGAGGTCCTCACCGAGGCCCTTGCCGGAGTCCTTCTGCACGCTGGGCGCCCACTGGCCCATGAGCTCCATGGCGGCCTTGCCGTTGCTGACCGTGGCCGATTGGCCGTCAGGAGTCGAGTAGGCCGCGCCGAGGAAGCCCTTCTGGAACGGCTGCAGGTCGGCCAGCGCCTTGACCTGCTGGCCCGCGGCGACGAAGTCGGGCTTGGTGAAGTCCTTGTCCGTCGCGGCCTGCTTGAGCGCGTCGAGGCCGGCGATGCGCAGGGCGAGGTAGGCCCAGTAGTAGTGGCCGGGCCACTTCTCCTTGCCGGCCAGGGCGATCGGGGTGATTCCCGCGGCCTTGAGCTTCTTGACGTCTTCGAGGAACGCCGACCAGGTGGCCGGAGGCTGGGTTATGCCCGCCTTCTCGAAAAGTTTCTTGTTGTACCAGAAACCCACCAACCCGATGTCTGTGGGGAGCCCATACGTCTTGCCGTCGAGCTGGTACGCGCTCAGCGCGGCCGGCGTGAAGTTCGGCAGGACGTCGGCCACGTCGGCGGAGATGTCCTTGACCAGTCCGGCGTCGATCTGCTGCTTCAGCACGCCGCCGCCCCACGTCGCGAACAGGTCCGGCGCCTGGCCCGACTGCGTGATCGTGGTGAGCTTGGCCTTGTAGGCGTCGTTCTCGAGGACGGTGGCCTTGATGGTGACATTGGGGTTCTTGGCCATGTACTCCTGGGCCCGCTGGGCCCACAGGGTCTTGAGCGGTTCGGCGGTCGACAGGTGCCACCACTCGAGAGTCACTTTCCCGGGGGAGCCGCTCTGTCCGGTCTCGGTGGTGGCGGAGTCGCCGCCGCTGCCGCCGCAGCCCGCCACGAGCATCGCGGCGGCGATCACCATCAAACTGCGTTTCATTAGGGGCCCCTCCTGCTGGCGAAAGTTTCGTGAACCCCCCGATAGTTTCTTTGAGCGGAGCTTAGGTAACCGCATGTGAAGCGTCAACACCTCGGGTCAGAGCGACGCCAAACCGAAACTTTCGGATACACTCCCGATCGTGTCAGCGAAGAGGCGGGTCACGATCGCACTGATCGCGGAAGAGGCCGGAGTGTCCATCCCCACGGTCTCGAAGGTCATCAACGGGCGCCCGGAGGTCGCTCCGGCGACCCGCCACAGGGTCGAACGCCTGCTCCAGGAACACGGCTACCAACGCCGCGTCAGCCAGGACGACACGCCGGCCGGCCTGGTCGACCTGGTCTTCGCCGAGATCGAGTCGCCGTGGGCCATGGAGATCGTACGCGGGGCCGAGAGCGCCGCCCACGAGGCCGGCGCCAGCGTCGTCATCTCCGTCCTCCACACGCACGCCGGGCCGGGGCGCGACTGGCTCGAACGGCTCGCGGCGCGACGTACGGACGGCGTCGTGATCGTCGCGTCGCGGCTGTCCACCGGCATCCAGGCCCAGCTGAGCGCCCGGTCGCTGCCGTTCGCGGTCGTCGACCCCGAAGGCGAGCCCGCGCCCGGCGTGGTCTCCGTCGGCGCCACCAACTGGAACGGCGGCCTCGCCGCCACCCGGCATCTGCTGGAACTCGGCCACCGCCGGATCGGCATGATCAGCGGGCCCGCCGACATGCTGTGCAGCCAGGCCCGCATCGACGGATACCGGGCGGCGCTGGAGACCGCCGGCGTGCCGCTCGCGCCCGAGCTCGTGCGCCGCGGCACGTTCCTCGTGGAGTCCGGGCACGACGAGGGGCACGCCCTGCTGTCGCTGGACGATCCGCCGACCGCCATCTTCGCCGGCAGCGACCTGATGGCCTTCGGCGTCTTCGAAGCCGCCCGGCAGCGGGGCCTGCGGGTGCCGGAGGACCTGAGCGTGGTCGGCTTCGACGACCTGCCGCTCGCCAAGTCCGCCTGGCCGCCGCTGACCACCGTACGCCAGCCGTTGCAGGAGATGGCGGCCCTGGCCACCCGTACGGTGCTGGCGATGGGCAGGGGCGAGGTGCCGGAGACGAAGCGGGTGGAACTCGCCACCGAGCTGATCGTCCGGGAGAGCACCGCCCGCCACGGATAGGCCCCTCCGCCCGCCCACCTGTCGCCCGGCCACCCCGGGCCCCGCCGCGCCGGCCCGATGCGTCATAGGGTTGTCCGGCTGGAAGGATCCCCGTCGTATGCGAGCGTTGGGAAGGGCGTATGTCCGGCGGTATAGATGACGACACCTTGGCGGCTGCGCTCGTGCACGGGCTGCGGCCCACCAAGGTGACCATTGTCGACTACGATCCCGGCTGGCCGGTCCGGTTCGAGCGGCGGGTCGCCGAGCTGCGGGGCATTCTCGGAGATCGGGCTCGGTTGATCGAGCATGTCGGGTCCACGTCCGTCCCCGGGCTCGCGGCGAAGCCGATCGTGGACATCGTCGTCGGCATCGACGACCCGGATGACGAGGCCGCGTATCTGCCTGATCTGGAAGCGGCCGGGTACGAGTTGCGGGTGCGTGAACCGGGGCATCGCTGCCTGCGGGCCGGTGAGCCCGACGAGCCGGTCAACCTGCACTGTTACCCGCCTGATCATGCCGAGGTGCGCAAGTACCTGGTCTTCCGCGACCGGTTGCGGGCCAGTGAGAGCGACCGGGACCTGTACGCGGCCACCAAGCGGGACCTGGCGCGGCGGGAGTGGCGGGACGTCAACTACTACGCCGACGCGAAAGGGCCGGTGATCCGCGAGATCCTGGCGCGGGCGGGTTGGCGTGAATAGCGCGGGTCCCCGGACAACTGCCTAATCCTCCGCCCCCGACCCCGCCTGCGACTGCGCCTGCGGCTGCGACGGGGTGGGCCGGTCGGCGGGTGAGGCGCACCACGCCCTCGGCGACCTGCGCGGGCGGTGGGTAAGGTCGTGCGACGTGACGACCGACTTGGAGGACCTTGCCGTACGCCTGCGCGCGTTCGCCCGGGCCCGGGACTGGGAGCAGTTCCACACACCGAAGAACCTGGCGATGGCGCTGGCCGGCGAGGTGGGGGAGCTGGTGGCCGAGTTCCAGTGGCTCACCCCCGACGAGTCCCGCGCCCCCGATCCCGGCACGCTCGCCAGGATGCGCACGGAGCTGGGTGACGTGGTGCTGTACCTCGTCCGGCTGGCCGACGTGCTCGGGGTGGACCTGGCGGAGGCGGCGCGGGACAAGCTCTCCGACAACGACCGCCGCTACGACGCCGCGAGCTACCGTGGTTCGGCCAGGAAGGCGCCGCCCTCGGCACGCGATTCCTCGGCAGGCGAGCCCAGCGCCGGGGACAGTGTCGCTGACAGCGCGGGGGACGGCGCCGCTGACAGTGCCGGGGACAGCGCCGCTGACAGTGCCAGGGACGGCGGCTGAGCGGTCGGGGGCGACCGCGGCCGGGGCGCCATGACGTTCGCCGGGCCGGCGCGGCGGGCGCACGCCATCCCGAACGCCGAGCGTGCCGACGTTCCGGTGTTCATCTCATTCCCTACTCCCTTCCGTCGGCTTCCACGGGTGCGGGAGGGGCGTCAGAGGTCCTTCTCGCGGGCTTACGGCCCCGCATAGGGTGACGAACATGCGTTTTGGGGTGCTTGGCCCGCTGGCCGTGTGGACGGACGCCGGCGAGGCCGTCACGATCCCCGGCCTGAAGGTCCGGGCGTTGCTCGTCGACCTGCTCGTCCACGACGGCCACCCGGTCTCCGTGGACCGGCTGGTCGACGACCTGTGGGGTGCGGACGCGCCGGCGAACCCGGCGGGCGCGCTGCAGGTCCGCGTCTCGCAGCTGCGCAAGGCTCTGGAGGACGCCGAGCCGGGCGGCAAGAACCTCGTGGTCTCCCGCGCCCCCGGCTACCTGCTGCGCCCCGACCCCGGCGCCCTGGACGCGGCGCGGTTCGCGGCCCTGCTGACGCAGGCCGAGGCCGCCGACAGCCCGCGGAACCGGGCCCGGCTGCTGGGGGAGGCGCTGGCGCTGTGGCGGGGTCCCGCGTACGCGGACTTCGCCGACGAGGAGTACACCCGCGCGGCCGTCCTCCGCCTGGAGGAGCAGCGGCTGTCAGCGCTGGAGCAGCACGCCGAGGCCCGGCTGGAGCTGGGGGAGCACGGGCTGCTGGTGGGCGAGCTGGGCGACCTGGTGGCCCGCCACCCGCTCAGGGAACGGCTGCGCGCCGTGCACATGCGCGCCCTCTACCGCGCCGGCCGCCAGAGCGAGGCCCTGGCCAGCTACGCCGACCTGCGCGCACGCCTGGCCGACGAGCTCGGCCTCGACCCCGGCCCCGAGGTCGTCGCGCTCCACCAGGCCATACTCGGGCAGGACCCGTCGCTGAGCGTGCCCGCCGACCGGCCGCTCACCAACCTGCCGGCCGCGCTCAGCAAGCTGATCGGCAGGGACGAAGCGCTGGCCGAGGTGTGCGCGCTCGTCGACCGGGAACGGCTCGTCACGCTGACCGGCAGCGGCGGCGTCGGCAAGACCCGGCTCGCGCTGGAGACCGCCGACCGGCTGCTGGACGGCTTCCCCGACGGCGCCTGGCTGGTCGAGCTCGACCAGGCCGCCGAGTCCCGGCTGGACCAGGCGGCGCGCACCCCGGCGGAGGCCGTGATGGCGGCGCTGGACATCAGGGAGGGCGAGTCCGGCGACGTGGCCGGGCAGCTGACCGGCGCGCTGCGGCAGCGCCGCATGCTGCTCGTCCTGGACAACTGCGAGCACGTGGTCGACCAGGTCGCCGAGCTGGCCGAGCTGCTCCTGCGGGCCTGCCCCGGCCTGCGCGTCCTGGCCACCAGCAGGGAGCCGCTGGCCGTGGCCGGTGAGGTGCTGTGGAGCGTGCCGCCGCTGGACGTGCCGGCCAGCGCCGACCTGGCGGCCATGGCCCGCTCCGACGCGGTGCGGCTGTTCGTCACCCGCGCCGCCGCCTCCGCCCGCGGGTTCGCGCTCGACGCCGGCAACGCGCAGGCCGTCGCGCAGCTGTGCCGGCGGCTCGACGGCATCCCGCTGGCGCTGGAGCTGGCCGCGACCCGGGTGCGGGCGATCGGCGTGCACGGCGTGGTGGCCCGGCTGGACGACCGGTTCCGGCTGCTGGCCTCCGGGCAGCGCGGTGCCCCGGCCCGCCAGCAGACGCTCACCGCCGTGATCGACTGGAGCTGGGACCTGCTGACCGGCGAGGAGCGCCGGGTCCTGCGCCGGCTGGCCGTGCACGCCGAGGGCTGCACGCTGGAGGCCGCCGAGTCGGTGTGCGGGGAGCCGGGCCTGGACGTGCTCGACCTGCTGGCGCGCCTGGTCGACCGGTCGCTCGTGGTCGTCGCCGACGCCCCCGCGGGCGTCCGGTACCGGCTGCTGGAGTCGGTGGCGGCGTACTGCGCGGACCGGCTCGCCGACGCCGGCGAGTTCGACCGGGTACGCCACGCCCACCTGCGCCACTACCTCGCCCTCGCCGAACAGGCCGAGCCCGCCCTCTACGGGCACGAGCAGCGCGACTGGCTGCTGCGCCTGGACGCCGAGGCCGCCAACATGCGCGCCGCCCTCGAAACGGCGATCGCCTCCGGGGACGCCGACGGCGCCGCCCGGCTGGTGAACGCGCTGGCCTGGTACTGGTACCTGCGCGGCCGCCTGGCCGAGGGCCGCCGCTCCCTGTCCGCCGCCCTGGCCGTCGAGGGGGAGCCGTCCGCGCGCCGGGCGAGGGCGGCGGCCTGGCACGCGGTGTTCATGCTCACCCTCGGCGAGCCGTACGAGTGGCGGCCGGTGGTCGAGGCCGTCGCCGACCCGCGCGACCGGGCCAGGGCCGAGCTGCTGGTCTCCATGCACGTGCACGACATGCCGACGGGGCAGGAGCTCACCGGACGGGCGCTGGCCGCGTTCCGGGCCGTCGGCGACCGGTGGGGGGTGGCCGCGGCGCTGGCCAGGCAGGCCATGGACGCCTTCACCCGGCGGGACGTCGAGGCGCTTGAGCGGCTCGCCGGCGAGAGCGCGCGGCTGTTCACCGAACTGGGCGACCGGTGGGGGCTGCTGCAGGCGACGGAGTGGCTCGGTTCGCTGGCCGAGATGACCCACGACAACGAGCGGGCCAACCGGCTGTTCGGCGAGGGCCTGCGGATGGCCGAGGACCTCGGCCTGTGGCCGACGGTCGCCGGGCTCACCGCCTGGCTCGGCTGGGTCGCGATGAACGACGGCGACTACGACCGCGCCTTCGAGCTCTGCGAACGGGCCCGGAAACTGGCCGCCGGCCAGGGGTTCAAGGAAGGCGAGACGCACGCGGAGATGGGGCTGGCGTTCGCCGCGCGCCGGGCCGGGCGGCTGGAGGTGGCCGAGACGTACCTGCTGCGGCTGCTGGAGCTGGCCCAGCGCGGCCCGGACGTCGAGCCGTCCCTGTTCCTGCCGGACGTGCTCGCCGAGCTGGGCCACCTGGCCGAGGAACGCGGCGACCGGGCCGAGGCCCTGGCGCTGCAGGCCGAGGCACTGGCGGCGGCGCGGAAGATCGGCGACCCGAGGTCGGCCGTGTACATCGTGGAGAGCGCGGCCTCGGCCTGCGGGCCGACCGAGCAGGCGGCCCGGCTGCTCGGGCTCGCCGCCGCGGCCAGGGAGCACCACCAGACGGCGGCGGGGCCGTGGGAGGCGGCCCAGGTCCAGCGGATCACCGCCCGGGTGCGGGCCGGGCTGGGGGAGGAGGCGTTCGCGGCCGCGTACGTGGAGGGCGCCACGCTCAAGCTGGACGACGCCCCGGGCCTGCTGTGACGGGGGACGCGGCGACGTGACCTGGGGGCACGTGATCTTCGGCGAAGTGGTCCGCGGTGCCGGGGTCCGCGGTGACGTGCTCGGCCAGGCGGTCGAGGAACTCCAGCCAGCCCGACGGCTCGACGTTCACCCCCCGCTGGTGGAAGCGCAGCTCTGTCCTGCCGGCCGCCGCGTCCAGCAGGTCGATCGTCACCACCGACGCGGGACCGTCACCGGGCGCGTCCGGGTCGCCGGTCGTGAACACCAGCCGTACGGGCGGGCGTACCTCGCGGTAGACGCCGTCGAACGTCACCTCGAACCCTTCCTCGCCCACCACCGTCGCCCGCCAGGCCCCGCCGGGCCGGACGTCCAGGCTGACCCGGCCGAGCGGGGTGGCCATCGAACGCGGCCCGAACCACCGGAAGAGCCGCTCGGGCCGGGTCCAGGCCGCCCACACCCGCTCGCGCGGGGCGTCGAGGACGCGGGTGAAGGCGTGTTCGACGGGTCGGGTCATCGCGTCCCCCTCGGGGTGAAGTCGTCCATCGCCCACGGTGCCGGGGCACGCTTACGATCTCCTTCCCGCGCTCTTAAGGAGCCGGGCCCGCGCGGGGTGGTGTGGCAGTGTGGGTGCAGGCGGATCGTTCGCGCGGCCCGGGTGCTGACCGGGCGCCCCGGTGAGGTGATCCACGACGGCGAGGTCGCCGTCGACGGCGCCGAGATCGTCTCCGTGGGCCCGCGGGGCAGCGCGGGCGAGGCCGGCGAGGTGCTCGACCTGCCCGGCCACACGGTGCTGCCGGGCCTGATCGACGCGCACGTGCACCTGGGGTTCGACGCGCGGGTCGACCCGGTGACGCGGCGCAGCGCCGAGGGCGACCACCACCTGCTGCTGCGCATGGCCGAGAACGCCCGCAAGCTCGTCTCCGCCGGCGTCACCACGGCCCGCGACCTCGGCGGGCGCGGCTTCCTCGACCTGGCGTTACGCGACGCCATCGCGGCGGGCCTGGCCGTCGGCCCCCACCTGCTGGCCGCCACCAGGCCGATCACGATCACCGGCGGCCACTGCTGGTACATGGGCGGCGAGGCCGACGACGAGCCCGCCATCCGTCGCGTGGCCAGGGAGAACCTGCGGGCGGGCGCCGACTGCCTCAAGATCATGGCCTCCGGCGGGCAGATGACGCCCAGCGCGCCGCCGAGCTGGGTGCCGCAGTACACCACCGCGCAGATCCGCGCCGTCGTGGAGGAGGCCGCCGCCCGCGGCAAGGGCGTCGCGGCGCACGCCCACGCGCACGCCGCCATCCGCAGCGCCGTCGAGGCCGGCGTCGCCACCATTGAGCACTGCTCGTTCTTCACCGAGTCCGGCCACCGCTACGACCCCGAGCTGGCCGACCTGGTGGCGGGCAGCGGCACGTACGTGTGCCCCACCGTGCACGGCGTGTTCTGGCGGCTGCGGGACCAACTCGGCCCCGAGATGCTGGACGCCTGGCTGGACGGGGTGGTCGCCATGCGCGCGGCCGGGGTGCGCCTCATCGCCGGCACCGACGCCGGGTTCGCCGCCGGCGGCGTGGCCAACGAGACCGACGGGTACGTAGCCGGCCTGGAGGTGTTCGCCCACGCCGGGTTCGGCAACGCGGAGATCATCGAGATGGCGACCTTACGCGCCGCGGACGCCTGCGGGGTGGGCGCGGTGACCGGCAGCCTGGCCGCCGGGAAGCGGGCCGACCTGATCGCGGTCCGCGGCGACCCGCTCGACCGCATCTCCGACCTGCGCAATCTCACGCTCGTCCTGGTGGCGGGCCGGGCCGTCACCCAGACGGGTGTGGACACGGTCACCTCGTCCGCAGGCTGAGCTCTTGGAGGTGCCGTCCCCATGCTGCCCTGGTCCGCCGAGCTGGCCGGCCGTCTCGACCACGGCGTGATCGACAGCGCGCTGCTGCGCGGCAACCCCCTGGGCGACCCGCACGAGCGGCCGCTCCTGGTGTACGTCCCGCCGGGGTACGACGAGTCGCCCGCCCGCCGCTACCCGTCCGTGTACGTGCTGGTCGGCTACACCGGCCACGTCGCCATGTGGCTCAACCGGGCGCCGTTCCGGCAGCCGTTCCCGGAACTTGCCGACGCCCTGTTCGCCGCCGGCGAGGCGCCGCCCGCGATCGTCGTGTACGTGGACGCCTGGACCGCGCTCGGCGGCAGCCAGTACCTCGACTCGCCGGCCACCGGCCGCTACCACTCCTACCTGCGCGACGAGGTCGTGCCCTGGGTGGACGCCCGCTACCGCACGATCGCCGACCGCGGCCACCGCGCCGTCACCGGCAAGTCGAGCGGCGGCTACGGCGCCATGGTGACCGCCATGCTCGCCCCCGACGTGTTCGGCGCGCTGGCCACGCACGCCGGCGACGCGCTGTTCGACGTCAGCATGCAAGCGTCGTTCCCCAAGCTGGCGCGCAGGCTGCGCGACCTGTACGGCGGCTCGTACGCCACGTTCCTCGCCGAATTCCGCGACCGGCCGGCCGGCGCCAAGGAGGGCGATATGGAGCTGCTGGAGATGTACGCGTACGCGGCGGCGTACTCGGCCGACGAGGACGGCACCGTGCACCTGCCGTTCGACGACACCGGCGCGGTCGTGCCGGAGGTGTGGCGGCGGTGGCTCGCCCGCGACCCGGTGGCGATGGCCCGCGAACCGCGGTACGCCGAGGCGCTGCGGTCGATGCGGGCCATCTGGGTGGACGCCGGCGACAAGGACGAGTACTACCTGGACTTCGGCGCCGTCGCGTTCCGGCGGGCGCTGGAGGCGGCGGGCGTACCGGATGAGCGGGTGTGTTTCGAGCTGTTCGACGCGGGGCACGGCGGCATCGACTACCGCTACCCGCTCGCCCTCGCCTGGCTCACCCGCCGCCTGACCCCGCCAGGCGGCTGACGCCGCGGGGAGGCCGGCCGGGTCGGGCGACGGCTGGCGGCGGTTCCGCGAGGCATGGTGGCGGCTCGGCGAGGCGGTGGTGGCTCCTGGCGTGCCCCCGCTAGGCTGCCCCGGTGGACAAAGCGGAATTGAAGGATCGGGTACGCGAGCTACGAGCCCAGGGCAGCTCCCCGAAGGAGATCGCCCGCGCGCTCAAGGTGCCGCCGTCGGCCGTCGCGCCGTTGGTGCGGGAGATCGCCGCGGAGACCGTCGAACCCGCCGAGCCCGAGGTGGTCGGAAGCTGGATCAACGTCGGCTGGAGCGCCGGGCTGGGCCTCGACCCGGCACTCGGGTGGGTCGACGAGGCGCCCGAGTCGGGCGTGGACGGCATGGTGTGCGTGCTCGTCGCCCGCCGGCACGGCTGGGACCGCCTGTCGGTCTCCGGCTACCTCGTCGACGTCTACTGCCTGGGCGTCAAGAACGCCATCGGCCCCGACGTGATGGACGACCGCGAGCTGCGGCGCTTCCGCGAGTACTTCTTCGGCGAGTACTCCGGCTGGCAGGAGGCCCCGTTCGAGCTGGCCCGCCACCTCGTGCTGGGTGCCGTCGACTACGCCCGCACGCTCGGCTTCGAACCGCACGACGACTTCGCGCCCGCCGCCGACTCCCTCGGCAAGTGGGAGGGCGGCTCGGCGATCACGTTCGGCCGCGACGGCAGGCCGTTCTACCTGGAGGGGCCGCAGGACGACGCCGCCAGGGTGCTGCGGATCCTGCGCCGCACGCTCTCCGACGACGAGTTCGACTACGTCACCGGAGGCCACTGACCCGTCAGCCACGCCGTCCAGGTCGTCCAGGTCGTCCACGCCGTCTGGTCCGTCCTGGTCCGGCTTGGTCGTTGTCTTCGTCGCCTTGGCCGTCCTCGTCATCCCAGGCCGGTGACGCGCATCGTGATGTTGAGCCGCCCGGCGGCCAACCCGGTCGCCGGATCACCCGTCCCCGGATGGACCTTCGGCACCCCGTGGAAGGCCAGCCGCGACGGCCCCCCGAACACGAACAGGTCACCCGACGCCAGCTCCACATCCGTGTACGGCTTCCCGCGCGTCTCGGTGTTCCCGAACCGGAACAGGCACGTGTCGCCGATGCTCAACGACACCACCGGGGCGTCGGACCGCTCGTCCTTGTCCTGGTGCATGCCCATCCTCGCCTGGGCGTCGTAGAAGTTGACCAGCGCGGTGTCGGGCGCGTAGTCGTCGGCGGGACGGCCGTACGCGTCGGCCACGGCCCGCCGCCCCAGCTCGCCCAGCCACTCCGGGAAGTCGGCCACCTTGCGGCCGTTGACGTCGTGCGCCAGCCGCGTGTACCGGTACGGCTGCCAGTGCCACCCGACACACACCGTACGCACCGACATGACCCCGCCGCCGGGCAGGACGGTGCGCCGCATCGGCACCGGCCCGCGCGCCCACTCGCGGCAGGCGCGGACGAGCCGCTGCTGCTCGTCCATGGTCAGCCAGCCGGGCAGGTGCGCCGCGCCGGGCGCGATCTCCCTCATCGGCAGCGGGATCACCGCTCCTCCCTCACCGCGCGTCGTGAAAGACCAGCCCCAGCGTATGCCGCCGCCCGGACCGCACGATGCTCACGCCGTGCCGTACGGGCGTGGCCCGAGCCCCGCGTACGGGTCAGGTCGACCTTCCAGCAGCCGCCTTCGGGAAGACGAACCCCGTGCCCCATCCGTCGCCCGGACGCTGCCAGCTCGACCCGCCGTGCCCCCTCCGGGCCCCAGGCGAGCTTCGCCCGCGTGCCGTCCGCGAGCGTCGCCCTGATCCGCAACGGCCCTTCGCCGGTCATCCGAAAAATGATCTTGAAATCCTCGCCCCGGCACAGCGGCAGCGGCCTTCTATGGAGGAGGCGAACAGCGCGCATACGGCGATCAGGCCCGTGTGGCCCAGGCCGCAAACGCAAACATAAGCGACCTACTGTTGTTAAGTCACTTATCATTCGTTAGTATGAAGTCGTGGACACCACCGACACCGCCTTCTGCCCGCGTTACCACCGCGCTGTCGAGCTCATCGGGAGACGATGGACCGGTGCGATCCTGCGGGCGATGCTCCTCGACGTCACCCGGTTCGCCGACCTACGGGCGGTCGTTCCCGGGTTGAGTGACCGCATGCTGGCCGAGCGTCTGAAAGAGCTTCAGGACGAGGGAATCGTGGAGCGGATCGTCCATGCCGAAACCCCGGTGCGGATCGAGTATCAGCTCACCGAGAAGGGGCTCGAACTGCACGACGCGGTGTACGCGTTGAGCCGGTGGGCCGACCGCTGGATCCCGCTCGAAGCGACCACGTGACCTGATGCGATCCCGGCATTGCCGGGACAACAAACGCATATGGACGTCCTATCGACGGGCCGGGAGTGCCCGCCGCGGATGCGTCCTGTCCTTTTTCTCCGGGTGAGCCGCCCGATCGCAAGCCAGTCTGCGCTGCCCATTCGCTCACACGGTGTCCAACCTCGAACCCTTTCACCGGAACTTGGAGGTCATCATGTCTCTGTCCGAGGCGCCCAGGCGGGAGGCGCTGCGAACTACGCTGCGGATGTGGTCCGGCGTGCTCACCGTGTCGGTGGGCATCTTCGCGATGATCACCGCGGAGCAACTACCGGTCGGATTGATCCCGTCGATCTCCGATCAGCTGGGCGTCACGGTCGGGACCGCGGGCCTGACGGTCACGGTGCCCGGAGTCATCGCCGCTGTCGCCTCGATCGGTCTGCCCTTGGCGGTGGGCAGGCTCGACAGGCGTGCGCTGCTGGCGGCGTTGCTCGCGGTGCTGGCGGTGGCGAGCACGGCCTCGGCGCTCGCCCCGAACTTCACCGTGCTGCTGGTGTCCCGGCTGCTGGTCGGCGTCACCATCGGCGGATTCTGGGCGATCGCCGGCGGCCTCGCGGTACGGCTGGTCCCCGGACCGTCCGTGCCGCGCGCGTTGGTACTGATCTTCGGCGGCGTAGGTGCCGCCGCAGTGCTCGGCGTGCCGGTCGGGACCATGATCGGCGAGCTGGCGGGCTGGCGCGGCGCGTTCTGGTCACTCACCGGACTCAGCATTGCCATTCTGCTGGCCGCGCTCGTTCTTCTTCCACCGCTGCCGGCGGCAGAACCGGTGCGCCTGCAGGCTCTGCGTGCGCAGTTGCGCAACCCGACCCTCGTGGCCGGGATCGGCGCCACCGCACTGCTGATCGCCGGCCACTACGGCGCCTACACGTTCGTGAGCCCGGCTCTGCTGGACATCTCGGGAGTCAGCACCACGATCATCGGGCCGCTGCTGTTGGGATACGGAGTCCTGGGAATGGTCGGCAACGCGATCGCTGGCTCTTGGGCGGCCCGGGCGGCGGGACGCACCATGGCCGCCCTCGTGATCGTGCTGGGTGCCGCACTGGCTCTCTTCCCGCTGCTCGGGGCAACACCGTGGAGTGGCGCAGCACTGTTGCTGGTGTGGGGCCTGGCCTATGGCGCGGCGCCGGTAGCCCTGCAGACCTGGGTGCTGCGCGCGGCGCCGACCAGCGCGGAGGCGGCAACAGCGATCTACTGCTTCGTGTTCAACCTCGCCATCGCGCTCGGGGCGCTGGCCAGCAGCGTTGTCGTCGACGTCATGGGAGTGCAAAGCGTGCTCTGGATTGGCGCGGTGCTCGTGCTGCTCGTTCTGGGGACCGTACGGCGAGCTCCGGTGGCAGCCCGATAGGCGACGGTTCTGCTTCCCTCGGCCAGGTGGGCGGAGCGTCCCTGATCGTCAGGGCCCGCACCAGGTGCTCCGGCCCGCACCGGCCGGCTCCTGCCGGCCGAGATTTCGTTGCCCGGCGACGATCCCAGTGGGTCTGGCGTGGTGGCGTCCGGAATGCACGAAGGCCCGACACTCCTCTATGCCTATAGTTAGCTATTGCAAATAAATAGCAATAGTGAGGTCGGAGGCCCGATGCCCAACCTGATTCCCGAAGCCGGGCCGCAACGCGTCCTCGCGGCCTCCAACTTCATCTACACCCTCGGCAGCGGCCTTTACCTGACCGCCGGGGTGCTGTACTTCACCGAGGGGGCCCACCTCCCAGCCAGCGAGGTGGGCTTAGGGCTAGGCATCGCCGGCATTGTCGCGCTGGGCTTGGGCATCGCTGTTGGCCACATCGCCGACCGACGCGGTGCACGCGGCATCTACACGATCACGCTGGTCGTCCAGGCACTGGCCACAGCCGGCTTCTTGCTGGCCGACAGCTTCTGGCCGTTCCTGGTCGCCGTGTGCGCCGCCACCGGAGCAAAGGCAGCCGGACTGGCGGCACGCAGTCCACTCATCAGGCACTACGGCGGCGACCGGCCCCAGGAGTTCCGCGCTTACCTCCGCGCCATCTCCAACATCGGCATCTCCTTCGGCGCCCTGCTGGCCGGCTGGGCCGTCCAGACCGACACCCTCACGGCCTACCGGCTCCTCGTCGTCGGCAATGCCCTGGCCTTCGCCGCCTCCGCGGTGATTCTGATCCGCCTGTCGCCGGTCACGCCCGGACCGCTCGTCCACGGGCCCCGCTGGACAGCTCTGCGGGATCGTCCCTACCTGCTGCTCACCGCGCTCGACGGCATCATGTCTGTCCAGTTCAAGGTGCTGACCGTGGCCATTCCCCTCTGGCTGGTCGGATTCACCTCCGCACCGCGCTGGCTCGTCGCGGGCACCATGCTGATCAACACCGTCCTGGTGGTCTCTCTCCAGGTGAGGGCCAGCCGCGGCGTCGACTCCCCGGCGGCCGGCGGCGGCGCATACCGTCGAGCGGGCGGCGCCTTCCTCGTCTCCTGCTCGCTGATCCCCTTGTCCGCCGGGTTGCCGGCCTGGGGCGCGGCGACGCTGCTGATAATCGCGGTCATCATCCATACGCTCGGCGAACTGTGGCATTCGACAGCAGGCTTCGAGGTCTCCTTCGCCCTGGCACCGGAGCACGCCACGGGGCAGTACTTGGGCGTATTCGGCTTGGGCGCCGGGCTGGCTGAAGGGCTCGGCCCGGCATTGCTCATCGCACTCTGCGTCACCTGGGGCCGTCCCGGCTGGTACATCGTCGGAGGGCTGTTCGCCCTAACGGGTCTGACCGCTCCCCTCGCCGTCCGCTGGGCACAGCGCGGCAACCGCCCGGCGGAGGCGAAGGCCGCAGCCAGTGGCTGAACCTTTCCACAGGGCAGGACGCGAGGTTTGAAAATCGGCCATGGGTCGATCTTGAAATTCTCAAGCGTCAAGGGATTGACGCGATGGAGGACTGGTTCCAGATGACAGCAAGCCCAGGGTTCTCGTGCGATGCTGCCGAGTTTCCGGCCGACATCAACGACGGAAGGGCTGCTGGCCTGGCAGGCCACCGGGCAGGGCCTGGTCAGATGCCGGTCTCGCGGACCAACGGCCCCTTTTGTGGCTGACGAGGCAACCTTCTCCCCTCCCGGCGGCGTAGAACCGATGACCGACATGTGAGGGGAGGCCCGTTTGATGGCGGATCGGTCGGAGTACGAGGCGTTCGTCACCGGCGCGTGGCCACGCTTGCTCCGCACCGCCTACTTGCTCACCCGGGATTGGGGGGCGGCCGAGGATCTCGTTCAAACCGCGCTGCTGAAGGCCTGGTTGGCCTGGCCGCGCATCGGGCACGAACGCGAGGCCTACATCCGCAAGATCATGGTTAACGTGCACGTGTCGTGGTGGCGGCGACGCTGGCGGCGGGCTGAGGTCACCAGCGGATCCCTCCCCGACCGGACGCAAGAGGCCGACCACATGGGACAAGCCGACGTGCGCGAGTCGGTCTGGCAGGCGCTGGGACGGCTGCCCGCCCGTCAGCGTGCCGTCGTGGTGCTGCGGTTCTTCGAGGACATGACCGAGGCGCAGACGGCCCAGACGCTCGGGTGCAGCGTGGGCACGGTCAAGAGCCAGACCAGCAGGGCGCTGGCCAAGCTGCGACTCGACGACTCGTTCGACTTCATGGTGGCAAAGGAGGCAGGCCAATGCCCATCGACCGGCTGGAGTTCCACGACCTGATGGACGAGCGGAGCCGGCCCGCGCTCGAGCGTCCGATCCCGTGGCAGTCGCTGCGGGCGCGGATCCGCCGGTCCCGCCGCCGTCGGCGCGCCGTCGCCGCGCTGGCCGGAGCCGTCACCGCCTCCCTCGTGATCTCGGCGACCGTGCTCAGCCTGCGCGGGCCTGGCCAGAGCGACCCGACGAGCGTGTCCATCGCCGACCCGTTCCCGGCCCGATACAGCGAGCCGGACGGAACGGTGTACCGCAAGGTCGCCGAGGCGACGCTCGATCCCGCGAGCACGAAGGTGACCTTCGACGTGGACGTGCGGGGCAAACCCCTGGCCATTCGAGCAGATTGCCCGACCAAGGCCTGGCAGCCGTGGGTCACCGTACGGGTGCCGGGGACATCGAAGAAGTATCGGCTGGAACCGCCCTTCCTGGACTGCCATGACAACCGCGCGGTGGACGTGCTGCCGCTTCCCCAGGGCACGCGGCGGGCCACGGTCACCATCGAGGCGCACAAGAAGGCACGCCCCGAGCGCTGGCGGTTCGGCGTCTATGAGTGGACCCCTCCCGCGACGATGAAGGCCCCGCCGCCCCCGCCGGAGCCGGCCGCCGCCATCGCAGGGTGGCCGCTCCTCGCGACGGAGAGCAGCACGTGGCCCGTCACCGGCGAAGTGACCCTCACGGTGCCGAACACCGGACGGCAACTGGCCCTGGTCACCTACTGCGGCGGCGACCTCATCCGCCGCCTTGAACAGGAGATCCGAGTCAACAGCCGCCCGATCAACACCAAGCCCGGCTGCACGGCCGCGAGCTTGCAGACCGATCCAGGGGCCACCCAGGCCGGCCCAAAGGTCGCCTACATCCGGCTGGACAGTGGCCAGAGGACGACGACGATCCAGGTACGGCTGGTGACGAAGATCCCCCAATACCGGCACCGCCCCGGGACGTTGACGGCCGCCGTGTACGAAATACCGCAAGGACAATGATCGGATCCTCGTACTCGACCTTGCGTCGCGGCGGGGTCGCGTAGCGGCAGTGCTGGACTACGCGGCCGTGTCCATGGCCGACGTGATCTCGCTTCCCCGGCGTCGGATGTCCGGCGTCCGCCTACGGCGGTGGACCCACCACCCACATGTCGAGCACGAGAAGCGATGCCCGCGCAGAGGAGTGCGCGGGAGACTTTGCGGAAGGGCGATGATTTTTTTCGCGGGGCGCGGTCTGCAGTTGCGAGGAGGCGATATGGACACCGATCAGGGACGGGCGTTGACAGCGGGTGTGGCGCTGCTGGAGCGGGCCATCGAGTACGCGCTCGGGAGCCTGTGCGACGTGACGACGGCCGCGCTGTGCCACCCCACCCCATGCGCCGGCTGGACCCTCGAACGCCTGCTGGCCCACATCAACGACTCCCTCAGCACCCTGAACGAGGCCGCCACCGGCCACGTCAGCCCGCGTAGCAGGAGAACGCCCCGCCTGCGCGCGACCCGCCGGGTCGCCGGCGCCGCGGCGGTCGCGAACCCGGCGCTGCTGCTGCGCGACGACGCCACCCAGGTCCTCGGCACCTGGGCGGGCACGCTGGCCCACGACGTGATCTCCCTTCACGACCGCCACCTGACGAGCCCGATGGTGGCCGCCGTCGGCGCGATCGAGATCACCGTGCACGGCTGGGACGTCGCCGCGGCGTGCGGTGAGCTCCGCCCGATCCCCGCGCTCATGGCCGAGGAACTGCTCGACCTGGCCCGGCTGTTCGTCACGGACGCCGACCGCCCGGCCAGGTTCGGCAGACGGCTGACCGTGCCCGCCGACGCGCCCGCCCAGCACCACCTGCTCGCCCACGTGGGCCGCGACCCCGACTGGTCGCCCTCCGGTACCTAACCAAACCGGTCAGGAGGGCTTACCGCCGCCACACCCTTCGCGCGGACACCGTACGATCACCCTTGTACGTCAACACAGTCAGACGAAACCCGCTACGGCTCGCCCGCAACGATGGGAAGATCGTGCGGGCGCACGCTCCCCAACACGTACGGCCGGTCGACCGGCGGCGCAAGCGAGCCGCCGGGACCAGGCTGCCCGACGTGGTGGCGACGACCGTTCTTCGTGCGGCCGTCGCCACCGCCATGTCGCCGGGAACCACCCCGCGTCGGCGGAGCTCAGCCGGCCAGTGTCTCCAGGACCTGTTCGCCGTATTTCGCCAGTTTGTTTTCCCCGACGCCGTTCACCGCGCTCAGCTCGGCCAGCGTCGTCGGCATGCGGGTGGCGATCTCGCGCAGGGTGGCGTCGTGGAAGATCACGTATGCCGGGACGCCCTGCTCCTTGGCGACCGCACCCCGCCACGCGCGCAGGCGTTCGAAGACGGGGGCCGCCTCGTCGGACAGCTCGGCCGCGGCGGCCGGGCGGGACTTGCCCGAGGCCGCCACCTTGGCACGGGCCGGGCGGAGCGTGTCGCGGCGCAGCGGCACCTCGCGCTGCCCGCGCAGCACGGCCGCGCTGGCCTCGGTGAGGACCAGCGCGCCGTAGCTGGACTCCACCGCCAGCAACCCCTGCGCCAGCAGCTGCCGCACCACCCCGTGCCATTCCGCGTTGCCCAGCTCGGTGCCGATCCCGAACACCTTCAGCGTGTCGTGACCGTGCTGGAGCACCTTGGCGGACTTCTTGCCGAGCAGGATGTCGACCACCTGCCCCACCCCGAACTTCTGCCGCCGCTCCCGGTCGAGCCGCCACACGGTGGAGAGCACCTTCTGGGCCGCGACCGTGCCGTCCCACGACTCGGGCGGGCTCTGGCAGGTGTCGCAGTTTCCGCACGGCTCGGCGCCCTTCTGCCCGAAGTAGTCGAGCAGCATCACCCGGCGGCAGCCGGCGGTCTCGCACAGCGCCAGCATGGCGTCGAGGTGGAGGACCTGGCGGCGGCGGTGCGCCTCGTCGCCCTCCATGGCCATGCGCCGGTGCTGGACGACGTCCTGCAGCCCGTACGCCATCCACGCCGTCGCCGGCAGCCCGTCGCGGCCGGCCCGCCCGGTCTCCTGGTAGTAGCCTTCCACCGACTTCGGCAGGTCGAGGTGGGCGACGAAACGCACGTCGGGTTTGTCGATGCCCATGCCGAACGCGATCGTGGCCACCACGATCAGCCCGTCTTCGCGCAGGAAGCGGGCCTGGTGGGCGGCGCGGGTGCGGGCGTCGAGCCCCGCGTGGTACGGCACCGCCGCGATGCCGTGGTCGGCCAGGAACTCGGCGATCTTCTCGACCGACGACCGCGACAGGCAGTAGACGATGCCGGAGTCGCCAGGATGCTCGGTGCTGAGGAACTCCAGGAGCTGCTTCTTCGGCTCGCTCTTGGACGTGATGCGGTAGTGGATGTTGGGCCGGTCGAAGCCGGCCACGAAGTGGCGGGCCTGGTCGAGGCCGAGCCGGGAGGAGATCTCGGCGTGGGTGGCCGGGGTGGCGGTCGCGGTCAGCGCGATGCGCGGCACGTCGGGCCAGCGCTCGCCCAGCTCGGACAGCGCGAGGTAGTCGGGGCGGAAGTCGTGGCCCCACTGCGACACGCAGTGGGCCTCGTCGATGGCGAACACCGCGATCTCGCCCTTGCCGAGCAGCCGCATCGTGGCCTCCACGCGCAGCCGCTCGGGCGCGAGGTAGAGCAGGTCGAGCTCGCCGGCCAGGAACTCGGCCTCGACCAGCTGGCGCTCGTCGAAATCCTGCGTCGAGTTGAGGAACCCGGCCCGCACCCCGAGCGCCCGCAGCGCGTCGACCTGGTCCTGCATCAGCGCGATGAGTGGCGAGATCACCACGCCCACGCCGGGCCGCACCAGAGCCGGGATCTGGTAGCAGAGCGACTTGCCGCCGCCGGTGGGCATCAGGACGAGCGCGTCGCCGCCGGCCACGACGTGATCGATGATCTCCTGCTGCCCCGCCCGGAACGAGTCGTAGCCGAACACGCGGTGCAGAACCTCGGTGGGGGAATCCATACGGCTACCTTACGTGTTCGCGGGGAGACGATTCGTGAGTTCGCGCGGGGCGATCCGACCGCTCGCGGGGGCTGTCCCGGACGGCCGCAGACCGCGTCCCATCGTAGGCTCGGCCCCTGACACCCGCGACCGCCGCCCGCGCCCCGGGCCGCCCGCGACCGGCGCCGCCACGCCACCGGGCCACCCGCCGGCGCCGCTACCTGAGGCCCGCCGGGGGAGGTGTCCGGTCGTAGGCGACCAGGGACAGGGCGCCGGCGACGCAGAACGCCGCCACCACCCCCATCACCGCCGGATACCCGGACACCTCCGCGATCCCGGCCGCCGCCAGCGGCGCGATCGCCTTGGCCACGATGATCGGCAGGGCGAGCGCCCCGCTGAGCGACGCGTACGCGGCTGTGCCGTACCGGTCGGCGACGATCGCGGGCCGGGCGATCGTCGCCACGCCGAATCCCAGCCCGAAGAGCACCACCCCGGCCACCGCCCCGGCCGCGCTCCGCCCGATCAGCGGCAGCAGCACCGCCGCCAGCCCCTGCAGCCCGAACATCACCGCCGTGATCAACGGCACCCGCCACCGCGCCTGCAGCCCCGTGGTCACCAGCCGTCCGGTCACCGACAGCACCCCCAGCAAGCCGGCCACGCTCGCCGCGAACACCGGCTCGTGCCCGAGCGCGATGAGGTACGTGACCAGCAGCACGCCCATGACCGCCACCGCCCCGGTATGAGTGAGGAACCCGGCCGCCAGCAGCCAGAAGGGCCGCTCCCGGAGCGCCGCGCCGAGGATCTCCGCCCGGTCCGGGTGGGAGGGCGCCTTCCGGCCGCGTACGGCCAGGGCGTGCAGCGGCACGGCGGTCACCGCGTACCCGAGGGCCAGGACGACAAGGGTCTGCCGCCACCCGTACCGGTCGACGAGGAACCCGGTGAGCGGCAGGAAGATGCTGGAGGCGAACCCGGCCACCACCGTCACCGCCAGCAGCGCCCGCGCCCGCCGGGCCGCGTCGAACCAGGCCACGATCACCGCGAACGCGGCCTCGTACAGCACCATTGCCGACGCCACCCCCAGCACCCCGCACACGAGGTACAACTGCGCCACGGACCGCACCTGCGACCAGGCGAGCACGGCCGCGGCGCCCAGCGCGGCGCCGGCGGTCATCAGGCCGCGCGCCCCGCGCCGGTCCAGCCACCGCCCGACCAGCGGCGCCACCAGGCCGGACACCAGCACGGCCAGCGTGATCGCCCCCGTGAGCGGTGCCACGCCGGCGCCCAGGTCGCGGGACATGGGCGGGATGAACACCGAGAAGGCGTAGTAGAGGATGCCGTACCCGGCGGTCTGCGTGACCGCGAGCGCGCCGATCATGAGCGCGGGCGACCTGGTCCCGGAGTCGGCGATCACGTCCGGAATCGTTCCCGTTCACCAGCCGGACATCCGGTGATAACCATCACATCTCGGAGCTTGAGGATCATGAGTCATTCGTACGTGGTCACGGGCGGCTGCGCCGCCGCCGTACGCCGCTTCCTCACCGCCGGCATCCCCGGCGCCATCGTGAACCTCACCTCCCGCCCGGCCACCCGCGCCGTGCCGGGCAGCCCACAGGAACAGCGCCCCACCGGCGGGCATGCCCGCGCTACCCGTGGGTAAGAGGCTTCCACCGGCGTGAGAGCAGCAGCAGTGGTGGTGTGATGAGTCTCTCCGGAAGGGAACGCCGCATCCTCGCTCAGATCGAAGAGGCCCTTGAGCGGGAGGATCCTGACCTGGCCAGGCGTGTGGCGGCGATCAACAAGATCGAGGCCGGCGGGGAGTTCTACCCGCAGGCCTACGGCGAGCGGCTGCGCGTGTGGGCGCTGACCCACGTGTGGCTCATCTTCGCGGTCGGCGCCCTGCTGATCGTGCTACTGCTGCTCGCCGCCCTGACCACCTGAGCGGCGGCGCCGGCGCAGCACGGCCAGGTCGACGGCCGCGACGACCGCCACTCCGGCCGCGATCGCGGCCTCCCAGCGCCAGACCTCCTCGCCCGTGGCCATGGCACGCCAGACGAAGAACACCGTCGCGACCAAGCAGAACGCCAGCGCCACCCACGACAGGATCCGCCGGATGCGCAACGGGCTGCGCGCGGTCACCGGCTCGGTGCCCGCACGGTTACGCAGCCACATGCTCGCCTCCCCTCAGCCCGGACGCCTCAGCCCGGACGCTCAAGCCCGGCCGCTCAAGCCCGGACGCATCAGCACAGCATCGGCCTGGACGCTTCCGCTCGGGGCGCCAGGGACCCGGCGCCGGCGGACCGGCCTCAGGCCAGGCACCGCAGGGCGGTCACCACCCGCGGGTCCACCTGGGCCGACTCCGGCAGCCGGCCCACCGTGGCCGCCACGAAGTCCGGGTACGCCAACGTCGCGCTGATCCCGTCCAGCGCCACCCAGATCTGCTCGGCCGTCTGCTCGACCTGCACCTTGGACTGCTGCTCGGCCAGCGCGAACCGGCCCACGGCGACCCTCCACGACGTCCGGCCGTCGGACTCCTCGTCGGTCACGGGCACGCCCACGTCGTCGGCGTGGGTGGCGTACTCGGAGTCGTAGTGGAAGGCCTGCAGCCGGTTCGGGTAGGGGCCCGCCATGGTGTCGAGGGGCGTGTCGGGGCCGAGTGCGCGCATGCGCGCGCGGGTGTCGCCGTTCTCGGCGCGCCACTCCTCCAGCACCTGCTCGACCGGGCGGTCGCGGCGCTGCCGTACGCACCACTCGTTGAAGTCGTTGAACCCGGCCACGCCCTCGACGGTCATCCGGGTCATCAGGTCCTGCACGGTGCCGTCCAGGCAGGCGTGGTTGTACATCTCCTCGCCGGCGAGGTGCGCGAGCACGTCGCGTACGGACCAGCCGTCGCAGCGGGAGGGCCGCAGCCAGTCGCTCTCGCCGAGCCCGCTGAAGAAGCGGTCGAGCCGGGCCGCCTCGGCATCGAAGATGTCGAACGGGTCGAAGTCCCGCAGCAGGTCAACAGCCATGGGGGACGACTACCCCCGACGTCCCGCCGAACACGGCCGGAGAAAGCCGGAGGCCCGGCCCCACGTGGGGACCGGGCCTCAGGGGTGTTGCTCAGCGACGCCACCAGGAGCCGTAGACCCGCACGTAGTCCGTGCGGCTCTTGGTACCTTCGAGCTCGCTGTCACCGGGGAAGACGGCCCGGAACGTGCCGCTCCGGTACGCCTTGGTCTTGGCGTAGAACTTGCCCCACCGGTCGGTCCGGTCGGAGGCGACCCACTTCCAGCCGCTGGAGCCGTTCGCGCGGTAGTAGATGTGCACCTTCTCGCCGCGGACGCCGTCCCAGTCGCCGTGCTCCAGCTCCTGGAGCAGGCCCGAGAAGTAGATCGACTTGCCCTTGCGGACCTTGTACGGGTCGGCGCTGAAGCGCGTGATGCGCGTCTCCGCCTTGCCCTCCTCGATCTCGACCGCGAAGAACGCGTCGTCCTTCGCGACCTCCTCGCCCTTGGCGTTGTAGGCGGTGGCGGTGGCCTTCCACTTGCCGGCCGGGTCGTTCTCGGTGAAGCCGACGGAGAACCGCCAGCTCTCGAGAACCTTGGGCTCCTTGGCCTGCATGATGCGCATCTCGGCGCCGGTGGGGATCACCGTGAGGACGACCTTGCTGACGTCGGACGTGGCCCGGACGTGGACGTAGGCGGTTGTCTCGGCGCCGGGCTTGACGACGACCGGGTTCGGTGTGACGTCCCGGATCCATACCCGCGCGTCTGCCTTGGTGGCAGAGGCGGCCCCCGCCCCTGACACAAGCATGGCGCCGCCCACGAGGGCGGAAAGGATACCTAGTGCGATTTTTCTCATGAGGGTGCTGATTCCTCTCCCCGTATCG
>DASUCK010000609.1:0-13304 GCA_036276095.1 Nonomuraea sp. | reverse complement strand
GGTTCGCTGGCGGCCGGATGGGCAGCGGGGCTCTTCGGGGAGTTCCGCACGCTCGTGGGCGCCTGGCTGGTCAACAGCCTCCTGCTCGTGGTGCCGATGCTGGTGCCGTCCCCGTGGGCGCTCTACCCGGTCGCCGTCCTGTGGGGTGTGACGAGCGCGGCCGGCAACGTGCTGGTGATCTCGGCGCGGCAGCGGCTGATCCCGGCCGCGTTGCTCGGGAGGGTCAATTCGGCATACCGCCTCGTGGGGATGGGTGGCATGCCGCTCGGGGCCGCCCTCGGGGGCGTGGTGGCCGCGTTCGCGGGCATCGGAGCCGTCCTGGCGGGCGCCGCAGGAGTATGTTTGGTGGGTGCCGGACTGGTGTGGCGCGCCCTGTCGGATCGAATTTCTGACCCGCTGACCAGCACACCTACACATTCCGGCATATCCAGATCACTTTAGGCACCCAAGAGCTTGTACTGAAGTGACATGATTATCCCCGAGATAGAGGGGATGGTATGCGGAAGATCGGCGGACGGTACCTCCTGAACGAGGAGGCCGGTCGTGGGGGTATGGGCGTCGTCTGGCGTGCGTTCGACCAGCTCCTCCACCGGACGGTGGCGCTCAAGGAGCTGACCTTGGCCGGCGAGGCCGAGATGGTGCGTCGCCGGGTGCTGCGTGAGGCCAGGATGGCTGCCGGGCTGACGCACCCCAACATCATCACGGTGCACGACCTGATCGAAGAGGACGGCAAACTCTGGATCGTGATGGAATACCTGGACGGGCTCTCCCTGCACCAGTTGCTCTCCCAGGTCGGCACACTCCCGGCGCAGTCGGTGGCCGCCATCGGCCAACACCTGCTCGCCGCGCTGCGTACGGCCCACCAGGCCGGGGTGCTCCATCGCGACGTGAAGCCCGCCAACGTCATGCTGACCGGCGACCGGGTGGTGCTGACCGACTTCGGCATCGCCACGGCCGAGGGCGACATCCGCATGACGACCTCGCGGCGGCTGCGCGGCACCCCGGCGTTCATGGCCCCCGAACGCCTCCACGGCGGGCCGGCCAGCAAGGAAGCCGACATGTGGTCGTTCGGCGCCACGCTCTACAGCGCGGTGGAGGGCCAGCCTCCCTACCCGGGCCAGGACGCCGCCACGGTGCTGGGCATGGCCCGCAGCGGCCCGTACCCACCGCCCCGCCGCGCCGGCGTGATGCGTCCCCTGCTGGAGGGCCTCCTCCACCACGACCCGGTCCGCCGCTTCACCCCGGAGCAAACGGCGGGGTTACTCGCTGGTATGCGCGCCAGCGCCTACCAGGCCGCCATCTGACCCTCGCCTGACCAACGGCGGCCCCGGATCGCCGACGGCAGACATAGGCCGGGCGCGATCTGCCGGTGGCACCGGCGCGAACCGCCCGGCCGACGGCGGGCGTGGGTCCTGGGCCACCGGCCGACGGCTCGGCTGGGCCGCTTCGGTGGCTGTTGAGAGGTCCAGCGTGGTTGTTTCAGAGTCCGTGGGGAGGCGGCTCGGGCGGGGTGTCGGACACTGCTGCGGTCGGTTGGTGGGCGCCCCGGGTGGTCAAGGGGGTGGGCAGGCCTGTTGGTACGGCAGGGCTGGGAGCCAGCGGGTCCACTCTGCCCTCGTCAGGGGCCGGGCGATGATGGCGCAGAGGCTGGTGGCGGGGTCGGGTGGCAGGGTCGTACGCCACAGGCGCACCGTCCCGCCGTCGCCGTTGTCGGTGGGGTGAGAGGTTCCGGTGGCCAAGGCCTGGCTGTCCGGGGTGAAGGTCATGGCGGAGATCAGGTGGGCGCCGGTACGGGAGGGGCCGATCTGGCGAAGGGTCGCGAGGTCCCAGATGCGGACATAGCCATCCTTGCTGCCGGTCGCCAGGAGCCGCCCGTCGGGGCTGAAGGCGAGCACGCCGACCGCGTCACGGTGACCGGTCAGCGGAAAGCCGATCTTCTCGTGCCGGCGGACGTCCCACAGGTGCACGCTGCCGTGAGCGTCGGCCAAGGCGACGGTCTCGGCGTCGGGGTCGACGCCCACAGCCTGCATGTCGTCGCCAGCGCGGAGGGCGTTGATCCGCCACGGCCGGGCCGGGTCCCGGAGGCGTACGGTGCCCTGTCCGTCCAGAGTCACGAGGGTCCTGCTCCGTGCGGCGAAGGCGATCTGCAGAACGCCGCGAACGTGGCCGGTGAGCGGCGGTCCGATCGGCCGTGCCGCGTCGACGTCCCAGAGCTGGACCGCCTCGGTACCGGAGAAGGCCGCGATGCTCCCGTCGGGGCTCACGGCCGTGGCGGAGCCAGGGCCCTCGGCGTTCTCGTACCGGGCGAGGGTGAAGGTCCGGCTGCGGAGATCCCAGCGCCGTACGGTGCCATCCGGGGAGGCCGTGATCAGAGTCGTCCCGTCGGGAGCGAACGCGAGCGCCGCCACTCCGCCGGTGTGCCCCGTGAGCGGGGGTCCGGCGGGCGCGTGGGTCCGCAGGCCGCGCAGGGCGACTCGCCCGTCATGCGGGTCGAGGTCGGCGACCGCCAGGAGCGTGCCCTGGGGGTTGACGGCCACGGCGCCGACGCCGGCGACGGCGGCCGGCGGGCCGAGCCGTTTGCCCGTGTCCCACGCGTGTACGTCGTTGCCCTCGTCGACCGTGACCAGCGTCAGGTCATCGGCGCCGAACGCCATCGACGAAACCGCCCCGGGAAAGGGGCCGCCGCTCTGCCTGCGGGCCCGGACGTCCCAGAGCAACGTCATGCGGTCGGCGCCACCGGTGGCCAGCGTCGCGCCGTCGGCGCTGAAGGCGAGCGCCCGGATGGCGCCCGTGTGGCCGAGGAAGGGGTCGCCCGCGGGCTTTCCGGTGTCCGCGTCCCACAGGCGGACGGTGCCGTCCGACGCGCCGGTGGCGATCACCTTGCCGTCGGGGCTGAACGCCAGTGCCCGCACAGCGGCGCGATGCCGCAGAACGTGCCCACGGCCGGCGGGCGACCCCGAGATCCGGACGGTGTCGGAGGCGTCCGTCCAGGCCACGGTCCTGCTGTTGGGGCGGAACACCAGAGTCGTGGTCGGTTCGCCGCGGCCGATGAGCGGGGTGGCGGTCGGCCTGCCCTGGGCGAGATCCCCGGCGCCCCCGGCGCCCCCGGCGATGGTCCGGGCGTCTGCGACATTCCAGATGCGGATCGGACGCACCCAGCCGCCAGTGGCCAGGGATCTGCCGTCCGCGCTGAAGGCCACCACGTCGAGCGGGCCGCGGACGGCGAGCACGGCCAGCTCCCGGCCGGTCACGATGTCCCAAAGGCGCACTGTGTCGTCGTCGCACTCCGCAGCCAGGATCCGGCCGTCCGGGCTGACCGCCACGCGAGCCCCCCAGGCTTGGAGCCGGGTGCCGAAGGCGGGGCCGCGGCGCCTGCCGGTGGTGACGTCCCAGGCGCGCGCCAGGCCGTCCTCCCCTATGACGACCAGGACGCGGCCGTCGGCGCTGAGCGCCGACGTGCCCTCGGCGGTGGGGACGACGTCGAGGAGGTGATGACCCAGGACGTCGAGCATGGCGTGCCGGGCCTCGGCGGTGTGGGCGATCCGCCAGGAGGCGACCGCGAGCAGGCCCTGCGTGACCGCGTCGGTACTGGACAGGTTTAGGCTCTGCGCCGCCACCTGCCTGGAGAGGGCGCGCCTGCGCTCCTGCTCCGCCGCCTCGGCCGAGCGGACGGCCACCAGGGCCGCGGCGGAGGCGATCATCGTCAGGGCGGTCAGGCAGGCGATGGCCGCCCGCGCCCAGCGCCGGCGGCGCCCGGCGGCTCGCGCGGCGCGGGCGGCGGCCTGGTCGCAGGCGGCCAGGAACTCCTCGGCGGTGCGCCCCAGCGGCGGGTGGCGGTCGGGAGCTTCCGCCCATCTGGCCCACGCCCCGTGGACAGCGCTCAGCCGGATGCCCCGGTACAGGAACGACGGGTCCCGCCCGTGCTGCTCCCATGCGTGCGCATCGTCGAGAAGCTCCCGGCGGAGGGCGTGGTCGGCCTGGTCCTCGTGCAGCCAGCCGCGCAGGCGGGGCCACGACCGCAGGAGACAGTCGTGGGCGATCTCGGCCGTGGCCGCGCCGAGCACGACCAGCCGGTGGGCGGCGAACGCCTCCGTCACCGCGCGGACGTCGCCGCGGTCGTCCGCGTGCTCGTCCAGCTCCCGGTGGCGTACGGGGCGGCGCGCCGGTCTGCCCTCGGCGGAGAGCACGGTCATGTGGCGGAACAGGTGCCGGGCGAGATCCTGCCGACGCGGTGTGAGCCCGGCGAAGACCGTTTCGGCGCTGGTCTGCACGGCGTGCGCGACACCGCCGCCGAGCCCGTAGCCGCGCAGGGTCAGCCGGTCGCCGTCGCGGTTCTGCCAGGTGGCCAGCATCGCCTGGGACAGCAGGGGCAGGGCGCCCGCGCCTGGATGGGCGCCCAGTTCGTCGAGTACGGCGTCGGCCAGGCCCTCCTCAAGTCGCAGACCGGCCGCCGCGGCCGGGCCGGTGATCGCGCGGCGCAGCTCAGGACCGGTCATCGGGCCCACCACGAACTGGCCCTCCTGCAGGGCCTCGACCAGCGCCGGGTCGGCGGCGCACCGGTCGACGAAGTCGCCGCGAACGGCCATGACCACAAGCGCCGCCGGACGCGCGTCGCCCCCGCCGGACGCCGTGCCCGCCGGGGAGCGGCCCGGCACGGCGGGGACGGTGGCGGCGGTCACGAGAGCGGTCACGAACGCCTTCGCCCCGGCGTCGTCCCCGGCCAGGGTGTAGACCTCCTCGAACTGGTCGACCACGATCACCAGTCGGGCCTGGGCGCCGCCGCCCGCCAACGCCGTCCGGACGACCAGATGGGCCTGCTCGGGCTGACCGGCCAGCGCCCGGCGAAGGATGTCGGGGGACAGGCCGACGTGGGGGGACAGGTGGACGGCCAGTTCGGTCAGGGGGTCGCCGGTGGGCGTGAGGACGAGGTGGGGCCAGGCTTCCGAGCCGGGCTCGGGGAGGGTGCCGAGGGCCATGGCGGGCAGCAGGCCGGCTCGTACGAGGGACGACTTGCCGGCTCCCGAAGCGCCCGTGACCACGACCAGGCCGGGGCCGCGGAGGCGTTCGGACACCTTGCCGAGGAGGCGGGCGGTGTCCTGTTCGCGGCCGTAGAAGATCGGGGCGTGGTCGGCCTGGAACGGCCACAGCCCACGGTACGGGCTTTCGTCCGGCCAGGGCGGGAGTGAGACCGGGTCGCCGGCGTGGCGGCCAGGGGTGGCCGGGTCGCCGGTGCGGCGGGGGAAGGTGGCGAGGTCCGCGCGGATCTGCATGAGCTGGGCCAACTGGCGGCGCATCAGCTCACGGTCGTGGCGGTGTTCGGCGTCCTGGCGGTGGAGGGTGCGCTGGATCTCGGCGGCGGCCGTGTCGAGCCCGTTCAGGAGGAAGGCGACCTCGGTGTACTGGCCGGCCAGCGCGGCGAGCGTCCGGCTCAGGCTCGCCTGCAGGTCGCGGTCGTCGCTCTCGATGGCCACCCGCAGCGCGACTCCGCCCGCGTCCGCCGCGCGGAGCAACGCGGCGATCTCCTGGCGCAGCGGCCCGGCCGCGTCGCCGTCCAGCAGGGCGGCGATCCTCCTCCGCAACTCGTCCTCGACGTCCTCCCCACTCGCTTCGTCGGTACGCCGCCGCAGCGCGGCCAGCGCGTCCTCGACCACCCCGCTGAGGAGGTTGGTGCCCAGGCCGCCGAGCAGCTCGGCCACGGCGGCGCCGGCCGGTAGGAGACCGGTGGCCGCGGCGAGCGGGGCCAGGGCGCCGGCCGACAGGAGGGCCAGCAGCGCGGACGGCGCCAGGCGGGCCGCTCCCCTGGCGTGCCGGGCCAGGACGGACGCCAGGCGTCCGCGGACCTTCTCGTGCAGCTCGTGCGCCGGTACCGGCTGCGTCTCCATCCAGCGGCCCTGTCACTCTCCGGATTCATCCCGTCACAGGGATATCAGGATCCCGGGCGGTGCGGAAACGGAACGGAAGCGAACGCGAACGCGAACGGGGAACGGGAACGGGGAGCGGGAACGCGAACGGGAACGGCGGGAGACGCGAGAACGACGCGGACGCGAAAGCCGGGCGGGACGCGCACGCGACGCCGAACGCGGGAGAAGCCGGAGACGCGGGAGCGGCGGATGCGCGCCAGACCCGAGAAAGATGCGAGAGGCCGGGTGGCGGCCGGGCGAGCCCGGTCGCGGAATCACTCCTTCCTGGTGCGGGCTTCGGCCTCGGCGGCGTCCATCGCGGCGGCTTCCTCCGGCGTGGGGGCGGTGCCGCCGAGGTGGGCGGGTTGCCACCAGACGCCGGGCGGCACGTCAGGGTACGTGCGCTGGGCGCGGTCGACCAGTTCGGACATCCGGGCGTGGAGGTCGGCGGTGTGCTGGTCGACGTTCTCGCCGCGCTTGGGGTGCATCGGCTCACCCACCAGGATGGTGAGCGGGATGTGGCGTTGGAGCAGGTCGCGGGGGCGGCCCTTGGTCCAGAACCGCTGGCTGCCCCACAGCGCCACCGGGATCACCGGCGTGTTCGTGGCCTGCGCCATGCGGATGGCGCCGTTCTTGATGTCCTTCACGGTGAACGAGCGGCTGATCGTGGCCTCGGCGAAGACGCCGACCACCTCGCCGGCTTTGAGCATGCGCAGCGCCGTCGCGTACGAGCCGGCCCCGGCCCCCCGGTCGACGGGGATGTGGTGCATGCCGCGCATCAGCGGCCCGGAGACGCGATGCTCGAACACGTCCTGTTTGGCCATGAACCGCACCAGCCGCCTGGCCGGCAGCGCGGCGAAGCCGGCGAAGACGAAGTCGAGGTAGCTGATGTGGTTGCTCACCAGCACCGCTCCTCCGGACCGCGGCACGTGTTCGGTCCCCTCCATGTGGAAGCGGACGTCGAGCATGCGGAACATGGTCCGCGCGGCGGCGATCACCGGCGGGTACACGATCTCAGCCATGAGCTGAAAGGTAGCAGCCTGCTCAGGCTGGTCCGACTGTGGTCGGGAGACGCGACATGCCGCGGACGTTGCCGTGCGCGACCCGCCTGATCCCGGTCTCGTCGATCTCGTACGCCGGGTCGACGGCTCCCACCAGCTCCTCCAGCATGACCCGCGCCTCCAGCCGGGCGAGGGGGCCGCCGAGGCAGTAGTGGCGGCCGACGCCGAAGCTGATGGCCCGTGAGGTGTCGCGGGTCAGGTCGTAGCGGTCAGGGTCGGGGAAGACGGATTCGTCCCGGTTGGCGGAGCCGACCATGAGCCAGATCTTGGCGTTCTCGGGGATGAGCGTGCCGTGCAGTTCGGTGGCCTGGGTGAGGCGGCGGGCCAGGCCGTGGCCGGGGGTGTCGTACCGGAGGGTTTCCTCCACCCACGGCGTGATCGCGCCGGCGAAGGCGGCGGCGCGCTGGCCGGGGTTGCGCCAGGCCCAGTACCACGCGGCGCTGAGCAGGTGGGTGGTGGTCTCGGAGCCGGCGCCGAGGAGGAGGAAGATGAACGCCACGATCTCCTCGTCGGTCAGCCCGCCGTCGGCGACAAGCGCGGAGACGAGGTCGTCGCGGGGCGCGGCGCGGCGGTCGGCGACGATCGCGTGGTAGTAGTCGCCGAGCGAGAGGATGCTCTTGAGTTTCTCGTCGGCCATCGCGCCGCCGGGGTCGTACCGGACGAGGGTGTCGGACCGGCGGCGCACGTCGGCCCGGTCGGACGGCGGCACCCCCATCAGCTCGGAGATCACGTCGAGTGGCAGCTTGGCGGACAGGTCGGCGGCGAAGTCGAACGTGCCCCGCTCCAGGCCCCGCTCGACGTAGCCGCGGGCGATCTGGCGGATCATGGGTTCGAGGGCGGCGACCCGGCGCGGTGTGAACGCCCGCGACACGATCGCCCGCATGCGGGTGTGCTCGGGCGGGTCCATGGCCACGAACGACAGGTATGTCCGCGCCTGCGGCCCCCACGCGCCCCGGTCGAGCATGGGCCCGTGGTCGCTGGAGTAGCGGGCGCTGTCGGCGAACGCGGCCGACACGTCGGCGTGCCGGGACAGCGCCCAGAAGTCGAGGTCCGGGTTGTGGTGGACCGGCGCGTCGCGGCGTAACCGCGCGTAGACGGGGTACGGGTCGTCGTTGGTCGACGGGTCGTACGGGTCGTAGATGACATCCATTCCGACCACGCTACGACGCTTGCGCGTTCGTGAGAACGGGCAGAACTTGGGACCATGAAGAAGCTCATCAACGCGGCCGACTCCGTCGTTGAGGACGCCCTGAACGGCATGGCCGCGGCCCACCCCTCGCTGCGGATCCGCGATCAGGTGGTCTACCGGGCCGAGGGCCCGCGGCCCGGCAAGGTGGGGCTGGTCTCGGGCGGCGGTTCCGGGCACGAGCCGCTGCACGCCGGTTTCGTCGGGTACGGCATGCTCGACGCCGCCTGCCCCGGCGAGGTCTTCACCTCCCCGGTGCCCGACCAGATCATCGACGCCACCAGGGCCGTGGACGGCGGCGCGGGCGTCCTGCACATCGTGAAGAACTACACCGGCGACGTGCTGAACTTCGAGATGGCCGCCGAGTTCGTCGAGGGTGTGGAGGTGGTGAGCGTCCTGGTCGACGACGACGTGGCCGTCCAGGACTCCCTCTACACGGCGGGCCGCCGCGGGACCGGGGCGACGCTGTTCGTGGAGAAGATCGCCGGTGCGCTGGCCGAGGCGGGCGCGCCGCTGGCCGAGGTGGCCAGGGTGGCCGGCGAGGTCGACGACCGCAGCCGGTCGTTCGGGATCGCGCTGAGCTCGTGCACGACGCCGCACGCCGGCAAGCCGACGTTCGACCTGCCGGACAACGAGGTGGAGCTCGGCATCGGCATCCACGGCGAGCCCGGCCGCACGCGGGCGCCGATGGCCTCGGCGCGCGAGCTGGCCGCGATCGCGATGGAGGCGATCCACGGCGACATGCCGCTGCACGGGGACCTGCTGGTCATGGTGAACGGCATGGGCGGGACGCCGCTCATGGAGCTGTACGTGGTGTTCGCGGAGGTGGCGTCGTTCGTCAGGGGCAAGGGGGCGCGGGTGTCGCGCTCACTGGTCGGCAATTATGTGACAAGTCTGGATATGCAGGGATTTTCCGTGACGGTCTGCCGCCTGGACGACGAGCTGACCCGGCTGTGGGACGCCCCGGTCGACACGCCGGGCCTGCGCTGGGGGCGCTGATGGACACCCGCTGGGGGCGTTGATGGAGGTCCTGGACACCGGGTTCTTCGTGGCGTGGTTCGAGGAGGCGGCCAGGCTGGTGCGCCGCGACCGCGACCGGCTGACCGCGCTCGACGCCGCGATCGGCGACGCCGACCACGGCACGAACCTCGACCGCGGGCTCACCGAGGTCGCCAAGGCACTGGCCGAGCGGCCGCCGCAGTCGCCGGCGGACGCGCTCGACACGGCCGGCGCGACGCTGATCCGCCGCGTCGGCGGGGCCTCGGGGCCGCTGTACGGGTCGGTGTTCCGGCAGATGGGCAGGACGTTGGAGGCGCCGGTGACGGCGGACGCGTTCGCGGCGGCGTTCCAGGAGGGCGTGACCGCGCTGGAGCGGCTGGGGAAGGCGGCTCCCGGCGACAAGACCATGGTGGACGCGCTGGCGCCCGCGGCCCAGGCGCTGGCCTCGGCCGTACGCGACGGGGCCGGGGCGCGGGAGGCGTGCGAACGGGCGGCCACGGCGGCGGCGGAGGGCGCGCGGACCACCGTCCCCATGCAGGCCCGCAAGGGCCGGGCCAGCTACCTGGGCGAACGCAGCGTCGGGCACGAGGACCCGGGCGCGGCGTCGGCGGCGCTGATCCTGGCGGCCCTGGCCGCGGTGGCGGCGGCGTGAAAGCCCCGACGCGGTGGTGGCGTGAAGGCCCCCGACGCGGTGGCGGCGGCGTGAGGGCCCGCCGCGTCCCCGGACGTCCCCGGGCGGCGGGGGCCGGATGATGGTGGGGCTGGTGCTGGTGGCGCACAGCGCCGGGCTGGCGGCGGAGGCGGTGGCGCTCGTCCGCGGGATCGCCGGTGCGGAGACACCGGTGGCAGCGGCCGGGGGAACGGACGACGGCGGGCTCGGGACCAGCCTCGACCTCATCGATGGCGCGGTGCGGGCCGTCGACCAAGGTGACGGCGTGGTCCTCGTGCCCGATCTGGGCAGCTCGGTGCTGACCGCCCGGCTGGTGGAGGAACCGGGGCGAGTGGTGGTCGCGGACGTGCCGTTCGTGGAGGGCGCGATCGCGGCGGCGGTGGCGGCGGGCGCGGGCGCCGCGCTGGCCGACGTGCTGGCCGCGGCCGAGGAGGCCCGCACCTTCCGCAAGCTCTGACCACGGCACTCCAGCGGCCCCCTCGGCGGCCCCCACGGCGCTATTGTCAGGCGATATTGCCAGTGGCCCCTTCAGTGGCCCTTGAACGCCTCCTCCAGCCACCACGAGGGGCGGTCCCTGGTGACCTTGGCGTGGACGAGGAGCGGGCGGTCGCGTGGGCCCTTGAGCCATGCGGCCACGCCGGCCAGGTGGGGCGCCTCGGTGACCGTGACCGCGTCGAAGCCGTGGCCGCGGGCGATGGCGGCGAGGTCGGCCGGGGGGAACGTGACCGTGTCTAGGGAATGGCCGTGAGGGCCGAAGTGGTGGACCTCGGCGCCGTACGCCTCGTCGTCGTACACGACGATCACCATCGGGAGGCGGAGCCGGACGACGGTCTCCAGCTCGGCGAGGCTCATGAGGAGGCCGCCGTCGCCCAAGGCGGCGACGGGGAGCCGGTCGGGGCGGGCGACGGCCGCGCCGATCGCCGTCGCCAGGCCCAGCCCGATCGACTGGAACGCCTGCGTGAAGCAGAACCCGCCCTCGTCCGGAACGTCGATGAACATCGACGGGTATCCCATGAAGTTTCCGGAGTCGACGGCCAGGATGCGCTCCTTCGGCAGCAGGTCGTCCAGGCCGATGGACAGCGTGCGCGGGTCGATCCGGCCGCCGCCGCTCTCGTCCGCGTACGGGACGTCGCGCCACCGGCCCTCGGCCCGTACGCGCCGGGCGACCTCCGGCGTACGGTAGCCGGACGCCGCGGCGACCAGCGGCGTCAGGGCGGTCGCCACGGCCGCCACGTCTCCGACCACGGCCAGGTCGGCGCGCACGTACGTGCCGATGGCCGCCCGGTCGAGGTCGACCTGGGCCACCGTCGCGCCCGGCGGGATCAGCGAGCCGTGCCGGGTGGTCCACATGTTGAGCGCGCACCCCCACCCGACGACCAGGTCCGCCCCGGCGATCAGCTCGGCGGCCAGCGGCGTGGCGAACCCGCCGCTCACGTCGAGGTCCCACGCGCTGCCGCGGAACAGCCCCCTGGCCACGGCCGAGGTCGCCAGCAGCGCCCCTGCCCGGTCGCCCAGCGCCTCCAGCTCCCGCCGCGCGTGCCGCGCCCCCCGCCCGGCGATGAACACCGGCCGCCGCGCCTCCCCCAGCAGCCGCGCCAGCTCCGCCTCCCCTCCCCCGCCGCCCGCGCGGCCGGCGCCGCGGGACGAGCCGGCCACGGACGCGGCCCGGGCGGTCGGGTCCGTGTCGTCCGCCGGCGGGGTGAAGGGCCAGGGCTCGCCTTGGACGTCGAGGGGCAGGTTCAGCAGGACGGCGCGGCGGTGGTCACGGGCCGCGGCGTACGCCTCCACCGCCTGGCGTGCGGCGGTCCCGGCCGAGGTCACGCGCATGGGGACCGCGCCGACGGCCGTCGCCATCGCGTCCTGGTCGATGTGGAAGTTGGAGCGCGGGTCGGTGGCCTCGCCGGCCAGGACGAGCAGCGGGGTGCGGCTCTTGGCCGCCTCGGCGAGGCCCGTCATGGCGTTGGTGAGCCCGGGCCCCTGGTGCACGGACACGATGCCGACCCGGCCGCTCATCCGGGCGTACGCGTCGGCCATGGTGGCGGCCCCGCCCTCGTGGCGTGCCGCGACGAACCGCGCGCCGCCCGCCACGAGGGCGTTGGTGACGTGGAAGTTGCCGCTGCCGACCACGCCGAAGGCGGTGTCGGCGCCGCAGGCGACCAGGGCCCGGCCGACGGCCTCGGCGACGATCAACGTTCGACCAGGGCCAGCACGCGGACGGGGCTGCCCGAGCCGCCCACGATCGGCAGCGGCGGGGCGACCACGACGGCGCCGGTCACGGGCAGGCGGTCGAGGTTGCGGAGCTGGGTGAGGCCGTATTTCCCGGCCCCGAGCAGGAACGAGTGGCAGGGGAAGGCGGGGTCGAAGGAGTGGGCGGCGCCGGCGTCGGTGCCGACGGTCTCGACGCCGAGCCCGACGATGGGCGTCTCGGCGGCCAGCCACGACGCGCACTCGACGGAGACGCCCGGCGTGTGGGGGCCGTGGTCGTCGGCGTTGAGGAAGGCGGCCTGGTCGTGGGAGCGGGTGTCCCAGCCGGTGCGGTAGAGGAGCCAGCCGCCGTCGGGCAGCGGCCCGTTGGCGCGTTCCCACTCCTTGACGTGGTCGATCCGGAGGAGGAAGTCGGGGTCTTTGGCGGCCTGCTCGGAGAAGTCGAGCACGACGGCGGGGGCGATCAGCTTGGCGGCGGGCACCTGGGAGACGTCCTCGCCGTCGCGGGCGGTGATCCAGTGGACGGGAGCGTCGAAGTGGGTGCCGGTGTGCTCGCCGGTGTGGATGTCGTTCCAGTACCAGGCGGGGCCGCGGTCGTCGTACCGGCTGATCTCCTCCAGCCGGAACGGGATCGTGTTGCCGAACGGCTCGGGCAGCTGGAGGATCGGCGTCTCCGACGACAGCGGCGCGGTGAGGTCGATCACCTCGATCGCGCCGCTGCGCACGCTGTTCACCAGGCTCTGCAACACCGACATGGCGTCCTCCTTGTTGGGCTGTGCGCATCCTCCTACGCCGCCCTCGTCCATGCAAAACCCCTGCCCGGGGCCCGCTTCGCGATGCGTGGCGGCGGCCGGGCGGCTGGAGGGCGGCTGGAGGGCACGGTGGCTGTGCACGGTCCCGGAGGGTCAGGCGCGGGTCCATTCGGCGCAGCCGGCGGTCTGGAACGCCTTGTCGGTGGGCTGGATGGTGACCGTGGCCGGTCCGGCAGGGGTGCCGGAGTCGATCACGTCGGCCGCGGTGGGGCTGGCGCCGTCCATCCGGGCCCAGTAGCACATGGGGAATCCGGTGGTGGGGCCGGTGGTCCGGTAGGTGCCGGGCTGGATGTCCCGGCCGACGAGCAGCGTCCGCAGGGAGGCCGGGTTGATCGCGGGGTTGGTGGCCGTCCCGCCCGGCGGGGGGTTCTGGGTGGCGCCGGGCGACGTGCCGCCCGGCTGGGAGGGCACGGCCTGACCGGAGTCGGTCTGGCTCGGGACGGTCTGCGGCGGCGTGGCCTGTGACGGGTC
>DASUCK010000608.1:0-7660 GCA_036276095.1 Nonomuraea sp. | reverse complement strand
GCCACTCCAGGCCCGGACACTCCAGGCCCGGACACTCCAGGCCCGGACGCCCCAGGCCCGGACACCCCAGGCCCGGACACCCCAGGCCCCGACACTCCGGGGCGGGGGCGGCGTCCCCTAGGGGGAAAGTGGTTCTCGCGGAGGAGCCGGGCGACCGTCCGCGTGCCAGGATGGAAGGACACGAGCCACTGACGAGGGGGCCCCATGGACGCATTCGAACAGATCGCCTGGCTGCCGCTGTGCGGCGGCGCGACCGCCGCCGGGTTGGTGCTCAGCTTCCTGGCCTTCCGCCGCAGGGGAGCGGCCTCGGGGCTGCGGGTGGCGGCCTGGGCGCTGTTGCCGCTGGCGGCCTACCTGACCGATGCGATGCGGGCGTTGTGGACCATCGGCGCCACGGCCGTGGGCTTCGTGACCGGGCTGGTGCTCAACCCGGTGGTGTGGGCCGGCATCGTGGTGGCCGGGCTGTCAGGCGTGTTGTTCCTGGTGTCGGGGGTGCTGCGCGGACGGAAGCTGTCGTTCGCCCGCAAGAAGGCCGCCGACGCCCCGGAACGGGAGCGGACCGTTCAGCCCTCGGCGAACAAATCGGCCCCCGCCAAGCCCGCCGTGACCGCCAGGAAGAGTGGCGGCGGCGACGACGACTTCTCCGACATCGAGGAGCTTCTCAAGCGGCGCGGCATCAGCTGAATCCCCTGTGGCATCGGCGTTGTGTCACAGTTCCGAGACGTAACCGGCACGCATCGAGGACATTCCGTTCAAGATCGATACGAATGAGTTTCGCATCAATCACAGATTAGCCACATAGCGGGCTGAGGGACTGGTCATACCAGCTCAGGCCATAGATTCTGCGTCCTGAGGTCGCGACTCGCGGTCTAAAGTCAATGTCCAAAGACAGAGTCGTCTGGATTCCAGGGGGCAATTTCGCATGACCGCGCCGCTAGACGTTTCCGGTTCCGCGGCACAAGCGCATCCGGAGTCGGTGCTCGCGGGAGCTGGTAAGGCCATCCAGGGCCGATCGCTCACCAGGATCGCCTGGATGCGGCTGAGACGGGACAAGGTCGCGTTGACCGGCGGCATCGTCGTCGTCCTGCTCATCATCGTGGCGGTCTTCGCATCGCCGATCATCGCCGCCTTCGGCCACCCGCCCCTGGAGTTCCACCAGGACCAGATCGACCCGAGCACGCTGCTGCCCAAGGGCACGTTCGGCGGCATGAGCGGCGACTTCCTGCTCGGCGTCGAGCCGGTCAACGGCCGCGACATCTTCAGCCGCATCGTGGCCGGCGCCGGCATCTCGCTGCTGATCGGCTTCCTTGCCACGTGCGTGTCCGTCATCATCGGCACCGTCCTGGGCGTCGTCGCCGGCTACTTCGGCGGCTGGGTCGACCAGATCATCGGCCGGCTGATGGACGTCTTCCTCGCCTTCCCGCTCCTGGTCTTCGCCATCGCGCTGGCCGGGGTCGTCCCCGACAAGGGGTTCGGGCTGGAGGGCAACGGGCTGCGCGTGGCGATGCTCATCTTCATCATCGGCTTCTTCAGCTGGCCCAGCATCGGCCGCATCGTCCGGGGGCAGACGCTGTCGCTGCGCGAGCGCGAGTTCGTCGACGCCGCGCGCAGCCTCGGGGCACGGCACGGCTACATCCTGTTCCGCGAGGTGCTGCCCAACCTGATGGCGCCGATCCTCGTCTACGCGACCCTGCTCATCCCGACCAACATCCTGTTCGAGGCCGCGCTCTCGTTCCTCGGGGTCGGCATCAACCCGCCCACCCCGACCTGGGGCGGCATGCTCTCGGAGGCGGTGCGGTTCTACACCCTTCCGCACTTCGTGCTCTTCCCCGGTCTGGCGATCTTCATCACGGTCCTTGCCTTCAACCTCTTCGGCGACGGGCTGAGAGACGCCTTCGACCCGCGCGCACACTGACATTCGCCAACGCTCCATCCCCCATCTCACTAACAAGGGGTTCGTCCAATGAGAAGGAAATCCGCACTGGCGGCGGCCGCGACAGCGGCGTTCGCCTTGGTGCTCTCCGCCTGTGGCGGAGGTGGCGGCACACCACAGCAGCCCGCGCAGTCGGCCGGCGGCGGCGCCGCGCAACCCGCGGCCAACACCGCGCTGACCCAGGTGTACAACCCTTCCACCAAGAAGGGAGGAACGCTGAAGGCCTCGCACTCCGCCGACTGGGACAGCCTCGACCCGGCCGACACGTACTACGGCTACTCCTTCAACTTCGGCCGCCTCTACTGGCGCACGCTGACGATGTACAAGCCGGGACCGGGCCCCGAGGGCGCGACCGTGGTGCCCGACCTGGCCGAAGGGCTCGGCCAGCCGAGCAGCGACGGCAAGACCTGGACGTACAAGATCAAGAGTGGGCTGAAGTACGAGGACGGCACCCCGATCTCGGCCAAGGACGTCGCGTACGCGGTGGCCCGCTCCTTCGACAAGGAGACCTTCACCCACGGCCCCTCCTACCTCAACGAGCTGCTCGACTGGCCGGAGGACTTCAAGGGCGTCTACAAGACGCCTGACGTCGACTACTCCTCCGCGGTCGAGGCCACCGACGACACCACGGTCGTCTTCCACCTGAAGAAGCCGTTCGCGTCGATGGACTACATCGTCCAGATGCCGATGACGGCCCCCGTGCCCCAGGCCAAGGACACCGGCGCGAAGTACCGCGAGCACGTGATCTCCTCGGGCCCGTACAAGTTCGAGTCGGTCCAGGCCGGCAAGAGCGTGGCGCTGGTGCGCAACGACCAGTGGGACGCGGCGACCGACCCCAACCGGCCGGCGCTGCCCGACCGGATCGAGGTCCAGCTCAACGTCAACGCCGACGACCTCGACAACCAGCTCATCGCCGGCAACATCCACCTCGACGTGCCCGGCACCGGCATGCAGCCGGCCGCGCTCGGCAAGGTGCTGCCCGACCCGGCGATGAAGGCCCGTACGGACAACCCGGTCCTGCAGCGGCTCTGGTACGTCTCGGTCATCCCCGACTCCAAGCCGCTCGACAACATCGACTGCCGCAAGGCCGTGATGTGGGCGGCCGACCGGGTGGCCAACCAGACCGCGTTCGGCGGCCCCGTCGCCGGCGGCGACATCGCCACCAACGTCATGCCGCCGCCCATCAAGGGCCAGGAGAAGTTCGACCTGTACGCCACGCCCGACAACAAGGGCGACGTGAACAAGGCCAAGGAGGCGCTGGCGGCCTGCGGTCAGCCGAACGGCTTCTCCACCACGATGGCCTTCCGCTCCGACCGGCCGCGCGAGAAGGCGCTGGCCGAGGCGATGCAGCAGGCGCTGTCCCGGGTCGGCATCAAGCTGACGCTCAAGGGCTTCCCGGCTTCCAGCTACTTCTCCGACTACGCCGGCAACGTCGAGTACGTGAAGAAGAACGGCATCGGCCTGGCCGCCCACGGCTGGGGCTCCGACTGGCCCGACGGCTACGGCTTCCTGCAGGCCATCGTCGACAGCCGGACCATCCGCCCGGCCGGAAACTACAACCTCAGCGTCAAGAGCCCCGAGGTCGACAAGCTGATCGACCAGGCCTCGGCGGAGCTGGACGCCACGGCCCGCGAGAAGCTCTGGGTCGAGGTGGACAAGAAGGTCATGGAGGACGCCTCCATCCTTCCCGTGGTCTGGGCCAAGGCGCTGCTCCTGCGCGGGGAGGGTGTGACGAACATCGCCTACAACGAGGGCCAGCAGGGCTACGACTACATCCTGATGGGCGTCGAGTGACCAGGCAGGGTACGGGGATCTAGCGAAGGCAGGTGAAGGCGTGAGCGGCCTGGCCCGGCGACGGGCCGGGCCGCTCGGCCGGAAGCGGTGCTCACATACATCATCAGACGTCTGATCGGCGCACTCGCGATGCTCATCGTGATCAGCATGGTCACGTTCGGCATCTTCTACATCGTGCCGCAGTGGGCCGGCGCCACACCCGAGGCGCTCGCCTCCCGGTACGTCGGGCGCGCGGCCACACCGGAGACGGTGCACCTGGTCGCCGAGAAGCTGGGCTTCTACGACCCGGTGGTCGTGCAGTACGGCCGGTTCGTCAAGAGCCTGGTGCTCGGCGCCGAGTACGACTACGGCGCGGGGGTGGAGCAGTGTCCCGCACCGTGCTTCGGCTACTCCTTCATCAGCGGCCAGCCCGTCTGGCCCGACCTGATCGACCGCATGCCGGTGACCTTCTCCCTGGCCATCGGCGCCGCGGTGATCTGGGTGCTGGCCGGCATCGGCGTGGGCGTGCTGTCCGCGCTGCGTCGCGGCAGCTTCTTCGACCGCCTGTCGATGGGCACCGCGCTGGCCGGCGTGTCCCTGCCGATCTTCTTCACCGGCATGATCACTCTGGTCTTCTTCAGCTACGGACTGGGCTGGACCGCGCCCGGCGGCGCGTACACGGCCTTCACCGACAATCCCGCTCAGTGGGCCTACAGCCTGCTGCTGCCGTGGATCACGCTGGCGTTCCTGTTCGCCGCCGGCTACGCCCGGCTCACCCGGGCGGGCATGCTGGAGACCATGGGCGAGGACTACATCCGCACGGCCCGCGCCAAGGGCCTGCGCGAGCGGGAGGTCGTCGTCAAGCACGGCCTGCGCGCCGCGCTGACGCCGATCCTCACCCTGTTCGGCATCGACTTCGGCCTGCTCATCGGCGGCGCCGTGCTCACCGAGACCACCTATACTTTGCCCGGACTCGGCCAGTACGCGATCCTGGCCATCAGGAACCAGGATCTGCCGCAGGTCATGGGCGTCGTCCTCATGGCCGCGCTGTTCGTCGTGGTCGCGAGCCTGATCGTCGACATGCTCTACGCCGTGGTCGACCCGAGGGTGAGGTTGTCGTGAGCTTCCTTGACGTCAAGGACCTGAAGATCCACTTCCCGACCGACGACGGATTGGTGAAGTCCGTCGACGGGCTGTCGTTCGGCGTCGAGCGCGGCAAGACGCTCGGCATCGTCGGCGAGTCCGGCTCGGGCAAGAGCGTGACCAGTCTCGGCATCCTCGGCCTGCACAAGGGCGGCCGGGCGCGCATCTCCGGCGAGATCTGGCTCGACGGCGAGGAGCTCAACGGCGCCTCGGCCGAGCACGTACGCGGGCTGCGCGGCAAGAAGATGGCGATGATCTTCCAGGACCCGCTGTCGTCGATGCACCCCTACTACACGGTCGGCCACCAGATCATCGAGGCCTACCGCATCCACCACGACGTCACCAAGCAGGTCGCCCGCAAGCACGCCATCGACATGCTGGGCCGCGTCGGCATCCCCGAACCGGCCAGGCGCGTCGACAGCTACCCGCACGAGTTCTCCGGCGGCATGCGCCAGCGCGCGATGATCGCCATGGCGCTGTCGTGCGACCCCGAGCTGCTCATCGCCGACGAGCCCACCACGGCGCTCGACGTGACCGTGCAGGCCCAGATCCTCGACCTGATGACCGACCTGCAGCGCGAGTTCAACTCCGCGCTCATCATCATCACCCACGACCTGGGCGTGGTCGCCGAGCTGTCCGACGACATCCTCGTCATGTACGCCGGCAGATGCGTCGAATACGGCACCGCCGACTCCGTCTTCTACCGGCCCGAGCACCCCTACACCTGGGGCCTGCTGGGCTCCATGCCGCGCCTCGACCGCGAGCCCACCGAACGGCTGCTGCCGATCAAGGGCTCCCCGCCGTCGCTGATCAACGTGCCGTCCGGATGCGCCTTCCACCCCCGCTGCCCGTACGCCGAGCGCACCGACGGCAAGGCCACGACCGACGTACCCACCCTGGCCGAGACCGAGGGCGGCCACCTGGTGCGCTGCCACATGAGCAGGACCGAACGGCGGGACCTGTGGGAGAACGAGATCAAGCCAGTCCTGGAGACCCCGTGAGCGAAAACGAGCTGCTTCTTTCCGTGCGGAACATGGAGAAGCACTTCCCCGTGACGAAGGGCCTGCTCAAAAGGCAGGTCGGCGCGGTCAAGGCGGTCGACGGGATCAGCTTCGACGTCTTCAAGGGCGAGACGCTGGGCCTGGTGGGCGAGTCGGGCTGCGGCAAGTCCACCACCGGACGGCTGATCACCAGGCTGCTCGAACCCACCGGGGGCAAGATCGTCTTCGAGGGCCAGGACATCACGCACATGGGGCAGGGCGGGCTCAGGCCGCTCCGCCGCGACATGCAGATGATCTTCCAGGACCCCTACTCGTCGCTCAACCCGCGCCACACCGTCGGCGCCATCGTCGGCGCTCCCTTCCGCATCCAGGGGGTCAAGACCGAGCACGGCGTCAAGAAGGCCGTCCAGGACATCCTGGAGCTCGTCGGGCTCAACCCCGAGCACTACAACCGCTACCCGCACGAGTTCTCCGGCGGCCAGCGGCAGCGCATCGGCATCGCCCGCACGCTCGCGCTCAAGCCCAAGCTCATCATCGCCGACGAGCCCGTCTCCGCGCTCGACGTGTCCATCCAGGCCCAGGTCGTCAACCTGCTCGAAGACCTGCAGAACGAACTCGACCTCACCTACGTCGTGATCGCCCACGACCTGTCGGTGGTGCGCCACATCAGCGACCGGGTCGCGGTGATGTACCTGGGCAAGATCGTCGAGGTCGCCGACCGCAAGAGCCTCTACAGCGCGCCCATGCACCCCTACACCAACGCGCTGCTGTCGGCCGTGCCCGTGCCCGACCCCAAGGCGCGCAAGGGACGCGAGCGCATCCGCCTCACCGGCGACGTGCCCAGCCCGCTCAACCCGCCGCCCGCCTGCCGCTTCCACACCCGCTGCTGGAAGGCGCAGGAGATCTGCAAGACGGTCGAGCCGCCGCTGGAAGAGCTCGCCAGCGGCCACCGCGTGGCCTGCCACTTCCCGGAGAACGCCCCCGAGGCCGCCGCCAAGGCCGCCCACGACTCCGCCCCGGCCCCGGAATCCGTCGTCGAGAGGCCGTGAGACCGGCTGGGGCTCAGGACAGCGCGCCCGGCGTGACCAGACCCGTCTCGTAGGCCAGCACCACGGCCTGCACGCGGTCACGCAGCCCCAGCTTGGTCAGCACGTTGCCGACGTGTGTCTTGACCGTGGTCTCGCTCACCACCAGCTTGGCCGCGATCTCGGCGTTCGACATGCCCTTGGCGATCAGCCGCAGCACCTCCAGCTCGCGCTCGGTCAGCCGGTCGAGGCGGGCCGGCGCGGCCTGCTCGTACGCCGACGGCAGCCGGGCGGCGAACCGGTCGAGCAGCCGCCTGGTCACGCTCGGCGCCACGATCGCGTCGCCGGCCGCCACCACCCGGATCGCCTGCACCAGCTCGTCGGGCGGCACGTCCTTCAGCAGGAACCCCGACGCGCCCGCGCGCAGCGCCTCCACGATGTACTCGTCAAGGTCGAACGTGGTCAGCACCAGGACCTTCGGCACGTGCGCCGACGGCGCCGCCTCGCGCACGATCCGGCGCGTGGCCTCGATGCCGTCGACGCCCGGCATCCGGATGTCCATGAGCACCACGTCGGGCAGCAGCGCCCGCGTCTGCTTCATCGCGTCCTTGCCGTCACCCGCCTGGCCCACCACCGTGACGTCGGGCTCGGCCTCCAGGATCAGGCGGAATCCGGTGCGCAGCAGCGGCTGGTCGTCCACCAGCAGCACTCTGATCGTCATTGGCCGTCCTTCAGCGGGAATCTCGCCCGCACCTCGAAACCGCCCCCCGGCAGCGGACCGATGC
>DASUCK010000607.1:0-9127 GCA_036276095.1 Nonomuraea sp. | reverse complement strand
AGGACCGCTGACGACCCGGTTCCTGTGGTCCTCCTCCGCCGGGCGCAGGAAGAGGGCGAACGTCGCCGGGCGGCGGCGCACCAGCTCCAGGCGGCCGCCGTCGGCGGCGGCCAGCGCGCGGGCGAGCGTGAGGCCGAGTCCGGTGCCCCCGCCCCCGCTGACGTTCCGGTCGAAGATCTTGGGGGCGATCTCGTCGGCGATGCCGGGGCCCTCGTCGGCCACCTCGATGACGACGTAGTTGTCGCCGCTGGTCGTGGTGACCGTGACGGCGCCGCCGCCGTGGCGCAGGGAGTTCTCCAGCAGGGACGCGACGACCTGGCCGAAACCGCCGGTCGTGGCCATCGCCTTCAGCCCGCGCGAGCCTTCGAGGCGCAGCACGCGGTGGGCGTCCCTGAAGACCGGCTCCCACTCGGTCACCTGCTGCCCGAGCACCTCGTCGATCGCCACCGGCTCGGCCTGGGCGTGGCGCTGGCGGCGGGCCGCGGCCAGCAGTTCGTCGATCACCGCGGTCAGGCGTTCGGCCTGGACGATCGCGGCCTCGCCCTCCTCGCGCACGACCTCGGGGTTGCCGGAGCTGGCGACGATCTCCTCCAGGCGCATGGTGAGGCCGGTCAGCGGGGTGCGGAGCTGGTGGGAGGCATCGGTGGCGAACTCGCGCTCGCGGGTGAGCAGGTCGGAGATCCGGGTGGCGCTGCGGTCGAGCACCTGGGCCACGCGGTCGAGTTCGGGGATGCCGTAGCGGTGCTTGCTCGGGCGCGCGTCGCCGGAGCCGAGCCGTTCGGCGATCTTGGCGAGGTCTCGCAGGGGCAGCGTCAGCCGGCGTGACTGCACCACGGCCAGGCTCACGGCCACCGCCAGGGCGGCCCCGGCGAGCGCGACGATGAGGAGCAGGCGAGCGCGGACATCGTGCTCGACCTGGTCCCGGTCACGGCTTATCCGCACGTAGACGCCGGTGTTGGTCTGCGCGTCCTCGGTCATCAGGTGACCGGACGCCGGAGGTGTGCCGACGACGGTCACCCGGAGGGGGGTTCCGCGCTCCCAGATCTGTATGTATCTGCCCGGGTATTTCTGTTCCAGCTGCTGGGGGTCGAGCGGTGTCTCCTGGACGCGAGCGTACTCGACCTCTCCCACGAGACGTTTGGCCTCGGCCCCAAGCTCCTGAGCCGCCTCGTCCACGATCAGGCGGCTCACCACGACGCCCAGGGGGACCCCCAGCAACAGGACCGCGATCACCGCGACGACCAGGGTGGAGGTGAGCAGTCGACGGCGCATCCGCCTACTCGCGTTCGAACCGGAAGCCGACTCCCCGGACGGTCGTGATGTATCGGGGCTTGGCGGCGTCGTCGCCGAGCTTGCGGCGGAGCCAGGAGATGTGCATGTCGAGCGTCTTGGTGGACCCCCACCAGTTGGTGTCCCACACCTCGCGCATGATCTGCTCGCGGGTGACCACCTTGCCGGCGTCGCGGACGAGCACCCGCAGCAGGTCGAACTCCTTGGTGGTCAGATGCAGCTCCTTGTCCCCCATCCAGGCACGGCGCGAGTCCGCGTCGATGCGCACGCCCTGGACGACCGGGGTCTCGGACGTTCCGCGGCGCAGCAGGGCGCGTACCCGGGCCAGCAGCTCGGCCAGCCGGAAGGGTTTGGTCACGTAGTCGTCGGCGCCGGCGTCGAGGCCGACGACGGTGTCGACCTCGTCGACGCGGGCGGTGAGTATGAGCACCGGAGTGCCGTGGCCCTCGGCCCTGATGCGGCGGGCCACTTCCAGGCCGTCCATCTCAGGAAGGCCGAGATCTAGAACGATGAGGTCGATGCCGCCCGACAGGGCCCGCTCCAGGGCTTGCGGGCCGTCGGGACTGACCTCGACCTGATAACCCTCGCGGCGTAGCGCACGCGCGAGCGGCTCAGAGATCGAGGTGTCGTCCTCGGCGAGAAGTACGCAGGTCATGAAGCGATCGTAGGACCTTAAGCGATCGTTTCCCGGGCACAGCGCGCGGTTTGACTCGTCATTGACCTATCCATTGACCTGGGCAAACACGACTAAAATACGGTTGGTCATGATTAAATTACCCGGGGTTTCCTCTGCAGGTCAACGTGTGTTAGTGCCCTGTGCCGGGGTTCCCAACCCTCCCAAGGGCGGGTGCATTTTTCCCTGTGTGTCGAAAGACCTTCGCGCCGGGGACCGCGCCGCCCCCGGTTCCGGCAGCCCGCCGGAGCGGAAAGGTCGATCACGACCACGACGACGGCGAACTCGCCGACGGATGTTCAGCTCGGTGCTCGGGGGACCCCCGTGCGGGCGAAGCCGTCGCGCCAGGACACGTGACGGGGCGTCCAGCCGAGGTCCTCGCGCGCGTACCGGTTGTCGGCGCCCCGCGCGTAGCCGCTGCGCGGGGAGTCGTCGCGCGGCGGGGCGGGCGCGCCCACGGCCCGGCAGAAGGCGGGCAGCCAGTCTGCGGCCGGGGCGGGCTCGTCGTCGCACACGTTGACGGCCCCGGACGGCCAGGTGAGCGCCCGCACGGCGGCGGCCGCGGCGTCGTCGGCGTGCACGAAGCTGGTGACGTCGGCACCGGCCGTCAGGGCGCCGGAACGGGCCTGGGCGGCACGCAGGCCGCGGGGCTCGAACCAGGTGCCGGGGCCGTACAGCATGCCGTACCGCAGCACCACGCACTCGGGCAGCCGCCGCGCGGCCGACTCCAGGGCGGCGACGGCGGCGACGGTGGTACGGCGGGGCTCGGGCGCGTCGAGGTCGAGCGGGGTGTCCTCGGCGGCCGGGGCGTCGCCCGGTTCGTACGCCCACGCGATGCTCTGCGCCACGACGCGGCGCACCCCGGCGGCCAGGGCTGCGTCCACCAGGTTGCGGGTGCCGACCTCGCGGAGCCGGGCGTTGGCCGCGAGGTCGTACGCGGCGAGGTCGGTGAGCTGGTGCATCACGACGTCGGCCCCGCGCAGGGCGGCGGCCAGCGCGGCGGGATCGTACACGTCGGCGCGCACCGGCGTGGCTCCGAGGTCGCGCAGCAGCCCGAGCCTGGCCTCGTCGCGGGTGGTCGCGGTGACCGTGTGGCCGGCGGCGAGCAGCAGCGGGACGATGCGGCGGCCGAGCACGCCCGCCCCGCCGGCGAGGAAGATGTGCATGCCGACCACGGTAGAGCCCGGCGCGGCGGCGGAGCCGGGCCACTTCGCCAGGGTTCGGACGGACCAGTTGTTACGGTGCGGTCTCATGACAGGTTTACCGGCCCTCTGGTACGACCGGCCCGCCACCGACTGGGAGACCGAGGCGCTCCCCATCGGCAACGGCGCCCTGGGCGCGATGGTGTTCGGCGGAACCGGGGTCGAGCAGATCCAGTTCAACGAGAAGACGCTGTGGACGGGCGGCCCCGGGTCGCGGCAGGGCTACCACGTCGGCGACCGGGCGGGCGGCCCGGTCGCGGAGGTCCGGGAGCGGCTCGACCGGGCGGGGCGGATGGCTCCTGAGGAGGTCGCGGCGCTGCTCGGGCAGCCGAAGTCGGGGTTCGGGGCGTACCAGACGTTCGGGGACGTGTGGCTGGACCTGCCGGAGGGCTCCGCCGCCGGTTACCGCAGGGAGCTGAGCCTGCGGGAGGCCGTCGCGAGGGTGGCGTACACGGTCGACGGGGTGCGGCACACGCGGGAGTACTTCGCGAGCCACCCCGGCAACGTGATCGTCGGGCGGGTCGGGGCGGACCGGCCGGGCGCGGTGGCGTTCACGCTGCGGATGTCGTCGCCGCACGACGGCAAGCGGATCAGCGTGGCGGACGGTCGGCTGACGATGCGCGGGGCGCTGGCGGACAACGGGATGGTGTTCGAGGCTCAGGTGCGGGTGGTCGTGGAGGGCGGCGCCCGCACGGACGGGGCCGACCGCGTCACGGTCACGGGGGCCGACGCGGCGGTCTTCGTCCTGTCCGCCGGGACGGACTACGCGCCCGTCCACCCGATGTACCGGGGCGAGGACCCGCACGAGGCGGTGACGGCCGCCGTGGACGCGGCCGTGGCGCAGGGGTACGACAGGCTGAGGAAGGCGCACCAGGAGGACCACGCGCGGCTGTTCGACCGGGTGGAGCTGGACCTCGGGCAGGAGGTACCGGTAGTGCCGACGGACCGGCTGCGGGCGGCGTACACCGGGGGCGGGTCGGCGGCCGATCGGGCGCTGGAGGCGCTGTACTTCGACTACGGCCGCTACCTGCTGATCGCCTCCTCGCGGCCGGGGTCGCTGCCGGCGAACCTGCAGGGCGTCTGGAACGACTCCACCGCCCCGGCCTGGGCGGGCGACTACCACGTCAACGTCAACCTGCAGATGAACTACTGGCCGGCCGCCGTGACGAACCTGGCCGAGACCGCCCGGCCCTACGCCGACTTCGTGCTGTCGCTGATGGCGCCAGGCCGGCGGACGGCGCGGGAGATGTTCGGCGCCGGCGGGTGGGTGGTGCACAACGAGACGAACCCGTTCGGTTTCACCGGCGTGCACGACTGGCCCACGGCGTTCTGGTTCCCCGAGGCGGCCGCGTGGCTGGCGCGCGACCTGTACGAGCACTTCCTGTTCAGCCGCGACGCCGGCTACCTGCGCGAGACCGCGTACCCGGCGATGAAGGGCGCCGCCGAGTTCTGGCTCGACCTGCTCAGGACCGACCCGCGGGACGGCACGCTGGTGGTGTCACCCAGCTACTCCCCCGAGCACGGGGACTTCTCGGCGGGCGCGTCGATGTCGCAGCAGATCGTCCTGGGCCTGTTCACGGACGTCGCGGAGGCCGCCGCGGTCCTCGACGTGGACGCCGGGCTCCGGGCGCGCGTGCTGGCCGCGCTGGAGCGGCTGGACCCGGGGCTGCGGATCGGCTCCTGGGGCCAGCTCCAGGAGTGGAAAGACGACTGGGACGACCCCCAGAGCACCCACCGCCACGTGTCCCACCTGTACGCCCTGCACCCGGGCCGGCAGCTCGCGGCGGACGACCCCGAGGCCGCGGCCGCCAGGGTCACGCTGGCCGCCCGCGGCGACGGCGGCACCGGGTGGAGCAGAGCCTGGAAGATCAATTTCTGGGCGCGGCTGCGCGACGGCGACCACGCCCACACGATGCTGGCCGAGCTGCTGAAGCACTCGACGCTGGACAACCTGTGGGACACCCACCCGCCGTTCCAGATCGACGGCAACTTCGGCGCCGTCGCGGGCATGGCCGAGATGCTGGTGCAGAGCCACCACGGGGTGATCGACGTGCTGCCCGCGCTGCCGGCCGCGTGGCCGGCCGGCCGGGTGCGCGGGCTGCGGGCCAGGGGCGACGTGACCGTGGACGTGTCGTGGCGCGACGGGTCGGCCGAGCGCGTCACGCTGCGGGCCGGACGCGCCGGCCCGATCCGCGTACGCGCCCCGGGCCCGGTGTACGACGAGCAGGGCGAGGAGGTGGCCGCGCGGCGCGCCGGAGACACGCTGGCCTGGGACGCCGCCGAGGGGGCGGCGTACACGCTGGCGTACCCTGTGGCGTGCCCCGTGGCGTGCGGTCAGTCGCCGGCCGACCTCGGCTCGGCGTAGCGGGCCAGGTAGAGCTGCAGGCCGAGGCTGTCGATCAGGCCCAGCTCGGTCTCGAGGTAGTCGATGTGCTCTTCCTCGTCGCGCAGGATGTCCTCGAAGATGTTGGCCGAGATGATGTCGCCCTTCTCGCGCATGAGCGCGATGGCCGGGCGCAGCCGCTGCACCACCGCCAGCTCGACCTCCAGGTCGGCTCTGAGCTGCTCCTCGACGGTCTGGCCGATGTGCAGGGTGCCCAGCCGCTGGTAGTTGGGCAGGCCCTCAAGGAAGAGGATGCGGTCGGTGAGACGCTCGGCGTGTCGCATCTCGTCGATCGACTCTTCGCGGGTGTGCTCGGCGAGCTTGGTGTAGCCCCAGTTCTCCTGCATCTTGGCGTGCAGGAAGTACTGGTTGATCGCGGTGAGCTCGGCGGTCAGCTGTTCGTTGAGCAACTCGATGATCTGCTTGTCGCCCTGCATGTCAACGGGCCCCTTGCTGCTGTGCGGCTATGCGGTCGTCAGTTCTTCCGACCTTTTCAGGATGGCACAGATCTTCCGTACACATCGGGCACAGTCCCCACCAGCACCTGTGGTGTCGCGGATCTGCTTCGCGCTCCTCGCCCCCTCGGCGATGCAGTCGTGCACGTCGTTCTCGGTCACGGCACGACAGATGCAAACGTACATACGGGGACGGCCTTTCACGCAAGGGATGACAGCCTAAGGTTAGGCACACCTAAGATAACCCACCATGGTTAGGCTTGCCTATGTTGGGTGTGCCACACTGGCGTCGCCCCTTGCGGACGCCAGGTTGCCGACAGTGCCGGTCAGTGCCCGCGGGCGATCCACTCCTCCAGGTGCGGGGCCTCGGCGCCGATCGAGGTGGAGTCGCCGTGGCCGGTGTGGACGACAGTCTCGGGCGGCAGGGTCAGCAGCCGCTTCCTGATCGACTCGATGATCGTGTCGAACGACGAGTGGGAGCGGCCGGTCGCCCCCGGTCCGCCCTTGAACAGGGTGTCGCCGCTGAAGAGCGCCCCCAGCTCGCGCCCGTACAGGCAGACCGCGCCGGGCGCGTGGCCGGGCGTGTGGAGCACCTCCAGAGCGCAGCCGCCCGCCTCGACCCGCTCGCCGTCGGCCAGCGGCTCGTACGCCACCGCGTCGCCGTATTCCTGCTCCCACAGCACCTGGTCGGCGGGATGGAGGCGGATCGGCGCGCCGGTGCGCTCGGCCAGGTCGCGGGCGGCGTTGATGTGGTCGTTGTGGGCGTGGGTGCAGACGATGGCCCTGACCGCGCGGCCGCCCACCCGCGCGGCTATGGCGGCGGCGTCGTGGGCGGCGTCGATGACGATCACCTCGCGGGCGTCGCCGACCAGCCAGACGTTGTTGTCGACCTCCCAGGTGCCGCCGTCGAGGGAGAACGTGCCCGAGGTGATGACCCGGTCGATCACAGGACCACCACCGAGCGCAGCACCTCACCGCGGTGCATCTTGCCGAACGCCTCCTCGACCTGGTCGAGCGCGATCGTCTCGCTGACGAACTTGTCGAGCGGCAGCCGGTTCTGCAGGAACAGGTCGATCAGCATGGGGAAGTCGCGGCTGGGCAGGCAGTCGCCGTACCAGGAGGACTTCAGCGCCCCGCCGCGGCCGAACACGTCGAGCAGCGGCAGCTCCAGCTTCATCTCCGGGGTCGGCACGCCGACCAACACGACCGTGCCGGCCAGGTCGCGGGCGTAGAACGCCTGCGTGTACGTCTCCGGCCGGCCCACCGCCTCGACCACGACGTCGGCGCCGTTGCCGCCGGTCAGCTCGCGGATGGCCTCGACCGGGTCGGTCTCGCGGGAGTTGACCGTGTGGGTGGCGCCGAAGCCCCTGGCCCATTCCAGCTTGCGGTCGTCGACGTCGACCGCGATGATCCTGGCCGCGCCGGCCAGCGAGGAGCCCAGGATGGCCGCGTCGCCGACGCCGCCGCAGCCGATCACCGCCACGCTGTCGCCGCGGGTCACCCCGCCGGTGTTGATCGCCGCGCCGATGCCGGCCATCACGCCGCAGCCCAGCAGGCCCGCGACCTGGGCGGGCGCGTCGGCCGAGACCTTGGTGCACTGGCCGGCCGCGACCAGCGTCTTCTCCAGGAACGCGCCGATGCCGAGCGCGGGCGACAGCTCGGTGCCGTCCTTCAGGGTCATCTTCTGCGTGGCGTTGTGGGTGTTGAAGCAGTACCAGGGACGGCCGCGCAGGCAGGCCCGGCACCGCCCGCACACGGCCCGCCAGTTGAGGATCACGAAGTCGCCCGGCGCGACGTCGGTGACGCCCTCGCCGACCGCCTCGACCACGCCCGCCGCCTCGTGGCCCAGCAGGAACGGGAAGTCGTCGCCGATCCCGCCCTCCCGATAGTGCAGGTCGGTGTGGCAGACCCCGCAGGCCTGCACGGTCACGACGGCCTCGCCCGGACCCGGGTCCGGCACGACGACCGTCTCGAGCGAAACTTTCTGGCCCTTGCCCCTGGCGATGACGCCCTGCACTTCGTACGGCATGCCAGCCATCTTGGGTCAGGAGGATGATCTCCGCAAGACATGGGGCCGCACCACGCCGGGCACCGCCTCCCGCCCCCGGAATCAGCGGCCGTCGAGCTCGCCGTCGGAGGCGTCCTCGACCAGCCGGAACAGGTCGGTGCGGACATCCTGGATCCTGGGGATGTCGCGCAGGACGATCTCGCCCCGGTCGCCCGCCGACTCGACCGTCAGCGTGCCGCAGCCGAGCAGGCGCTCGGCGAACGTCTGGTCGGAGCTGACCGTGTTGACCTTGGCGATCGGGATCTCGTCGGTCGACTTGTTGAGCACCCCCTGGCTGATGGTGAAACGGTGGGTGGTGAGCACGTACGCGGTGTTCTTCCACCGCAGGTAGGGCACGAACGACCAGATCGTCAGCAGGACGAGCGCGATGACGACCACGGCGATCCGGCTGTGGAGGGCGAACTCCCACTCCGGAATGAACCACAGCGCCGCGCCCGAGGCCGCGGCGATGAGGACGAGCGCGGCGAACGGCCCGATCAGCCGCTTCCAGTGGGGGTGGAACGACCGCACGCGGCGCTCACCCTGCGTCAGATGGTGGTCGGGAAGGGTCATGGCCCAAAATCGTGCCACCATCGCCGTCCCGGAGGCTATGCCGTCGGCGGAACCGGGCGGACGTGCACCACGTCGCCGGCGCTCAGCGTGCGGCGCTCGCCCCCCGACTCGACCTGGAGGTGGCCGAAGGCGTCGACGCCGGTCGCGGTGCCGGTCACGACCTGGTCGCCGGGCAGCTCCACCCGTACCCGGCGGCCCACGGTGGCGCTCGACGCCAGGTAGGCCGAGCGCAGCCCGGACGCCTCGGCGTCGCCGCCGGCGTGCGTCCACTCGTCGTAGTGGGTCTCGACCTCTCTGAGGACGGCCCTGAGCAGCGGGTCGCGGTCGAGGCAGGCGGCCTCCTCCAGGGCCAGCGACGTGGCGGTCTCGACGGGCAGCTCGTCGTGGCGGAGCGACACGTTGAGCCCCATGCCGACCACCACCGCGTCGTCGGCCCGCTCGGCCAGCACGCCGGCCAGCTTGCGCTCGCCGATCAGCAGGTCGTTGGGCCACTTCAGGCGCACG
>DASUCK010000606.1:0-11389 GCA_036276095.1 Nonomuraea sp. | reverse complement strand
GGTCGTCCTCGGCCGGGCGGGCACCACCCCGCTCCCCGAGGTCCCCTACGTCGTGCCGCTGCTCTGGAGCGTCGGCGGCGCGTGCCTGGCCTCGATCGTGGTGTTCATCGCGATCAGCCTGCTGTCGCCCGCCGACATCGGGAAGAAGGACCGGCGCGACCGGGAGATCCACCGCCACGGCGAGTACACCGGCCAGTTCCTCCTCGTCGCCGGCGCGCTCGCCGCGCTGGTCATGGCCATGGCCGAGATCGACCACTTCTGGATCGCCAACACGCTCTACCTGGGGTTCGTGCTGTCGGCCGTGCTCGGCTCCACCCTCAAGATCATCGCCTACCGCCGCGGGCTCCCGACATGGTGAAGCCCACCAACGTCACGAACTCCATCCGCGCCCTGCGTTTCGCGCACGGCGAGATGACGCAGGCGGAGCTGGCCGACCGCGTCGGCGTCACCCGGCAGACCATCATCGCCATCGAACAAGGCCGCTACTCGCCATCCCTGGAGATGGCGTTCCAGATCGCGCGGGTGTTCGGCGTCCCGCTCGACGACGTGTTCCAGTACCCGGACGGAGACCAGCAGAGATGAAGGCGATCACCCGCGACACCTACGGCCCGGCCGACGTGCTGCGGCTCACCGACCTCGACGAGCCGGTCCCCGGCGAGGACGAGGTCCTGTTACGCGTCCGCGCGGCCGGCCTCGACATGGGCGTCTGGCACCTCATGGAGGGCGTCCCTTACGTCATGCGCGTGGCGCTCGGCCTGCGCAGGCCCAGGAACCGGCGGCTCGGCGGCGACGTCGCGGGCGAGGTGACGGCGGTCGGCGCCAGGGTCACCGGGTTCAAACCGGGCGACCGGGTGTTCGGCACGTGCGTCGGCGCCCTGGCCGAGTACGCGAGCACGTCCCAGGACAAACTCGTGCCGATCCCGGCGAACCTCACGTACGAGCAGGCCGCGGCCCTGCCGACGTCCGGGGTGACGGCGCTGCAGGCGCTGCGCGACGCCGGCCGGGTGCGGGCGGGGCAGCACGTGCTGGTCATCGGTGCCGGCGGCGGCGTGGGGACGTTCGCGGTGCAGCTGGCCAAGGCGTTCGGCGCGGAGGTCACGGGCGTGTGCGGCCCCTCCAAGGCCGACCTCGTACGCTCGCTCGGCGCCACCGACGTCATCGACTACACGCGCCAGGACTTCGCCGCCGGGAAGCGCCGCTACGACCTCATTCTCGACATCGCGGGCAACCGCTCACTGTCCCACCTCCAGCGCGCGCTCACCCCGCGCGGGACGTTCGTCATCATCGGCGGCGAGAGGGGCGGGCGGTGGCTGTCAGGGCTGGACCGGCAGCTCAGAGCGGCCCTTCTGGGGCCGTTCACCCGGCGGCGGCCGCGGTTCCTGTTCGCCTTCCCCAAGCCGGAGAACCTCAGGACGCTCGCCGCGCTGGCCGGCGACGGCACGATCACGCCGGCCGTCGAGCGGACGTACCCGCTGGCCGAGACGGCGGAGGCGATGCGCGAGCTGGCCAAGGGGCACTCCCGCGGGAAAACGGTCATCACCGTCTAGACCGACTGCGCGAAGCCCCGGTCCAGCCGGAGCCCATTCCAGGGGCCGGACCGGGGCTTCGTGCGCGCGCCCCCGGTCACGGGGGCTGTTCAGCCCGGCCGCGAGGGAGGATGCGGCCGGGCTGCCTGTCGGGGGTCATGCGGCGCGGAACTTGCCGAGGAGCGAGCGGTGCCGGCGCTCGGACGGCAGTCCCTTCACGGCCTGGCGTACGCGCCGCCGCTCGGCGGCGGCCCGGCGAAGCTCGGAGGCGTGGTGTTGCATGACGGTGTATTCGAGTTCGGCGTTCATGTCGGGATCTCCTGTGCGGGTTCTGGGTGGTCTGTCCGCACGTTCAAGACTCCTCCTAAGGCCCTCCCCGGCACATCAGGCGTATGCCTTATCTCCAGGGCATCTCCCGGCATCTCACGACATCTCATGACTTATCCGGGCAGGGTCGCCGCCTAGGGAGGTCCTTAGGTCCGCCGCCCCACGCCTCAGGCGGCCTACGGCTCGTCCGTGAACTTGACCGTGACCTTGGTGAAGCCCAGCGACTTCAGCATGCCCGACAGCATCGCCTTGGTGTTGGCGTCGGCCCTGGCCCGCAGGTCGCTCGCCACCGCCGCCTCGTTGATCTTCTGCTCGGCCAGCAGGTAGAGCTCACGCTGGTCGCCGGGGGAGCCCGACAGGAAGTCCTGCACCCGGTCGAACAGGCCGCGCTGCTGCGCGAACACGTACGAGCGGCGGTTGTCCAGGTTGGGCTTCTCCAACTGCGCGTGCGGGAGGCGCACGGTCGCCTCGGTACGGTCGGGGGAGACCGTCACCGCGTTCGCCGCCATGCCGGAGAAATCGACGTACGCGTCCACGCCGCCGGCGCCGACGAACAGCGTACGGGTGCCCTTGATCGCGTCGGGCAGGAAGTTCGCGTCCTTCTCCAGGTCGACGACCACCTGGAAGGTGCCTGTCGCCGCCTCGAACCGGCTGAGGTCCTTGATGGACTGCAGCAGCACCGGCTGGCTGCGGTCGATGACCTGCTCGCCCGCCGGATTGAGCCAGGCCCATGCCAGGCGCCCGCCCACCACGAGCAGGACCGCCAGGACCAGAAGACCCGCCACATATCGCCACCTGCGACGCCGGCCGGCAGCCAGCTCCGGCGGCGTCGTACGGGAAGTCGTCATGCTGGCATGCCTACCCGGCAGGCGATCATCAGTGCCAGCCGTTTGGTGACATCTCCGATCCGGACACCACCGCCGGGCCCCAACCGGCCCCCGACACGCTCGGCGCCCACCCCGCCTCGACCGCCGCCCGGCCTCGTACCGCGAAGGGGCCCCCGGGGCCCCAGCCGCCGTGGGGCGTTCCGCTCCGGGGGTCGCCGGACCAGCCGCTCCGAGGCGCGCCCCCGGGGGGCCAGCTGCCCTGCGGCCCGCCGCCCTGGGAGACACCGGCCTGCCTGCTGTCGGCGGGCCCCCATCCGGGGGTGCCGCCGTCCGGGGACCGGCCGTCGTCGTTCCGCTCCCCGCCTCCCCGCGTGCCGGGCTCGACCCTGGAAGGGGCGGACGGCGTGCCGGTGGCGGCCGGTCGCGTGGCGTCGGTCGTGCCGGGGGAGGCGCCGGGGGTCCACCCGGCCGTCGCGCCGCCGGGACCCCAGCCACTCGCCGGGTGCCGGCCGGGCGCGGCCGAGCCGGTGCCCGGCGACGGCGTGCCCGAGGGATCCGGGTAGACCGGGTAGACCGACTCGGGGCTCGACTCCGGCGCCGGGCGGGCGCTCTGGGCGTGTGCCGGGCCGCCACCGAAGTGCGTGTCGGCCAGTCCGCAGTTCTGGAAGTCGCTGAAGAACATCCGCAGCCACTCCCTCCGCTGGTGCTCGCTCAGCCAGGAGAACCACGAGGCCGCGTACTGGTGTTCGGGCAGCGGGCCGCCGGGCAGCGGCTCGCCGCGCAGCCAGGCCATCACGATGTCCCGGTAGCCGTCGGCCACCGTGCCGGGGCACTCGGCGGCCAGCGATTCGATGTACTCGTACGCCGCCTCCTCCGCGAACCCGGCCGACAGGTCGGGCACGTGGATCGGCGCCAGCCCGTGCGACGGCTTCAGCTCGTCGTCGAGCGGTCGCTGCTCCACCCGCGTGAACGCCGCCGGAGTGCCGGCCAGCCGCGAGGCGATCTGCGTGAACGCCGCCCCCAGCTCCGTCAGCCCGGCCCGCATCCCCGGGTGCACGCACACCGTGATCGGCCACTCCTGGCAGGTGTAGGCGATGTCCGTGGCCGCCGCGGGCCGGGTCTGGGCCAGGACGCGCGACACACCCATGCCCGCCGCCAGCACCGCCAGCAGGGCGCACGCCAGCACCAGCGCCTGCCGGGTCACCAGCGCCGCCCAGCCGAGCAGCAGCGCCGCGGTGATGCCGAGCAGCCAGATCGTCTGGTCGAAGAACGGCGCCCCGCTCAACCCCTGGAACAGGTCGTACGGCTCGCCGGTGCCGGGCGCCAGCTTGTCGGCCCAGCCGCGGTCGTCGGCCAGCCACGAGAACGCCCCGTAGCAGGCCAGCCCGGCCAGCGGCGGTGTGTACGCCCTGGGCAGCACCCAGCCGGCCACCCACCCGATCACCGAGTAGAGCGCCAGCCCCGCCATGCCCATGCCCAGCCCGGACAGGCTCAGCCGACCGGCCTGCTCGGTGAGCACCGTCTTGATCGCCAGCACCAGCACCGTGGCCCCGAACGACCCCAGCACCACCACCACGATCGCCAGCGGCGCCTTGAGCGCCCGCCACGTCGTGAGCGACCGGCCGCGCAGGGCCCGCCGCTTGCGCAGCGCCACCCAGGCGGCGAACGCCGCGGCCACGGGCCCGGTCAGCCGGAGCGAGCCGATGACCGCGGCCACGATGTTCTCCCAGGCGTCCACGCCCGGGATGAGGACGTTCCACGCCGCGACCAGGCCGACAGCCAGCAGCACGGCAACCGTGACGGCCGCGCTCTGCTTCAGCTCCTCTCGTGAAACGCCCGCGTGCTCACGCACCCTTTGCCCCGTTGAAGTTCATCAAGCACCCCCCGTGCCCCTCGGCGAGGCGGAAGCCGCTCGGTCCGGCCGGTCCCCACAGGCTGATGGACTTGGCTTCCGCGTCACCATACGTACGAGAACCATAACTGAGCGTGATGATTGATGTCCGGATTCTTGGTCAAGCGGCAAAGCCTGTCGCTCCAGGTGGCCAGACGAACCGGGATGACCGGCGCGCTACGGTAGCGCTGTGTCGCAGCCCAAGCCGCTCAACCTGCCGTTCGACCCCATCGACCGCGCCGCGGAGAGCTGGCGCGCCCACTTCGGGCCCTCCGCCGCCATGGCGGCCGTGACCTCGATCATGAGAGCGCATCAGATCCTGCTGTCGCAACTTGACTCGCTCCTGAAGCCATACGACTTGACCTTCGCCAGGTACGAGGCCCTCGTCCTGTTGACCTTCAGCAAGAAGGGCTCGCTGCCGCTGTCGAAGATCGGCGAACGTCTCATGGTCCACCCCACGAGCGTGACGAACACGGTGGATCGATTGGAGAAATCCGGATTTGTCCGGAGATTGCCGAACCCGCGTGACGGCCGCGGCGTGCTCGCCGAGATCACCGACGCCGGGCGGGACGTCGTCCGCCGGGCCACCCACGACCTGATGGCCGCCGAGTTCGGCCTGGGCATGTACGCCGAGGACGACCTCCACCGCGTGTTCGACCAGTTGCGTACGCTCCGCGTGGCGGCGGGTGACTTCGCGGCGCCGTCCATGCGGCAAGATGAAGGGCATGGCGGACTTCTCTAAGCCCGGGTCGCTCTACGGAGCGATAGACCTGGGCGCGCGCAAGCAGGCACTGGAGGCGCAGGCCCGGCGGGAGGCGGCAGGTCCCCAGTCGGCCGCGTCGGCCTCGGTCGTCGATGTGACCGAGGAGACGTTCACGACCGACGTCATCGACCGGTCGATGACGGTGCCGGTCATCCTCGACCTCTGGTCGCCACGGGCGCCGGGCAGCGCCCAGCTGAGCCCGGTGCTGGAGAAGGTCGTCGGCGACCTCGGCGGCCGCGCGGTCCTGGCCAAGGTCAATGTCGACGCCAGCCCGCAGATCGCGGCGGCGCTGCGTGTGCAGGCCGTGCCCACCGTGCTGGCGGTCTTCCAGGGCCAGGCCGTCACCGGCTTCCAGCAGGTGCTGCCCGAGCAGGAGGTGCGCCGCTGGCTCGACGAGCTGATGACCGCCGTCGAGCAGTTCTACCAGGCCAACCCCGACGCCCGGCCGCCGGCGGCCGACGAGCGGCAGCAGGCGCCCGCGGGCCCGCCGGCCGACCCCGACCTGGTGGCGGCCGAGGAGGCCATCGAGCGCGGCGACCTCGACGCGGCCATCGAGGCCTACGAACGCCTGCTGGCCCGCGCGCCCGGCGACGAAGACGCCAAGATGGGCCTGGCCGGCGTCCAGCTGATCAAGCGCACGGAAGGAGCCGACCCGGCCGACGTGCAGCGGCGCCTGAAAGACCCGGCCGACATCGACGCCGAGCTCCTCGCCGCCGACCTGGAGATGCTGTCCGGCGCGGTCGACGCGGCGTTCGACCGTGTCATCGCCGTGGTCAAGCGCACCTCCGGCGACCAGCGCGACCAGGCCAGGCGTCACCTGCTCGGCCTTTTCGACACGTTGCCCGCCGACGACCCGGCTTTGGGGAAGGCGCGTAGAGCTTTGGCGAGCGCTCTGTTCTAGCCTGGGGATATGCGGGTCGTCACCATATCGGCGACATACGGCACGGCCGGCAGCCAGATCGGTCCGGCCGTGGCCGAGCGGCTCGGCGTGCCGTTCGTCGACCGCGCCATCCCGAGCGCGGTCGCCCGGGAGCTCGGCTGCTCCCTCGAAGAGGCCCTGGCCCACGACGACCGCGCCGAGCACGGCCTCGGCAGGCTGCTGTCGGGGGTGATGCGGCTGCCCACGGTCACGTTCGGCGGCGTGGACATGTACGTCCCAGGCGCGATGCCGCTCCCGCCCGAGGAGTTCGTCCGCCGTACCGAGCGCATGATGCGCGACACCGCCCGCGAGCAGGGCGGCGTGTTCCTCGGGCGGGCCGGCGCGGTCGTGCTGGCCGACCATCCCGGTGCGCTGCACGTCCGGCTCGACGCGCCCGTCAAGCGGCGCATCCGGCAGACCGCCACGCTCGGCGACCTCAGCGAGCGCGAAGCCCGCCGCGTCATCGACGACAACGACCGCGCCCGCATGGCCTACTGGCGCACCTTCTACCGCGGCGACCCGGCCGACCCCTGCCGATACCACCTGGTCGTCGACAGCACCACCATCCCGGTGCCGACGTGCGTCGACATCATCGTCGCAGCCTCCGAGGCGCTCGATTGACCGTTCGCCCCCTAACATGGGAGGACTTCTTGGTCAGTCCCGAAGGAGCGATTGACGTGGCGACCGTCCCCAGTGTGTCCTACTCCATCACCGTGCGGCTCGAGGTGCCCGCCGGCGGCAAGGCCGTCAGCCAGCTCACCCACGCCGTAGAGTCGGCCGGGGGTGTGGTGACGGCCCTCGACGTCACCAACGCCGGTCACGAGAAGATCCGCATCGACGTGACGTGCGCCTCCCGGGACACCGACCACGCGCAGGCCATCGTCGACCAGCTGGAGGCCGTCGAGGGTGTCGTCATCCACAAGGTGTCCGACCGGACGTTCCTCATGCATCTCGGTGGCAAGATCGAGATGAAGTCGAAGGTGCCGCTGCGCAACCGGGACGAGCTGTCGATGGCGTACACGCCGGGGGTGGCGCGCGTGTCGATGGCGATCGCGCGCAACAAGGAGGACGCGCGGCGGCTGACCATCAAGCGCAACACCGTGGCCGTCGTCACCGACGGCTCGGCCGTGCTCGGGCTGGGCAACATCGGGCCCGAGGCGGCGCTGCCGGTCATGGAGGGCAAGGCGGCGCTGTTCAAACGGTTCGCCGGCATCGACGCCTGGCCGATCTGCCTCGACACGCAGGACGTCGACGAGATCGTCCGCACGGTGCAGGTGATCGCGCCCGGCTTCGGCGGGATCAACCTGGAGGACATCGGCGCGCCGCGCTGCTTCGAGGTGGAGCGGCGGCTGCGCGAGCTGCTCGACATCCCGGTCTTCCACGACGACCAGCACGGCACCGCGATCTGCGTGCTGGCCGCGCTGACGAACGCGCTGCGGGTGGTCGACAAGAACCTCGAGACCGTCAAGATCACGATGGCGGGCGCGGGCGCGGCCGGCACCGCCGTGCTCCGGCTGCTGCTCGCCGCCGGGGCGAGAAACGTCGTCGTCTGCGACTACCTCGGGGCCGTCCACAAGGGCCGCGACGACCTCGACGAGTCGCTGCGCTGGATCGCCGAGCACACCAACGCCGAGGGCTACGCCGGCGACCTGCGCGGGGCGATCAAGGGGGCCGACGTCTTCGTCGGCGTCTCCGCGCCCGGCATCCTCACCGGCGACGACATCGCCACCATGGCCAAGGACGCGGTGGTGTTCGCGCTGGCCAACCCCGAGCCCGAGGTGTCGCCGGACGACGCCCGCGAGCACGCGGCGGTCGTGGCGACCGGGCGGTCCGACTACCCCAACCAGATCAACAACGTCCTGGCCTTCCCCGGCGTGTTCCGGGGGCTGCTGGACGCGCAGGCGGGCGGCGTGACGCAGGAGATGCTGCTGGCCGCCGCCGGCGCCCTCGCCGCCGTGGTCACACCCGAGGAGCTCGGGCCCAACTACATCGTCCCGAGCGTCTTCCACCCCGACGTGGCGGGCGCCGTGGCCGCCGCCGTCCGCGAGTCCGCCGGCGGCCGCGCCCGCGGCTTCACCGAGGCGTAGCACCCGGTCGCTCTATCCCCGGGCGGGCGGGGCGGCGGTGGTCGGGTCGGTCAGGGCGGGGATCAGGCGGTAGGTTTCCTGGAAGACGAGGTTGTGGGTGTCGGCGGCGGCTATGGCGCGGAGAAGGTCGGTCTGGGCCTGCGCGTCCGCGGGGGTGAAGATGTTCAGGGGCCAGTCCCCCACCGTGTTGCCGCGCAGGTGTGGATGGTGGAAGCCGGCGCCGTAGTGGGCGACGACGGCGATCGGCTGGGCGCCGCTCGACCGCTGTTCCGGCCAGGTCAGTGACCACATGGCGTTCAGGCCGCCCTCCTTGGAGCGGGTCACGCCGCTGGCCACGACCTCGCCGGTGCCGAGGAGGAGGTCGGCGTTGAACTCCTCCAGTACGGCGCGAGCCACCGGGTCCAGGAGTTCGACCTCGGTGACGAACACACGCTCCTTGTCGTCCCGCGAGGTGGCCGGGCCGTGGTTTCCGTCGCGCAGGTCGCGGAAGTGGCGGAGCAGGGCTTCGTTCGTGGGCGTAGGCATGCCTACCCCCTTCCCCGCCAGGCCGCCTGGCCACCTCGCAGGCCGAGCAGGCCGGCGATCTTGGCGCGTACCTCGGGGGTGTCGAGGCCGCGGACGGTGAGCGTGGTGCGGCGGCGGACGACGTCGTCGACCGTGGCCGCCCACTCGTGGTCGCGGGCGTAGACGGCCTGCGCCCAGATGTCGGGCCCGCCGGGGTGGATGCGCTCGCCGAGCGCCGGGTCGTCCCTGATCAGCCGGGCCAGGTCGAACGCGATCGACCCGTAGTGGGTGGCCAGGTGGCGGGCCACCAGCGGGTCCATGCGGGCGCCCCGGTCGCGGTCGGTCCACAGGCGCATGGCCACCGCGTCGGGGCTGGCCAGGCCAGGCAGCGGCACGGCGGGCAGGATGTCGGCCAGGTCGTCGCCGAGCGGCCGGCCGGGCAGGCGGGCGAGGGTGTCGAACACGTGCCGGCCGATGTGCCGGTAGGTCGTCCACTTGCCGCCCGCGACCGACAGCATGCCGCCCCTGCCCCGGGTCAGCACGGTCTCCCGCTTGGCCGCGGTGACCTCGCCGGGGCGCCCGGGGAGCACGCGCAGGCCGGCGAAGGCGTAGGTGATGTCCTCGCGCCTGAGCTGCGTGTCGCGTACGGAATGGGCGGCCTCGTCGAGGATCTGGGCGAGGTCGGCCTCGGTGGGGCGGACCTCGGCCGGGTCGCCGTCGTACGCCTCGTCGGTCGTGCCCAGCAGCAGGTGGTCCTCCCACGGGATGGCGAACGTCACCCGGTACTTGTCGAGGGGCGTGGTCAGCGCGGCCTTCCACGGCTCGTGGCGGCGCAGGACCAGGTGGGCGCCCTTGGACAGCCGGATGCTCGGGGCCGCGCCCGGGTCTTCCATGCGGCGCAGGTGGTCGACCCACGGGCCGGTGGCGTTGAGCACGAGCCGGGCGTTCACCCCGAACTCGGCGCCGTCGAGGCGGTCGCGCAGCTCGGCCCCGGTGACGGTGCCGCCGGTCAGGCGCAGCCCGACGACCTCGGCGTGGTTGAGCACGATCGCGCCCGCGTCGACGGCCGCGCGCACGGTCATGACGGCGACGCGGCTGTCGTTCATCTGGTGGTCGCCGTAGACGGCGGCGGCCCGCAGGCCCTCGGCGCGCAGCGCGGGCACCTTGGCCAGCGCCTGGTGCGGGGGGATCACCTTGCCCATGCCGTCGCCGAACACCGACAGCGCCGAGTACAGGAACACCCCCGCGCCCAGCTTGGCGGCGCCGTGGGGCCCGCCCCGGTAGATCGGCACCAGGAACGTCAGCGGCTTGACCAGGTGTGGCGCGATGTCGGCGGCCAGGGCGCGGCGCTCGCGGTGGTTCTCGGCGACCAGCCGGACGTTGCCGGTCTGCAGGTAGCGCAGGCCGCCGTGGACCAGCTTGGAGGAGGCGGAGGAGGTGGCGCCGGCGAAGTCGCCCGCGTCGACCATCGCCACCCGCAGCCCCGCCTGCGCCGCCATCCAGGTCACCGACGTGCCCAGGATGCCGCCGCCGATGACGAGCAGGTCGTACGCGGCGCTGGACAGCTCCTCCCGGACCTGTGCCCGGTCCGTGCCCTTCGCGGTCCTCATCTACTGCTCCACCCAGTCGAGTGTGCGGGCCACGGCCTTCTTCCAGTTGCGGTGCTCGCGCTCGCGGGCGGCCTCGTCGATGGCCGGGCGCCACTCGGCGGCCTTGTGCCAGTTGGCGCGCAGGCTGTCGAGGTCGGGCCAGTAGCCGGTGGCCAGGCCGGCGGCGTACGCGGCGCCGAGCGCGGTGGTCTCGGCCACCATGGGCCGGATCACCGGCACGGCCAGCACGTCGGCGAGCGTCTGCATGAGCAGGTTGTTGGCGGTCATGCCGCCGTCGGCGCGCAGCGTGGTCAGGTCGAGCCTGGAGTCGGCGTTCATGGCGTCGACGACCTCCCGGGTCTGCCACGCGGTGGCCTCCAGCACGGCCCGCGCGATGTGCCCCTTGGTCACGAACCCGGTCAGCCCCGCGATCACGCCGCGGGCGTCGGAGCGCCAGTGGGGCGCGAACAGCCCCGAGAACGCCGGCACGAAGTAGCAGCCGCCGTTGTCGTCGACCGTCTTGGCGAGGGTTTCGATCTCGGCCGCGCTGGAGATCAGGCCGAGGTTGTCACGCAGCCACTGCACGAGCGAGCCGGTGACGGCGATGGCGCCCTCCAGCGCGTACGTGGCCGGGGTGTCGCCGATCCGGTAGCCGACCGTGGTGAGCAGGCCGTGCTTGGAGACGATCGGCTCGTGGCCGGTGTTCATCAGCAGGAAGCTGCCGGAGCCGTAGGTGCTCTTGGCCTCGCCGGGGTCGAAGCACGTCTGCCCGAACAGCGCCGCCTGCTGGTCGCCCAACGCGGAGGCGACCGGAACTCCTTCGTAGGTGCCGTAAACCTCGGAGGAGGACCGGATCTCGGGGAGCATCGCGAGCGGGACGTCCATCGCGGACACCAGCTCGGGGTCCCAGTCGAGGGTCTCCAGGTTCATCAGCATGGTGCGCGACGCGTTCGTCA
>DASUCK010000605.1:0-31359 GCA_036276095.1 Nonomuraea sp. | reverse complement strand
TCTTCACGAACATTCAGGTCGCTGCGAGGTTACGGGAAACGTGAACATCACCACTGAGGCGATCCAGGCGAGCGTAGCCACCATCGGGCCACGTTTCCATCTCCCGAGTGGTGGTCACCCAGGAGACAAGAGAGGCCGCTTCCGATGTTCGGAAGCGGCCTTCTACCTGCGGCAACTCTGTCGGGGTGGCGGGATTGGAACCCACGACCTCTTCGCCCGAAGGAAGACCGGAGGGTCTGGGAATGCCGATCTGAGTCGATCGAGGGGCTTCTCACCTCGCCAAACATTCCGAGGAGGGCGCGGGAAGTCTGTGGCCGCCGCAAGGCGGTGGCTCCCACAATTGGCTCCCGTGGCTCCGCCCCGGAGGGTGGAGAGGCTTCATGATCGATGGGTACTTCCTAGCGACAACGATGGGCACTTCTGGAGGACACTCCTCGTTTGGTATGCCCTACGCGAGTCCTAACCAATTCGAAGGACGACAGCGATTCATGGCTGCGCCTGGCTGCACGTGCGTGTGCGCCTGGGAGCCGTTCTCTAAGACTTCCTTGCCAAGACATTCTCATCAGAGTGCATCGCTGGTGTAGATTGCTTAGGCTCGCCATAGTGACCGGCATATTGCTGTTTGTCGTTTCCGGCATTCTTCGACTGGCGCCAGTTGGGTCCGAAATTAGCTATGAGGAAGTTAAGTGTGAACGCTTTTCATCGTAAGCATTCACGCCCAGCGCCGCAAGCGTGGATCCGAAAAACCGACACCTGCGCCGAGAGCCGCCCAAAGAGGCGCCGTTAGCGCCCGGAGGCATCCTCGTGTTCCTGATCGATGGCTACACCGTCCTCCTGCTGCCCATAAAAACCGGGGCGGTGGTGAAACTCCAGAGGTTCGCACGGACACGTGAGAGGTGCAAGGCCGTGAACGACAAGGAGGACAGGTGGATGAAGACGACCGCGCCCGGTTCGAGTCCGTTTACCGCAGTACCTACAATCATCTGCTCGGATATGCCGTACGCAGGTCTGACCGCGCCGAGGACGCGGCGGACGTGGTGGCCGAGACCTATCTGATCGCCTGGCGGCGCATCGCCGATCTGCCTGACGGCGAGCATGCCCGGATGTGGCTGTTCGGCGTGGCCGGCAAGGTCATCGCCAATCATCGCCGCGGACAGCGGCGCGAACAGCGTCTGCCTTCCGAGAGGCTCGCGACCGTGAACCGGCTTTACCTCCTGCTCTGCTGGGCGCACGAAAACAGCTCAGGAGGAGAAGCGATAGCGAGTCCGCCACTGCGGCCCCGCCATGGCATGACCGTCTACCATGGCGGGGCCGGTGACCACGGAGTATGGCTCCCCGACCCCGCGTCGCGCCGGTCGGAGGGTTCTCGGTGTCGGTTTTCAGACTTCAATTCTACGGACAGAGAGCATCGAGCTCAGGACGCATCACGCGCCGGTGACTGGGCGGCTGAGGTACGGGAAATCGTCGAGCAGGGTGCCAGTCGCGTCTTTAGAGGACAATCCCATGGTAAGTCCTTCGTTTAGCACGAGGTCATACATGGAATCCGGAGCGCATTCGGTGATGCCCTTACCGTTCTGAATTCCTCTGTTCCAGGGGTCCCAGAGCGCGGAGGTGCCGACCTTGAAGCGCAGGACATCGGGCAGGACCGTGTCCGCGACATACGCGCCGTACGTCTTCGGGGTGCCCCTTCCGTGCGGTGGATTGTCAAAGGTCTTTCTAGCCGCGACGACGGCGGCCGTGGTGTCCCGCACCTGGCCCCAGAACCCCGAGGCGGGATCGCTGTCAGGGTTCTTGGGCCTGCCCTTCAGATGGTCTCTGGGATGACTGGCATTGAAATCCATGCTGGCGGAGCCGCCGGAGAAGTCCCATATGAAGCCGACAAAGGGGCCTGCGGCGTGCTGAAGTTGATGCCACACGCCATGCTCCTTGACCGCGGTGTTTGCCCAGTATCCAATGGTTCCCGAGCCGGTGATCGAGCTGGGCACCTCAAGGACGATCGCGCTGACGTTGGTGTTCCGGAAGGCGTTCTGGGCGGGATAAAGCGCGGTGTAACTAGGATTCGTGCCTGTTGACAAAGCCATCCGCGTCGCCATGGTGAAACGCGGGTCATTGAAGAACGGCTCACCCCGCTCACCGGCGAAGAGCTTGATCCCGTTCGAACAGGTGACAACCCGTTCGACCCTCGCTTCTGCCGGTGTGATGACCTCACCCTTGGCGTCGCGGTCAAGGGCATCGCGACCGGTGAGCTGTTCGACCTTTACGGCGCCGCCGCCTGGAACGGTAACCCGCCAGGTGATGTCTTCGAGATAATCAAGCGGACTGCTCGTGTCGATTTTGAACTCATAATATACTTCGGGATCGAATCCCGAGCTCTGCAGCGGCGAGACGTTGATAACGAAGACCGTGCCGTTATTGCCGGCGAAGCAATAGACGTCGGTGATATCCCGCTGCGCCTCCGGGATGTCAGTATGGTGAGACATAATATAACTCCTCTGGGGGAATGCTGGAAAATGGGTTCTGGGAGCCCGGTCCGGGAGGGAGTGGGGCGCTGGGGGTGGTGGAAATGGTCGTGCCACCTCCGCGCACCCTCGTTTGGACAGCTGCGCCTGCGCCCGACGGTCGGACGCGGTGGCGGCTCTTAGCGGCGCCAGTGCGAGTGCTGAGGTGGGAAAGGCTTAGCAATGTGCCGTGTAACGGAACGTCATGAGGCGTGGGCAACACACACCTCCGGCGCCTCAAAATACGCGCGACCATGCTCGCCAGAAGGTTTCACTGGCCCTTCCACAAGTAGTGCGTGGCGCACGGCGGAATGATGATCAATCTGATGACCAGGCGACGGGTCGGGCCGGAGGGTTGGGCGGGAGATAGTACACACCGTCCTCTTCGGTTGCTTAAAGTAGCCTTCCCGTCAGGAAATGATCTCTGATAACTTGTGGCGGATTTGTAACGGACGTATGTCGACTCCGCATCGGTGAGGGTAGGCAGGGCTCCGGCGGGATGCACTTGACAGTTGGAGCGCCCGTTACACAAAGGGACGGTGCGGCTGGACCGCCACTCGCTCAGTCCGGCGAGAGTTTGATCAATCTCCAAGGCGCGGATACATCGTCGGCCAGGGGCCGACGCCCCGCCCACGGCGCCGAGCTCTGCAGCTCAAGGCCAGCGCATGTGCAGCGGGTGGAGGCGCTGCCGGGCGACGCCTTCGCCGCCGAGCATCTGCCCGGTGCGCGCAACGTACCGGATCAGGTGTCGGCCGAGTTGGCCGAGCGGGTGGCACCCGATCGGTCCACCCCGGTGGTGGTCTACTGCTCGGGTCCGTACTGCAACCGCTCGAAGATCGCCGCCGCGCGTTCGCCCCACTCGGGTCCGCGCGACCAGCCCCAAAGTAGCTGTCTGTAATCCCCGCTAGGGGGGACCAAGTACGAGAGAAAGGGACAGCCATGTCGCTGACCAGAGAGATCACACAGCCCCCGTCCAGCGCACCGCACAGCGGCGGTAGAGGTGCGTAATGCCAGTCCCTTCCCGTCTCAGTTGTCCGCTACGCGATCAGATTCCTGGGGAGGATTCTCGCTCGGCACTGCGGCGGGCGTCGGCAAGGGCGAGGCGAGTCTGCTGGCGACGGTCGCCAGGATCGCGCATGCCGCGGCTGCGGCCGCGGCCGTAGCGAAGGCGGTGGCGCCGGTGTCGCGGGGGCCGGTGAGGTGGCCGGCGACGGCGGTGCCCAGGCCGTAGCCGACCCACATGAAGGTGTTGAGCCAGGCGAAGACCTCAGTGTGGTAGCGGGCGGGGGTGTGATCGGCGAGCAGCGCGGGCACTGCTGCGTCGCGCGGGCCGGTCACCAGGCCGACGAGAGTGATCAGTTTGGCGAGCGGCACGAAGCCGGGTGCCCAGCTTCCGCCGAGTAGGGCGGCCGCTTCGGCGAGCGAGAGCAGGACGAGCAGGGGTCCGCCACTGAGGGGCCAGGTCCGCGCGCCGTATCCGAGGGTGCCCAGGAGGGCCCCGGCCGACAGGAGGCCCATCAGCAGGCCGGCGGAGGCGGCCGAGCCGAAGGTGGTGGCCGATGCGACGGTGGCGATGCGCAGGCAGCCGAAGGTGAAGGTGCCGAGGGCGGTGATGGTCAGCAGGAGGAGGGTGTGTCGGTGGTTGAGCGGTCCGGCCAGGTGGAGTCTGCCGGGCGGGGTGGGCGGGGCCTGCCGTACTGCGGGGGAGGCCAGTAGCAGGGCCGTGCCGGCTAGGACCGCGGCGCCCGCGGCGGTCACCACGCCCTGGGCTGGGACGATCCAGATCAACACCGGCACGAGCAGGGGGCCGGTGATGAACATCAGTTCGTTGATGGCGTTGTCGGCGGCGTAGGCGGTGGGCAGGGAGGCGGAGGAGACCAGGCGTGGCCAGGCGCTTCTGATGACGGATCCGGTCGGCGGGGTGGTGGCGCCGAGCAGCACCGCGGCGCCGATCATCAGGGCGGGCGGAGCGAGCAGGAGCAGGGTGTAGGCGAGAGTGTGCGCGGCCAGGTACCCGGTCAGGGCCGGACGCGGGCCGTACCGGTCGGCGATGCGGCCTCCAAGCGGCGCGCATAGGGCCAAGGCCAGCGCGTGGCCGGTGAGCACGAGCCCGGCGGTGGCGTAGGAGCCGAGCCGGTCGACGGCGGCCAGCAGCAGGGCGAGGCTGAGCACGGGTGTGCCCAGCTTGACGATGAGGGCGGCGGCGAGCAGACGGGGGACGCCTGAATGGGTGAGCAGACGGCGATAAGGCGCGAACATGGCGACCTCGTTACTATCTAACTTGGTTACGCCTATGACACACAGAAGGGGTGTTACCGGTCAAGTGCAGATAGCCTGTAACGCTACCCGGCAAGCGCCGCTGATCGCCGAGCTGGTCAACCTGGCCACAGCGCACTGGCGGGGCGGCGCCTCGGTGCAGCCATTGGCGGGCGAGGACCTGGCCACAACGTTCGCCGCCCAGCTCGGCGACCGCGCCGGCGCGGCCGTGCAGGCCGTCTCGGATGCGGGCCGGCGCCTGACCGACCTGGCCGCCGAACTGCGGCAGGCACTGCTGGCCGAGCATCCAGCGGACCAGGCCGATCGCATCAACGCCATGATTCGCAGGTACGGCGCGCAGCCGTACCTGGTCGAGGATGTCGGCCAGCCGTTTCATCTGCATTTCCACGGCTCGGGCGGCACGCGGGTGGAGGCGCTGGGCGGCGAGTTCGCCACCGCGCTGGCCCTCATCGTGGACGGCTACGGCCCCGACCGCTTCGGGGTGTGCGGAGCGCACCAGTGCGAGGCCGTCTACATCGACCTGACCCGCAACGGCTCACGCCGCTACTGCAGTGCGGCCTGCACGGCACGTGCCAAGACCGCCGCCTACCGCAGCCGCCGCCAAACCTGATTACGCCATGGTGGAGGTGGCCAAGGTGCGCCAGAAGCACCCATCGCGATCTTTGCTCGGCTGCCGCTGGTCAAGCGCGGGTTGTGCCATATCCCTTGAGTTCCTCTGAGCTTGCATCGCAATCACCTGGTGTTCACCGAGCGGGTACGCGGACGCGCGGGATCGCGCGTGCCCGCGCCGCACGGCACCTTCGCGGGCAGCGAGGTGCTGTCCTACGTCTGGCCGATATCGCTCGACCCGGCCGCCGCCGGCTTCCAGCGCGGCAGCGGCATCCTGGCCCTCGCCGCGACAAGCCACCCCGACTTCGACGACACCCCGCTCTACGACGAGGACGGCGACGGCAAGAAGGACAACGACGGCCGCCGCTGGCACGCCCACTGGGTGGTGCTCGTTCCCGACACCACCCGCGAGGACGGGGCGCTGAAGGTTCGCGACATCGCCGAAGGAGAACGCCCGAAGCTGCCCGACACCTGGCCGCAAGTGCCCCTCTACCTCGACAGCCCCGGCTACCGCACCACCATGGGCGGCCACCGCGTCCGCGTCCGGGTCCCCTGGGCGGACCTGGGCTTCCCCAAGGACTTCCGCTTCGACGGTGTAACGGCGGCGCTGCGCGTCAACGCCGACCTCCACGATCCGCTACTGGGAGTGGAGAACGTCTTCGACGTAGCCTCCGGCGACCTCAGCCTGCCCGGGCGCGTCAGTCTGCGTTAGACCGGCGCATGATCGCGCCGGTCGCCGCAGGTCAACTGCTGGGATCTCGACCTGCCACAACTCGGGGTGCCGGTAAGAAACGTGTCAGTGCGCCATGGAAAGCGCTGTTTGTCGAATGGAGGTGGAAGACCACCATCGCCCGGCTGTCGTAGCGGCGGGGTGAAGCAGGAGGCAGCCTGAGCCGGGGATCGCCGGGGAGGGTGGGAGCAGCCTCGACGAAGTCGGGTCGGTCCAGCACTACCGGATGGGCCGGGCGCGGTGAGCGAGACGGGAAGGTATACGCGAGGAACCGGTGTCTTACGCCTCTTGAATTCTTGCCAGCTCCAACCCGGTGGATGGTCAACGGTGCGTACTCGCTCCTCATTACGGGCGAGGAACTTCTGCGGGGACGGCAATGGCAGGGGCCAATGATCGAGTGTTCTGAGTTCCTGCCTGATCGCCTGAGAGGTGTCACTGTTCGTCGTCGCCGGGGGCGTAGCGGCTCCATGGGCTTCCGGCTGTGGTGGCGAGTCGGGTTGCGGTGTCTCCGTCGTAGCCGAGCATGCGGGCGACCACGGGGGCGGGGTCTGCAGGACGAGCTGACGGATGGCGGCCGAGCGTCCCGGGCCGGCGAGGATGCCGAGCTTGCTCAGGCGTAACTGGATGGTCGTGGGGTCCAGCGGTTGCCCGCCGCGGCGGCCGGGGAACAGCCAGCGGCTGTCCCGGTTGGTCGCTGTGGTGGTGTTCGGTCTGGCCTGCGTGTAGCCGAGCAGCAGTCCGGCGAAGGGTTCGGGGACGGGTGAGGGCGGATCCCCGAGACGCAGGAGAACTTGGTCGCCGTCGCGGGTGAGGTCGTCGAGGGTGAGCCGGAGGACACGGCTGATGGGCTGGGCATAGAGCAGGACGAGCAGGGCGATGACCCGGTCGCGGTCGGGGATGCTCTCGTCGTTGAGGGCCCTGCGGATCAGGGCGAGTCGTTGCCGTGTACGGCCAGTCCTGCTACGGCCGCGTCCTCGCCTGGCGCGTCGACATCCCCTGAGCGGTGTCGCCCGCCGCCGCTACGCCTTGACGCGGGGCAGCTCCGCGTCACGGCAGGCCAGGCAGTAGAGATACAGGTAGACCACGTGCAGCGTCCCAGCGCCGTTGTAGATCTTCTTGCAGTAGGCGCGGTACTTGCCCGTGGCCTCGTAGAAGCCGCCCGCGGACGTGCACTTGAGGCACGCATCGGGGTTGTAGTATGTCGAGTCGTAGTAGTAGGAGGGGCTCGGCGGCCGGCCGTCCGCACACGCGACGGCGAGCGTCGCGCTCGCGTCCGCGGCCGTGCTCGGCAGCAACGCGACCGCCGTACCCAGGACACCCGCCAATCCGACCACGACGCCCGTCTTCGCGAAACGCGATCTCCAGTGACCCATGTCGCCTCCTTGGTGTCGTTTGCGACGATTGTCCGCTCGGGGGAGCGGGCCGGAACAGGGCGGCGCCAGGTCATTTGGGGGACCTTTCCTGGCGATCGTCACGGGCGATGAAGGCACGACGAGGCCGGATGCGCTCGCAGGTCACCCGCAACCCGGCTGGCGCTCCGGCAGAGGGTCAAGAAGGTGCCGAAATCGGTCATCAGCCGCGTGGTCGTTCTCCGCGATCACCGACAGGCTGGTCACATGACGATCCTCCACCACGATCTGGACTCCCCCTACGACCTCGACTCCGCCGCGGTGCGGCACTTCGCCGAGAACGGCTTCGTGAAGCTGCCCGGCGTGCTGGATCCGGCCACGATCGCGGCGTACGAGCCGGAGATCACCTCCAAGGTCATCGAGCTCAACACCCAGCACCTGCCCCTCGCCGAACGCGACACCTACGGCAAGGCGTTCCTCCAGGTCACCAACGGGACTTTTCGTTCGGATGCATGCCCCAAATCCGGTCCGATCCTCCCCAGAGGCCCTTCGGCAGATGCCGGGACGTCCACGGAGGCATGCGCTCCGGCGGAGTTGCTTGACGCCCCCGGTCGAGCCGACGTACCTTTCGTGAAGTACGTACTTTACGAATAGGTCGGAGTGGGCGAAGGTGGAGCCGCAGGAACGTGAGTTCGTCGACCGCATGGGCCTGGTCATGGAGCGTTTCGGAGGCACGCGCACCATGGGCCGCCTCTACGCCTGGCTGATGATCTGCGACCCGGAGCACCGATCGCTGACCGATCTCGCCGCCGACCTCGGCGTGAGCAAGACCATGATCAGCACGGTGGCCCGCCAGATGGAGGGCGTCGGAATGATCGAGCGCGTCCCCACGTCCGGCCGCGAACACCATTACCGGATCGTCTCCGGCGGGTGGGAGCACGTGCTCAAGGTTCAGCTGGGCCTGGTGCGGCTGGGCGTGGAGGCGATGGACTTCGGGTTGTCGATCGTCGGCCACGACCGACCCGAGCAGCGGGCCCGGCTGCGGGAGACGCGCGAGTTCTTCGCCTTCACCGAACGCGACGGCGACGAGCTGCTCCAGCGCTGGCGCGACTACCGCGACCAGGCGGAAGAGGAGGATCGGAGCGGCCCGTGAACACCGAGAAGATCGACGCCAGGCGGATCGCCGGCGAGGAGGTGATCTTCACGTGGCCGTTGCGCGACGGCCGCGAGGTCGAACGACGGAACCCCCGCCTCACCTGCGCCGAGCAGCTGCCCTTCACCGCGAACCACCACATCATCCCGGTACGCGGTGACCGCGTCCTCTACCGGCTCATGAACGCCGTGCCGATCGTGCGGAACATGTTCCGGTGGTACCCATTCACACTCTGAGCACAAGGGAGGGGCGATGGCCGACATCGTCCAGCGGTACGACATCCCCGTACAACACTTCTGGCTGCGCGGCCCGCGATCCGGCCCGCCGGTCGAGTACGACGCCCAGACCGGCATCTGGAACGTCTACGGCTACCCCGAGCTGCACGACGTGCTCGGCGACCCGGCGACGTTCTCGTCCGACACCATGCGCCTGCTCCCCAAGGGTGTGATGCCGGAGGAGTTCTCCATGGAGGGCTTCATCACCCAGATCGACCCGCCCGAGCACGGCAAGCTGCGCAAGCTCGTCAGCAGCGCCTTCACCAGGAAGGTCGTCGCCGACCTCGAACCGCGGATCGGCGCGCTCACCCGCGAGCTGCTCGACGCCGCCCGCGCGCGCGGCCGGTTCGAGCTGGTGAGCGACCTGGCCTACCCGCTCCCGGTCATCGTCATCGCCGAGCTGCTCGGCGTCCCCGCGACCGACCGCGCTCTGTTCAAGCGGTGGGCCGACGCGCTGTTCCAGCGCGACACCAAGATCTCATTCGCCGAGCCCGCCGACGAGGCCGCGCCCGACCTCGCGGTCACGCTCGCGCCGTGGAAGGAGATGTACGACTACCTCGCCTCCCACGCCGCGGAGCGCCGGCGCCGGCCGCGCGGCGACCTGCTCACCAGGGTGGTCGAGGCCGAGGTGGACGGCGAGCGTCTGCCCGACGACCAGGTGGTCAACTTCGCGATCGTGCTGCTGCTGGCCGGCCACGTCACCACGACGATGCTGCTCGGCAACACGGTGCTCTGCCTCGACGCCTTCCCCGAGCAGCAGGACAGGGTGCGGTCCGACCGCGCCTCGATCCCGGCCGTCATCGAGGAGTCGCTGCGCTTCCTCACCCCCTTCGCCGCCCTGGGCCGCTCCACCACCCGGGAGGCCGAGCTGGGCGGCGTGACCATCCCGGCCGACCAGATCGTCCTGTGCTGGCTCGCCATGGCCAACCGGGACCCGCGGCAGTTCCCCGACCCGGACGTCTTCGATCCGGGCCGCGACCCCAACCCGCATCTCGGCTTCGGCCGCGGCATCCACTTCTGCCTGGGCGCCCCGCTGGCCCGCCTGGAGGGCCGGGTGGCGCTGAACGTCCTGCTCGATCGGTTCGAGGGGATCCGTACCGATCCGGACAGTCCTGTGGAGTTCATGCCCACGCCGACCATGACGGGGGTGCGCCGCCTGCCGTTGCTGACATCCCTTTGCTGACATCGTGACGTTTCGGACGATCCCGGCGGTGGGAAGACCGACGGCGGGTCACCTTCGGCCGTGAGGCCGTCGGCCACGTAACCGTCGGTCATCGGGCCGCCGGTCAGGTAACCGTCGGTCATGAACCGTCCAGCACGAGGAGACACATGCCCCCCAGGATCACCGCCGCCCTCGCCCTCACCGCCGCGCTCGTCCTCGGTGCCGGGGCCGGTCCGGCAGCCGCCGCCGGTCCGGCGGGCGCCGCCGCGAAGCCGAACCTGCGGGCCTGCTACGACGGCGCGTGCAAGCTCTCCCTCACCAAGCGCGTGTCGTTCCGGGTGAGCCCCCGCTACGGGATCACGCGGCTGGCGATCTCCTTCACCGGCTCCCGGGTGCACGTGCGCGGCACCGGTCCCGGGGTGCGGTCGGAGGCGTTCCTCGGCAAGGGTTCGTCGGGGTCGGTCAACGGCATCGGCGTCCGGATCGTGTCGCTGTCGTCCGGCAAGGCGGTGCTGCGGCTCTCGCCCAAGCGCTGAGCCGTCACTTAAGCCGTCGCGCTGAGCCGCCATGTCGGCACCGTCATGTCGGCACCGTCATGTCGGCACCGTCACGTCGTCGCCCGTTGTGCCGTCACCGCCGGGTGGCGTCGCGCAGGAGCAGCAGCGCCATGTCGTCGCCGCGCCGGCTGAGCGTGGCCTCCTCGATGAGCGACTCGGCCAGGTCGTGCAGCGACCGGCCGGGCGCGGGGGTGAAGCGCTCGGCCAGCGCGGCGATGGACGTGCCGAGGTCGAGGCCCGGCTGCTCGATGAGGCCGTCGGTGTAGAGGGCCAGCACGGAGCCGGGCGGCAGGTCCAGGTCATGGGTGGTGTACTCGGCCTCCGGGTCGACGCCGAGCAGCAGGCCGGGCGCCGTGTCGACGACCCGGGCGGGCGCGCCGGGGCGGCCCAGCAGCGGCGGCAGGTGCCCGGCGCCGGCCAGGCAGGCGGTGTGGTGCTCCAGGTCGAGGCTGACGTACAGGCAGCTGGTGAACCGGTCGGAGGCCAGCTCGATGAGCAGCCGGTTGGTGTGCGCCAGCACCTCGCCCGGGGTGGCGCCGGCGGTGGCGTGCGCGTGGATGGCGGTGCGCACCTGCCCCATGAGGGCGGCGGCGGTGACGTCGTGGCCCTGCACGTCGCCGATGACCGCGGCGGCCATGGTGTCGCTGAGCCGGATCAGGTCGTAGAAGTCGCCGCCGATGTCCAGGCCGGGGGTGGCGGGCACGTACCGGGCGGCGAGGTCCAGGCCGGGCACCTCGGGCAGGGTGTGCGGCAGCAGGCTCGACTGCAGGCACTGGGCCAGGTGGTGGTTGACGTCGTACAGCCTGGCCCGCTCGAACGCCTGCGCGATCAGCCCGGCCAGCGCGGTGAGCGTGGCGCGCTCGTCGGTGCCGAACCGGTGGGGGCGGTCGTAGGCCAGGATGCACGTGCCGATCGGCCGCCCGGAGGTGACCAGCGGCAGGAACGCCCAGGCGCACATGTCGTCGGAGCGGACGGCGTCCGGGTACGTCGCGTGGAGCTCCTCCCACGTGGAGAAGAAGGCCGGCTTTCCCGCGTCGAACGACTGCCGCTCGGGTGCCGGCGCGAACTCCGGGCACCCGTCGTGCTCCTCCAGCGCCCTGCGGCTGTACCCCCGCGAGGCGGCCACCCGCAGCCGGCCGCCCTGCGAGGTCAGGATGGCCAGGGCCTGCACGTTGTAGACCGGCATGACGTGGTCGGCGACGAGATCGACCACCTCCTGCGCGGTCACCGCCCTGGCCAGGGTGGTCGCCAGGTGCAGCATCTCGTGCAGGGCGATGACCCTGGGCGACCGTGCGGCGCGCGGGGCGCCGGGCTCCAGATTGTCGCCGGCCGGGGTGATGCGTACGGTGATGCCGCCCGGGCTGGGGTGGAGCTCGAACCGCAGCAGCCGTCCTGCCGGGTTGCGCACGGTGAACGTGGTGACCTGCCGGCTGACCACCGCGGCGCGGTAGCGGTCCTCGTAGGCCGGGTAGTCCAGCCAGCGCAGCACCTCCCACGGCCGCTTGCCGAGCAGGTCGGAGGCGCTGCACCTGAGCAGTTCCCCGCCGGGTGCGTTGAGCAGGGTGACCCGGCCCTCCACGTCCAGCGTGCAGTACCCCTCGGGCAGCCGGTTGAGGCACTCCAGCGCGATCAGCTGCGCGTTCGGGTCGGCGCCGCGCGTGCGGTGGGGGTCGAGGGAACGGGGACGCGGCCCCGGCCTGATCGGACGGCCCCGCTCGGCCGCGGTGCGGAGCAGCTCGGCCATCTGGGCGCAGGTCCACTCGATGGCGTGGCGGTGGTCGGGGTCGAGCCTGGGCGACCGTCCTGACGGCCACAGCAGCAGGACGCCGCCCCACGTCCTGTCGCCGGTGGCGATGGGCACGTTCGCCGCCGCGAAGTGGTAGGGGAGTGAGAGCGCCACGGCGGGGAACGCGCGGGCCAGGTGCTCCCGGCCGGCCAGCCAGATCAGGCGCCGCTCGCGCACCGCCGCGGCGATCGGCAGGGAGTCGTTCTTCCTGACCCTGGCCCACGCCTTGGCGATCGGGGCGGGCAGGCCGAGCTGGGCGTCCATCATCAGCAGCTCGCCGTCGTCGGCCAGGAGGTAGAGGGCGCCGATGTGGGCGTCCGTGCCGATGATGGCCTTGATCAGCAGTTCGTGCAGGCGGGGGGCGCTGTCCAGGCGCGGCTGGTCGCTCGGCCGGGCGAGGTCGTCCGGGCGCTGCGTGCCGTCCGGGCGCTGCGTGTCGGCCGGGCGTGGAGGGTCGTCCGGGCGTGACGTGCCGTCCGGGTATGAGGCGGCCTGCTCCCGCACCGCCTCAACCCGTTCTCTCGCTCACGCCGAGTGAGCAAGAACACCAGGCGAAACCCCCCATATGGGCAGAATACCCGCGAACGTGTCGTAGATCGCTCACATTCCGCTAGCGGAATGCCATATCTCTGGACAATTCCGCTGAAGCCTCTATAGAGGGCCACGCCGCCACGGGCCGCGAATGGCGTACGTGCGCCCCGGCGGGTCCGTCGAAGCCGTGTCGCCGAGCTGGTTGACGAACAGCACCGACCCGTCCGGGCTGAAGCAGGCCCCCGCGAACTCGCTGTCGTCGGCGATGTTCACCGCGAACTCGAACGGCTGCCCGCGCCGCCGGTCCAGCCCGATCAGCCGGTTGACGTTGACCAGCCCCGGAGCCAGCGGGTGCGGGTCGGCGTCGGCCGAGCCCGCGTCGTCCTCGCACAGCACGATGCCGCCGCGCGGAGTGAACGTGAGGTTGTCCGGCGAGTCCAGCTCCCTGCGGCCCGGCGACTCGTACACGAGCACGAGCGCGCCCCCGTCGCGGCGACCCGGGACGTACTGCCAGACCTGGCCGTAGCCCTCGCGGAAGCCGTCGGCCCCCGGCGGGTCGCCGTTCTTGGCGTCGCCGCCGCTGGTGGAGTTGAAGAAGACCGCGCCGTCGCCGTACCAGCAGCCCTCCAGGCGGTTGAAGAGCGCGGCGCCCCCGGCCAGGCCCTGCTGGGCGCACGTCGGCGCGCCGCCCTCCAGGTCGGGGTCCTGGTCGGGGATCCGGACCCACTCGACCGGCAGCCGGACACCCACCCGCTGGCCCTCGCGGCAGTCGTAGGTGTCCACCCCCTTGACCTTGAGCATCTCCAGCACGCCGCCCCGGGCCAGGTCGTGCGGGTCGCGGGGGCTGAAGCGGTAGAAGCCGTTGGGGCGGCCGGAGTCGTCCTCGGTCTCGTACACGTGTCCGGTGCGCGGGTCCACCGCGACCGCCTCGTGGGAGAAGCGGCCCATCGCCGTCAGCGGCCGGGACGGGGCCGGGCGGCCCGGCTCGGGGCCGTCCAGCGGGACCTCGAAGACGTAGCCGTGCTTGCGGGCCCACCCCTGGGCCGGGCCGGCGGTGGTCTCCTCGCAGGTCAGCCAGCCGCGCTCGGCCAGCATGCGGCCGCCGGCGCAGTTGACGATGGTGCCGTTGAGGCTGACGAAGTGCCGCAGCACCGAGCCGTCGCGCAGGTCGACCTCCAGGGTCGTGGTGCCGCCCACGCCCAGCTCGTCGTAGCGCTCCGAGCCCTCGACGTGCACGCGGCCGACCGGCGAGCCGGGAGTGGTGCGCACCTCGTGGTTGCGGACGAGGCGGACGGTGTGACGATGGGCGCCGGGGAAGGCGGCCATGCCGTCGTGGGCGATCGGGGTGGCCACGCCGTCGGTCATGGGGGTGCCGGTGCGGCCGAGGACGACGTACGAGAAGCCCGCGGGCAGGGCGAGCAGCTCCTCCCCGGTGTTCCTGGCGGGGGTGCGGCGCAACGGCCCGTACCCCACCTCGCGCGGGTCGGCGGCGGGACGCCCCGCTTCCGCCCAGGACGCGTGCGCGGCCAGGGTCTCGATGGCCAGGCCGCCGGCCAGCGCGCCGCCGGCGGTGGCGAGTCCGCGGCCGAGGAACGATCGTCGGTCAAGGTCCGTCATGGCGCTTCCCCTCGGGACAGGTCGGCATGAACGAATGATGACGAAAGCGTAGACGCCGGAATTGATCCAGTAAGGGCCTATTTATCGTCCTTTTCGGCCTTTCGCCGTCGCCGTTCCGTAAGAATTGGCGTTCGCTGGGCCTCCTACGCTGGGCGCATGCTGACCGTACGAGCCTCGGCCGCGCTGGCGGCGGCGGCCCTGCTGGCCGCCGCCTGCGCCGGGCCCGAGCAGGAAACCGGCCCCCAGAGCGCCGCCCAGACCGCCTCCCCTGCCACCTCGTCGGCTCCGGCCGCGCCTTCCGAGCCCTCCGGATCGGGGCGACCCGGCGGCGCGGCGGTGCCCGAGGCGCTGACGTTCGCCGCCAGGACCCTCGACGGGCGGAGCTTCCGGGGGGACAGCCTGGCCGGCAAGCCCGTGGTGTTCTGGTTCTGGGCGCCCTGGTGCCCCAAGTGCCTGTCCGACGCCCCGCACGTCAAGGCCGCCGCCGCCGCACACGCTGACGTCGCCTTCGTGGGCGTGGCCGGGCTGGACACCGAGGCGGCCATGAAGGAGTTCGTCCAGCGCACCGGGACCGGCAGCCTCACCCACCTGTCCGACGAGCGGGGCGAGGTGTGGACCAGGCTGGGCGTGAGCCAGCAGTCCACGTTCGTGTTCATGCGGCCCGACGGCTCCACCGAGAAGGCGTCCGGGCCGCTCGGCAAGGAGCAACTGGACGGCCACGTTCGCGCGCTCCTGTCCGGTTGAGCGGCCAGGTGAGCCTCCTGCTTGGCGACCTGCTCGGCGACCTGCCCAGCGACCTGCTCGGCGGGGTGTCCAGCGCGATGCCGGGCGGTATATCCGGCGCGATGTCCGGCGGTTCGTCCGGTGTCGTCGAGCTGCCGCTCGCTCTGGCGGTCACTGCGGGGACGGTGGCCGCGTTCAACCCGTGCGGCTTCGCCATGCTGCCCGCGTACCTCACGCTGCTCGTCGCCGGGGGCGGCGAGCGCGGGCCCGTCGCCCGGGCACTCGGGCTGTCGGCCGCCATGACGGCCGGGTTCGTGACCGTGTTCGGGCTGTTCGGGCTGGCCGTCAGCGGGCTGGCGGTGTCGGCCGGACGGTACCTGCCCTGGGCGACGATCGTCATCGGGGTGGCGCTCACCGCGCTCGGGGCCTGGCTTCTGTCCGGCCGCGAGCTGCTGCTGCGCCTGCCGGGCCTGGTCGCCGGCCGGCCCACGACCTCGCCGCTGTCCCTGTACGGCTACGGCCTGTCGTACGCGGTGGCATCCCTGTCGTGCACGGCCGGGCCGTTCCTGGCGGTCACCTCGGCCTCGCTGTCGGGCGGCGGCCTGCTCGGCGGGCTGGCCGCGTTCGTGGCGTACGCGCTGGGCATGGGACTGGTCGTGGCCGCGTTGTCGCTGGCCGTGGCGCTCGCCCAGGCCACCGCCGTGGCCAGGCTGCGGCGCGTGCTCCCGTACGTGTCCAGGGCGGGCGGGGCGCTTCTCGTCCTGGCCGGGCTGTACGTCGCGTACTACGGCTGGTACGAGGTCCGCGTCCGGTCGGGGGCGGCGGCCGCGGATCCGGTCGTGGGCGCTGTGACCGCCGTGCAGGGATGGGTCAGCGACCGGCTGGCGGCCGTGCACCCCGGCTGGTTCGCGCTCACGCTCGCGTTGCTGGTCGCGGCCGGTTTGGGGGTGCGGCGGGCCCGGCGGTGGTGACTGCGCGGTGGTGACCTCCGATCGTGGGTCCGCGCGTCATGGCTCCGCGCATGGCTCCTCGGCGAGGACCCGCTGGGCGACTGCGAAGGCGGAGTTGGCTGCGGGCACGCCGCAGTAGACCGCAGTCTGCAGGAGCACCTCGCCGATCTCGTCGGGAGTGAGGCCGTTGCGGAGCGCGGCGCGCACGTGCATGGCCAGCTCGTCCAGGTGGCCGTGGGCGACCAGCGCGGTGAGCGTGACGCAGCTGCGCGTACGCCGGTCCAGGCCCGGGCGGGTCCAGATCTCGCCCCAGGCGTACCGGGTGATGAGGTCCTGGAAGTCCCTCGTGAACGGGGTCGTGCGGGCGAGCGCCCGGTCCACGTGGGCGTCGCCCAGGACCTCGCGCCGTACGCGCATGCCGGGCACGGACGGCAGGTGGGCGAGCAACGCGGACGTGACACGTTCGGGCTGGTCGACCACGGCCAGGTGAGCGGCGCCGGCCAGCTCGACGAGGGTGGCGCCGGGGATGCCGTCGGCCAGCTCCCTGGCGTGCGCGGGCGGCGTCGCCGGGTCGTCCCGCCCGGCCACGACCAGGGTCGGCGCCTTGACGGCCGGCAGGGAGTCGCGCAGGTCGTAGGCCGAGAGGGCGTCGCAGCAGGCCGCGTACCCTTCGGGGGCGACGGCGCCCAGGTCGTCCAGCAGCGCGCGGGCGAGCGGTGCGGGGCGGTGGGCGGCAGGGACGGCGAACCAGCGCGCGGCCGTGGCCTCCAGCAGGGGCGCCGTGCCCTCCGCCCGCACCAGGCGGGCCCGGTCCAGCCACGGCCCCGGCTCGCCGAAGCTGGCCGACGAGCAGATCATCGCCAGCGACCGCACCCGTTCCGGACGGCGTACGGCGAGGGTCGCCCCGATCGCCCCGCCGATGGACACGCCCGCGTAGTGGAACGACTCGAACCCCTGCGCGTCGGCCGCCTCCAGCACCAGCTCCGCGAGGTCTTCCACGGTCCGCACGGCGGGCAGCGCCGAGCCGGAGGCGGGAGTCACGGGGGTGGGGGTGATGGAGGTGGGGGAGTCGCCGTGGCCGGGGAGGTTGAATCTGAGGACCCGGAACGCGCGGGCGAGCGCGGGCAGCTGGGGCTCCCACAGGCGCCACGAGGTGCCGAGCGACGGACCCAGGATCAGCGGCTCCCCGCTCTCCGGGCCGTCCAGCCGGTGCTGCAACATCGTCAGTCCTCCTCGAATGCCTCGACCGCCTCGGAGGCGGCGAGCGCCCGGTCGACCAGGGCGGCGGCGGAGCCGGTCGAGCCGGGCCGGGTGAGGTTGGCGCGCATCCGCTCCGGGTGCACCCGCAGGCCGGCGGCCATCTCCGCGGCGTCGCGGGCGGCTCCCGCCACCAGGCGCAGGGCCTCGCGCAACGGCTGCCACTCGGCGTGCCAGGCACCGGCGGGGCGCTCGTCCTCGGCGGCGAGCGAGCCGTACAGGACGGCGGCCAGCGCGGGGACCTGCCGGGCCGCGGCGGCGATCATCGTGGACCTGACGGGGTTGTGCTTGTGCGGCATGGACGACGAGCCGCCGCCGACGCCCTCGGACACCTCGCCGATCTCGGTACGCGACAGCACCAGCACGTCGGCGGCCGCCTTGCCGAGCGCCCCCGCCGTGAACGCCAGCGCCCCGGCCAGGTCGGCCACCGGCGTACGCAGGACATGCCAGGGCAGGACCGGCTCGGCCAGCCCCACCTCGAACGCGAACCGCCCCACCAGCCGCACCCCGAGATCCTCCCGCCGACCCGGGCGGGACCGGGGAGCGGGGCCCGGATCGCGAGCCGCACCCCGATCGGAGATGGGCCACGGGTGGCCGGCGGGGTGGGGTGTGCAGCCGGGGTGGCCCGGCTCCTCGGGGGGATCCAGGTGGTCGCGGTGGCCCGCGTTGTCGGGGTGGAACGCGGCTAGGGTGCCGGCGGCGCCGCCGAGTTGGGCCGGGAGGGAGGCGCGGGTGGCGCGTAGCCGGGTCAGGGCGTCGGCGGCGAGCCGGTGCCAGCCGGCCGCCTTGAGGCCGAACGTGGTCGGCACGGCCTGCTGGGTGAGCGTCCGGGCGGCCATCGGGGTGCCGCGGTGTTCGGTCGCCAGCCGGGCGAACGCGGCCGCCGCCCGCGCCAGGTCCGCCAGCACCGGACCGAGCGCCCGGCGGGCGACCAGCATGAGCGCCGTGTCCAGGATGTCCTGGCTGGTCGCCCCTCGGTGAACGTACGCCCCGTACGGCTCGGCGGCCTCGCGCAGATCCTCCACCAGCGGAATGACCGGATTGCCACCGGATCGCGCCCGCACCGCCAGCGCCGCCAGGTCGAACGCGCCGACCCGCGCCGCGCCGGCCACGGCAGCGACGGCGGCCTCCGGCGCGAGCCCGAGCGCGGCCTGCGCCCGGGTCAGCGCGACCTCGGCGTCCAGCATGGCCCGCAGGACGGCGACGTCCGCGGTCTCCTCGGCCCCGCCCCGCATCGGGGACAGCAGGCCGAGATCGGGCGTCTCACCCGAGGTCAAGGAAGATCACCCGAAGTCAAGGAAGACCGTCTCCTTCTCGCCCTGCAGGTGGATGTCGAACCGGTACACGTCCGTGCCGTCCGGCACCGCGCGCAGCGTCTCGGCGCGGTGCGGCGGCAGCGCGTCGAGGAAGGCGTCGCGGCCGACGTAGGCGCGGGTGTACAGATGGTGGAGCAGGCCGCGGGCGAACACGCACACGCTGATGTACCCGTTGCCCGGCAGGACCGTGCGCAGCGCGTACCGCCCGTCGGCGTCCGTCGGCACCCGGCCGAAGCCGGTGAAGTCGAGCCCGTGCCGCCCGATGACGGCCCCGGTCACCGGGTCCCGCCGCAGCGTGCCCGGGGCTCCGCTCAGGCCGCCGGCGGCGTCGGCCTGCCAGAACTCCAGCAGCGCGTCCGGCACCGGGTCGCCGGCTCCGTCGTACACGTGGCCGTGCACGGTGATCCCGCCGGCGGCGAGGTCCCCGCCGCCGGGGAACGGCAGCGCGTACCCGTAGAACGGGCCCACGGTCTGCGAGGGCGTCGGCTTCATCGGCCCTCCTCCATCCAGGTCGCGGCGGGTCCGTCGAGCACGATGTCCCACTGGTAGCCGAGCGACCACTCGGGCACCGACAGGTCGTGGACGTACGCGGCCACCAGCCGCTGCCGCGCCCGCTCGTCGGTCACCGACTGCAGCACCGGGTCGTAGGGGAACAGCGGGTCGTTCGGGAAGTACATCTGGGTGACGAGCCGCTGCGCGAACGCCGTGCCGAACACCGAGAAGTGGATGTGCGCCGGCCGCCAGGCGTTGACGTGGTTGCGCCACGGGTACGCGCCCGGCTTGATCGTGGTGAAGGCGTACCGGCCGTCGTCGTCGGTGAGGCAGCGGCCCACGCCGGTGAAGTTGGGGTCGAGCGGCGCGGGGTGGTCGTCACGCTGGTGCCGGTACCGGCCGGAGGCGTTGGCCTGCCAGATCTCCACCAGCTGGCGGCGTACGGGCCGGCCGTCGCGGTCGAGCACCCGTCCCCGCACGGTGATGCGCTCGCCGAGCGGCTCGCCGAGGTGCTGCCTGGTCAGGTCGGCGTCGAGCGCGGTGACGTCGGTGACGCCGAAGACGGGGCCGGCCAGCTCGGCCGCCTCCGGGTCCTTCACCGCGACCAGCGGCTGCTTGGGATGGCGGAGGACGCTGCTGCGGTAGGGGGCGAAGTCGCGGGACGGGTGACCGGCTCCAGCGCCGGTCCCAGCGCCCGCCCCAGCGCCCGCCCCAGCGCCCGCCCCAGCGCCGGTCCCAGTGCCGGCGGCGGTGCCCGCCGCCGCGCCGTCGCGGGCCTGGTGCAGCTCGGCGATCTCACGGTCGATGTCGGCTTGCGTCAGAGGCACGTGAATCTACCTTTCCAGTACGACGGCCAGCCCCTGGCCGACGCCGATGCACAGACAAGCCAGGCCGGCGCCGGACCCGGCGGCCGCCAGGCGGTGCGCCACGGCTCCGGTGATCCGGGCGCCGGACGCGCCGAGCGGGTGGCCCAGGGCGATCGCGCCGCCGTCCGGGTTGACCAGGGCGGGGTCGAGGTCGGGCAGCTCGGCCAGGCAGCCGAGCACCTGGGCGGCGAAGGCCTCGTTCAGCTCGACGGTGGCCAGGTCGCCGAACGTCTTCCCGGCCTTGGCCAGCGCCCGGTTCGCGGCCTCGACCGGGCCGAGGCCGAAGTAGCGGGGTTCGAGGGCGCTCGCCGCGCCGGTCACGATCCGGGCGAGCGGCTCGCGTCCGCGCAGCCCGGCCTCGTCGGTGAGGAGGAGCGCCGCCGCGCCGTCGTTGAGCGGCGAGGCGTTGCCGGCGGTGACCGTGCCGTCCTTGCGGAAGACGGGGCGCAGCCGGGCCAGCGCCTCCATCGAGCTGTCGGGGCGGATGCCCTCGTCCCGCGGCACGTCCGCGACCGGCACGATCTCGCGCTCGAACGACGCCTTGGCCGCCTTCCGGTGGCTGGCCAGCGCGTACGCGTCCTGCTCCGCCCGCGTGATGCCGTGCCTGTCGGCGATCAGCTCGGCGCCCTCGCCGAGGGCCACGGTGTGCTCGGCCGGCATCCGCGGGTTGACCAGCCGCCAGCCCAGCGTGGTGGACACCAGCTCCGTCCCGCCCGCCGGGAAGGCCCGGTCCGGCTTGGGGAGCACCCACGGAGCGCGGGTCATCGACTCCACGCCGCCGGCGATCACCGTGGACGCGTCGCCGAGCGCGATCATCCGGTACGCCTGGATCACGGCTTCCATGCCGGACCCGCACAGCCGGTTCACGGTCGAGCCCGGCGTGGTGACCGGCAGCCCGGCCAGCAGCGCGGCCATGCGGGCCACGTTGCGGTTCTCCTCTCCGGCGCCGTTGGCGTTGCCGAGGATCACCTCGTCGGGCGCCTCCACGCCGTTGCGTGCGGCGACGGCCGCGACGACGTGCGCGGCGAGGTCGTCGGGGCGGACGCCGGCCAGCGCGCCGCCGTGCCGGCCGAACGGGGTGCGGACGGCGTCCACGACGTACACGGCCTTCATGCGATCACCTCGACCTCGACGGCGTTCATGCGATCACCTCGGGCTCGGTGCGTTCGCGCAGCTCGTCCACCGTCACGCCGGGGGCGGTCTCCACCAGGCGCAGCCCGTCTCCGGTGACGTCGAGCACGCCGAGGTCGGTGATGATCCGGTGCACGCACGCCTGGCCGGTGAGCGGCAGCGAGCACCTCTTGACGATCTTGGGCGAGCCGTCCTTGGCGGCGTGGTCCATGATCACGATGACCTTCCTGGCGCCGTGGACGAGGTCCATCGCCCCGCCCATGCCCTTGACCAGCTTCCCCGGAACCATCCAGTTAGCCAGGTCGCCCGCGGCCGACACCTGCATCGCGCCGAGCACGGCCACGTCGATGTGCCCGCCGCGGATCATGCCGAACGACAGCGACGAGTCGAAGAACGCCGCGCCGTCCCGCACGGTCACCGTCTCCTTGCCCGCGTTGATCAGGTCGGGGTCGATCTCGTCCTCGGCCGGGTAGGGGCCGACGCCGAGGACGCCGTTCTCGGAGTGGAGGATCACGTCCACGTCCGGCGGCAGGAACGTCGGGATGCGGGTGGGCAGGCCGATGCCCAGGTTCACGTAGTCGCCGTCGCGCAGCTCGGCCGCCGCGCGGGCCACCATCTGGTCACGCGTCCAGCTCATGACCTCGTGATCCCTTCTGCCGGAGGCGGGGAGACGGTGCGCCGCTCGATGCCTTTGTCGGCGGCCTGCTCGGGGGTCAGCACCACGACCCGCTGGACGAAGACGCCGGGCAAGTGGACCTCGTCGGGGTCCAGCTCGGTCAGCTCCTCGACCTCGGCGATCGTGATCCGCCCGGCCATCGCGGCGAGCGGGTTGAAGTTGCGCGCGGCCTTGTTGAAGGCCAGGTTGCCGTGCCGGTCGCCCTTGGCCGCCCGGACCAGCGCGTAGTCGGTGGTGATGGCGCGCTCCAGCACGTACGGGCGCCCGTCGAACTCCCGCACCTCCTTCGGCGGCGAGGCGGCCGCGACCGAGCCGTCGGGGTTGTGGCGCAGCGGCAGCCCGCCCTCGGCCACCGGCGTGCCGACCCCGGCGGGCGTGTAGAAGGCGGGGATCCCGGCGCCGCCGGCCCGCAGCCGCTCGGCCAGGCTGCCCTGCGGGGTCAGCTCGACCTCCAGCTCGCCGCATAGATACTGCCGGGCGAACTCCTTGTTGTCGCCGATGTAGGAGGCCGTCACCCGGGCGATGCGCCCGGCCGCCAGCAGCACGCCGAGGCCGCCGCCGTCGACGCCGCAGTTGTTCGACACGACGGAGATGCCGGTCACCCCGGTGTGGTGGAGGGCCTGGATCAGCACGTTGGGAATGCCGCTGAGGCCGAAGCCGCCGACCGCGAACGACGCGCCGTCACGCACGCCGGCCAGCGCCTCCTCGGCGGTCGCGACCACCTTGTCTCTCGACACGACGCTCCATTCCCTGGAGTGTTCGCATAGTGAACTTTTGTCCACTAATATGGGATCGAGTATCTGCAATCAGAGGCGCTCCTGTCAAAGGATCTCGATCGAGGAGTGGCGGCATTGGAACCGGCCGGAACCCTGGACCGCGGCCTCGCCGTGCTGCGCGAGCTGGCCGCCGACCCGCGCCGGCGCACGGGCCCGACCGACCTCGTCCGCGCGACCGGCCTGGCCAGGTCGACGGTCGACCGGGTCCTGGCCACGTTCGCCCATCTCGGCTACGTCCGGCTGGAGGACCGGGAGGTGCGGCTCGCACCCCGCTTGATGGAGCTGGGGGAGGCGTACCTGGCCTGCGGGGGCCTGCGCGACCCGCTGTCCGGGCCCGCCGAGCGGCTGGCGGAGGACCTGGACGAGTCGGTGTCGCTGGCCGTCCCCGACGGCGACGGGGTGCGCTTCATCGGCCAGTTCACCCGGCGGCGCACCATGTCCGTGGCCTTCCGGGTGGGCGACCTGCTGCCCGCCCGCCGGTGCGCGGCCGGTCGCGCGCTGCTCGACCCGTCCGCGCCCTGGGCCGAGGACGACCAGCTCATCGAGCCGGGCCTGGTGGCGGTCGCGGTGCCCGTACGCGACCCCGGCGGCCGGCCCGCGTGCGCCGTCAGCGTGGTCAGCCACACCAGCCGGCACACCGTGTCCGGGCTGCGCGAACACGCCATGCCCCGGCTGCTCAAGACCGTCGAGGAGATGGAGACGGCGCTGGCCCGCCCGCGCCCCGAGCCGCGCCGGGACAGCGCCGCCGAGGACCTCTCCCGCGCCGCCAAGAAGGAGCTCGGCGCCGGCTACCTGCAGTCGCTCGCCCGCGGCCTCGCCGTCCTGGTCGCGCTCGGCGTGCCCGGCGGCGCCACCCTCGCCGACGCCGCGCGGGCCACCGGCCAGCCGCGGGCGACCGTGCGCCGCGCCGTCCAGACCCTCGACCGCCTCGGCTACGTCGCCGCCGACGGCTCCCGCTTCGTGCTGCTGCCGAAGGTGCTGGAGCTCGGGTACGCCCACCTGTCCGGGCGCGCCTTCCGGGCGGTCGTCCAGCCGCATCTGGCGGACCTCGTGGCCCGCGTGCACGAGTCCGCCTCCGTCGCCGTGCTGTCCGGCGACGACATCGTCTACCTGGCCCGCGTGCCCACCGAGCGGATCATGAGCGTCGACATCACCGTCGGCACCCGCTTCCCCGCGTACGCGACCTCGATGGGCCGCGTGCTCCTGGCCGGACAGCCGGAGGAGCGCCTGGACGGCATCACCCCCGAGCCGCTGTCCCGCCACACCCTCACCACCGCCGCCGAGCTGAAGGCCGCCGTCCGGCAGGCCGCCGCCGACGGGTACGCCCTGGTGGACCAGGAGCTGGAGGAGGGCGTGCGGTCGCTGGCCGTCCCGGTCAGGGACCGCGCCGGCCGCGTGGCGGCCGCCGTCAACGTGGCCACCCACGTCAGCCGCGCCACCCCCGCCGACCTGGTACGGAACGTGCTGCCCGCGCTGCGCGAGACCGCCGCGCGGATGGAGGCCGACCTGGCGTACGTGCACGGCCCCGCCTGGGACGGCTCGCTCCCGGAGGCCGCCCGCCTCAGCCCATGACCAGCGATGACCAGCGATGACCAGCCCATGACGAGCCGATGACCGTGCCATTCCCGTGATGTCGACGTAAGGGTGCTGATGCAGGAGGAACGGCGGCGACGCCGGGTGACCGCCGTGGTGCTGGCCCATGCCGCCGGCATCCAGATGATCACGTTCGTGCTGCGGCCGACCATGTCGTACCGGGCGATCGAGCTGGGCGTGCCGGCGGCGCTGCTGGGCGCGCTCGGGGCGAGCTTCGCGATCGCGCCGCTGCTGCTGGCGCTGCCCGCCGGGCACGCCGCCGACCGGTACGGCGAGCGCCGCGTCGCCGTCGCCGGCGCCCTCCTGCTCACGGCCGCCTCCCTGGCCTTCCTGACGTCAGGGCACACCGTGCCGGGCCTGGTCGCGGCCGGGGTGCTGCTCGGCACCGGACACCTCGGCTGTGTGATCGCCCAGCAGGCGCTGGTGGCCAACCTCACCCGGCGCGGCCGCCACGACACCGCCTTCGGGCACTACACGTTCGCCGCCTCGCTGGGGCAGGCCGCCGGGCCGGTGCTGATCGCCGCGTTCGGCGGGGACCAGGCCATCCCTGACACCGGCCGCATCTTCGCCTGGTCGTGCGGGCTGGCCGTCATCATGATCGTGCTGTCCGCGTTCCTGGCCCGCAGCCCGCGCGTGCCCGGTGACGAGCGGGACGCGCCCGGCGACCTGCGCTCAGTGCTCCGCCTGCCCGGTCTGGCCCGCGCCCTGGTCACCAGCTGCGTGATCCTGGCCGCGCTCGACCTCACGATCGTCTACCTGCCCGCGCTCGGCACCGAGCACGGGCTCGCGGCCGGCGCGGTCGGCCTCCTCCTGATCCTGCGCGGCGCGGCGTCGATGGCCTCGCGCCTCTTCCTCGGCCGCCTGTCGAGGGTGGTGGGGCGGCGCCGCCTGCTCGTGACGAGCACGGTCGCGGCGGCCGCGGCCATGCTGGTCGTCCCCGTGCCCATGCCGTTGTGGCTGCTCGCCGCCGTGCTGCTGGCGCTCGGCTTCGGGCTCGGCGTCGGCCAGCCGCTGACGATGTCGTGGCTGGCCGAGTCGACGCCGCCGGGCCTGCGCGGGCGCGCGATGTCGCTGCGCCTGCTCGGCAACCGCACCGGCCAGCTCATCCTCCCCGGCGCGGCGGGCCTGGTGGCGGCCGGCCTGGGCGCCGGCGGCGTCCTCCTGGTCACGGCCCTGGGCCTGGGCTGCGCCGGCATCGCGGCCAGACGCCTCCCCGTGGACCCCTGACCGCACGCCCGGCGGCGTCGACGGCCGGTTTACTCCTCGTCGCCCTCGAAGAACTCCTCCACGACCTCCTCGACGATCTCGCCGGCCACCAGCCCGCCCACCACGCCCATCGCGCCCGCGGCGGCCATCGCGCCCAGGCCGGGGCCGCCGTGGTGGTGCGCCTGGTGGTGCTCGTGCCCGTGATGGTGGTGGTCGGAGCTGTGGTGGGCGCTGGAGGCGTACGGGGAGAGGCGGGAGAGCCAGCGGCCGATCTCGCCGCCCCAGTCCGTGCGCATCGCGTCGTCGTGGCTGACCGTCAAGCGGTCGACCGCGTCGGAGGAGGAGCGGCGGCCGCTGCGCTTGTCGGCCTCCAGCACCACGGTCAGCCCGGCCGGCGTGGCGACGAAGGTGACCTCGACCTCCCCCACGATCCCGCGGTGCTGCGGCGGCGGGTAGAACTCGATCTCCTGGTAGAACGGCAGCGCCTGGTCGACCCCGTACAGGCGGCCGACCTCCAGGTCGGCCGACTTGAACTGGAAGCCGAGGTCGAGGAACGACTCCAGGATCCGCCGCTGGGACGGCAGCGGCTCGACCGCGATCATGTCGAGGTCGCCCTTGTCGACAGCCTTGGCGATGGCCAGCTCGGTGCGCACGCCGAGGGCCATGCCGGTCAGCGGCTGTCCGCCGATCTCGCTGATCGGCGTCTCCCACGGCACCGGCATCGTGAAGCCGATGACGCGGTCCTCGCCCTTGCGCAGCGTGAACGGCCCCGAGACCCGGGCGCGGGAGAACTCGCCCACCCCCGACCCTTCGGCGTCGCCGTGCTCGATCTCCACCCGGGCCACCAGGCCGAGCGTGACGTGCTCGATGTCGGCGTCGAACTCGCCGCCCTTGAGCCGTACTTCACCCTCCAGCGTGCCGCCCGGCAGCGTGCTCGCGGTGGACAGGACGGTGTCCACCGACGGCGCGCCGACGCCGAGAGCACCCAGCATGCGTTTGAAGACCACGGCGTTGTTCTCCCTGTCGAGGTTCGCTTGCGAAGATCCATTGTGTGCGCCGGCCACAACGAACGACGACAGGGCCGAGTTCCGGCCCCCGGCGTGTCGCCCGAGGACGGGCGGGTCAGCACGCCGGGCGGAACCGGTGGAGGAGCGGGCCGTCGAGGCGCCACCTGCTGGTGTTCGACGAGCCGTCAGAACGTCACCAGCGGGTCCCCCACGAAGTCGGCGACCGAGTTGACGAAGAAGAAGCCGAAGAACAGGAAGTTGAGCACGAGGATGACGTACGCCCACGGCCGCGGCCGGGCCGGGCGGGGCAGCCGGCTGTTGAGATACATCAGCAGGAACGGGTAGATCAGCGCGCCCAGGTTCGACATGTTGGCCGACCACTCCACCAGCGCCACCGGCAGCGACTGGAAGATGATGATCGAGATGATGACCAGCAGCACCAGCATGAACGGGTAGTAGAAGCGCCGCGGGTCCCCCTCGATGAGCCGGCGCAGCCGCGGGCTGGTGGAGTGGGCGGCGTCGGTCGTCACCCGCACCATCGCCTCGAAGATGCCGAGCTGCGTGGAGAACAGGATCAGCACGCCGACGGCCAGCGCCACGTAGAACGCCACCTGCCCGTACTCGTCGCCGAGCGCGCTGGCCACGAACGTCGGGACGTTCGCCCGCGTCGGTGCCTCTCCGGACATCCGGACCGCCTGCGCCATCAGGATCGTGGGCAGCAGCATGCCGAGCATGGCGCCGACGAAGAACACGCCCCACATGTCGGTCAGCAGCAGCCGGTACCACCGGCGCCACAGGCCGCGGTTGCGGTCGTCGTCGGGGAACGTCACGCCGCTGGCCAGGATCTCGCGCCGATCGCCGCGCAGTCCCGAGATGTAGCCGACGCGGTGGCCCATGCCGTAGCCCTTGTCGCGGTAGTGGCCCATGACGTACCAGTTGAGGCCGGAGGCCAGCGCCGTGAACCCGGCGAGCGCGCCCAGCTGCGTCGCGGTGATGCCCGGGGGCGGCGCGGCGGGGGTGAAGAACCCGCGGATCCCCTCCCACCACTGGCTGAACGGCACCACGAGCAGGTCCACCGCCAGCAGCGCGAGCAGGATCGCGCTGATCATCACCCAGTTGGCCAGCTCAAGGGCCCGGCTGACGCGGCGCGCGGCGGCGGCGATGACGAACACCAGCGCCAGCAGGGCGACGGCCCACCAGCGCGGCTCCAGGTCGTCGGCGGCCGGCGGCGCGCCGTGGATGAGCGCGTACACGCCCTGGCCGGCCGAGGCGGCCCACCCGCCCGCGATGAACGCGAAGATCACCACGAAGACGGAGAGCGGCACCCAGAGCGGCCAGCCCGGCGGCACCCGCCCCCAGCCGACCACCGGCGTCTCCCCGGTGGCGACGACGTACCGGGAGCATTCGACGTTGTAGAAGGTCTGCAGCAGCGCCGAGACCAGGATGACCCAGCCGACGCCGACGAAGCCGTACTGGCCGACGTTGAGCGGGCCGAGCAGCCACTCACCGCTGCCGATCGAGATGCCGAGGGCGATCAGGCTGGGGCCGACGGCGTACTTGACGAGTTCCTTGGGACCGATCTTGGAGACCTTGAAGACCTCTTCGGGGGTGGGCAGGTCGGCGACTTGTAGGTCCGGGCGGCTGACTCCGAGTGGATGCGACATGTCACTGCCTCCTGCCGTTCAGCGTGATCCCGAACGTGGGAGCCAGCAAGACCCAATCGGCGCACGGGTGTCAGGCGTGCTGGAGGCCGGCCTCGGCGATACCGCCGGCGGCCCGGGCCACGTCCCCGACCTGCGACGATAACCGCTCGTTATGGATTCAGGATCGGGCAGACCGGTCAGACGCTTCTCGCGTGGCGTTACACCGCGATCCTGGATCGACTACATAGAGTCGTGAATTGTTGTCACTCCGTGACCACACAAGGGGAGATCATGAAAGTAAATCTCATAGTCGCGGGCGGCGCTCTCATCGCCGCCTTCGGGGTGGCCGGTATGGCGGCTCCGGTCAGCGCCGATTCCACCAAGTGCGACCTCAGCGTCGGCGACAGCACGAACACGCTCGGCATCGACCGCTGGGGCGTGTACGCCGGCCGCCGCGACGCCAAGGCCTGCAAGAAGAAGGACGACCACCGCCACCACCACCACTGGAACCGCAACGACGCGTACGACGACGACGACTACGACGACGCCGACTACGGCGACGCCGACTACGGGCACCCGTACGGCCCGCCGTGGGGCGGCTACCCCGGCTCCTGGTTCGGCCGCTGACGCACACTCGACCGGTCAGGCGTTTTCCCACCGGTCAGGTCCCGGGGACACACCACGTGCCCCGGGACCCCTCATGCTCAGCGGTCGACGATCTCGTTCTTGCCGATCACCACGACCCCGCCCCTGGTCAACGCGAACCGCGTGCGGTCGTACTCCGGGTCGAACCCGATGCGTGCGCCGTCGGGAATCACCACGTTCTTGTCGATGATCGCCTTGCGGACGATCGCCCCCCGCCCCACCTTCACGTTCTCCATCAGCACGGAGTCCTCCACCAGCGAGTGCGAGTGGAGCACCACCCGCGGTGACAGGATCGACCGCACGGCCGTGCCGCCCGAGACGATCACGCCCGGCGACACCAGCGAGTCGATGGCCCGCCCCACCCGGTCACCCTCGTTGTGCACGAACTTCGCCGGCGGCAGCGGGTCGTGCCCGGTGAAGATCGGCCACTTGTCGTTGTAGAGGTTGAAGACGGGATGCGCCGAGATGAGGTCCATGTGGGCCTCGTAGTAGGCGTCGAGGGTGCCGACGTCGCGCCAGTAGCCGCGGTCGCGCTCGCTCGACCCCGGCACGACGTTGTTCTTGAAGTCGTAGACGTCCGCCCCGCCCGACTTGACCAGCATCGGAATGATGTTGCCGCCCAGGTCGTGCCTGCTGGTCGGGTCGAGCGCGTCCTCGCGCAGCGCGTCGATCATCGACTGCGTCTTGAACACGTAGTTGCCCATCGAGGCGTAGACCTCGTCGGGGGAGTCGGCCAGCCCCACCGCGTCCTTCGGCTTCTCCCTGAACGCGACGATCCGGCGCCCCTCGGGGTCGGTCTCGATCACCCCGAACTGGTCGGCCAGCGACAGCGGCTGCCTGATCGCCGCCACGGTCACATCGGAGCCGGAGTCCTCGTGCTGCTCGACCATCTGCCGCGGGTCCATGCGGTAGATGTGGTCGGCGCCGAACACGATCACGTGCTCGGGCATCTCGTCGTAGATCAGGTTGAGGTTCTGGAACAACGCGTCCGCCGACCCGGAGAACCACCGCGGCCCCAGCCGCTGCTGCGCGGGCACGGGCGTGACGTAGTTGCCGAGCATCGCCGACAGCCGCCACGTGCGCGAGACGTGCCGGTCCAGGCTGTGGTTCTTGTACTGGGTCAGGACGACGATCTTCAGGAAGCCGCCGTTCGCGAGGTTGGACAGCACGAAATCGATGAGCCGATATATCCCCCCGAACGGCACGGCCGGTTTCGCCCGATCCGCCGTGAGCGGCATGAGCCTCTTGCCCTCTCCACCAGCCAGCACGACCGCAAGCACCCTCCGGGACCTCATGCCCGTGACGCTACCCTCAAAAGGCCGATCTATCGACGAAACCCGGCATGGTGAACTTCCCTCGTGTCCGGATTTGCCAGTTCGTGACGGGGGCCCGCTGACGGCCGGGCAAAATCCGCTCGTGGAGGTGGGCCGCCGGACGCCGCCCGCCTTAAGGTCGTGTCATGCGTGTCGATCTGCTCAGCCGTGAATACCCGCCCGAGGTGTACGGCGGCGCCGGGGTGCACATGGAATACCTGGCCAGGGAGCTGCGCCGGCTGGCCGACGTACGGGTGCGCTGCTTCGGCGCCGCCCGCGACGAGCCCGGGGTCGCCGCCTACCGGGTGCCCGGCGGGCTGGAGCACGCCAACGCCGCCCTCCAGGTGCTCGGCGTCGACCTGGAGATGGCCGCCGCCTGTGAGGGCGCCGACGTCGTCCACTCCCATACCTGGTACGCCAACTTCGCCGGCCACGTGGCCAAGCTGCTCCACGGCGTCCCGCACGTGATCACCACGCACAGCCTGGAGCCGCTGCGGCCGTGGAAGGCCGAGCAGCTCGGCGGCGGCTACACGATCTCCTCGTGGGCCGAGCGCACGGCGCTGGCCGCCGCGGACGCGGTGATCGCCGTCTCGGAAGGCATGCGGCGCGACGTGCTCGCCGCCTACCCGGAGATCCCGCCGGGCCGCGTCACCGTGATCCACAACGGCATCGACACCGTCCAGTACGCCCCCGACCACGGCCTCGACGTGCTCAAGAAGCACGGCGTCGACCCGCTCAGGCCGTACGTCGTGTTCGTCGGCCGCATCACCCGCCAGAAGGGCCTGGTCCACCTGCTGCGCGCGGCGCGGTCGTTCGACCCGGGGGCGCAGCTCGTTTTGTGCGCCGGCGCGCCCGACACCCCCGAGATCGCGGCCGAGGTGACCCGGCTCGTTCGCGACCTCCGCCGCGACGGCGTCTTCTGGATCCAGGAGATGCTGCCCAAGGCCGAGGTGATCCAGCTGCTGACGCACGCGACCGTGTTCGTGTGCCCGTCGGTCTACGAGCCGATGGGCATCGTCAACCTGGAGGCCATGGCGTGCGAGACCGCCGTGGTCGCGACCGCCACCGGCGGCATCCCCGAGGTGGTGGCCGACGGCGAGACCGGCCTGCTGGTCCCCATCTCCCAGGACGCCGACGGCACCCCCCACGACCCCGACCGCTTCGCCGCCGACCTCGCCGACCGCGTCAACACCCTCCTGGCCAACCCCGCCCGCGCCGAGG
>DASUCK010000604.1:0-17697 GCA_036276095.1 Nonomuraea sp. | reverse complement strand
TGCCGGACCGCGTCGGCCAGCGGGGAGCCCGGCGCGCCGGCGGCCCGCAGGTAGGCGCGGGTCACCTCGTCCGCGGTCGGGGAGCCGGTCGCCGGGGTGGTGGTGCTGGTGATGGAGCTGGTCATGGCCCTCCCGTCCCGGCCGGGACCGTGGCCGCGCCGGCCACGGTCCCGCCGGCGGATGTGTCGGTGGTGGATCGGTCGTGCCTGGCCCGGACGACGACGCCGACCGTGACCAGGATCGTGATGCCGACCAGGCCCGCGAGCGTGAGGCCCGACGGGCTCAGCCGGCTGTCGAGCAGCTGCATCAGGAAGGCGAAGATGGGCGACAGCGTGCCGAGGAGCGCCGCGGTGATCGGCTCGACGTGCTTGATCCCGACCTGGCTCAGCCAGTTCGGCAGCGCGATCCCGATGACGGCGACCACGGCCCCGGGCAGGATCGCCGCGCCGATCCGCGGATCGCCGCCGATGATCAGCAGGGTCCAGCAGACGGCGACGGTGAGGAAGTACCGGACGGCCATCGACGACGAGGGCGTGAACCCGGCGTCGCTGAGCCGCTTGGAGTAGATGACGTTGGCCGTGCAGCTGAGCCCGCACACGAGCGTGAGCGCCAGCCCGAGCGCGGCGTCGCCGGAGTCGAGCCGGCCGAGCCCGCTCATGCCCGTCGCCGACCCCCACATCAGCACGCCGATCAGGGCGAGGACGCCCAGCGACACCGCGACCTCGCCGGGGAGCACCCGGTGGCCCCTGCGGAGCAGAGGCCCGAGCAGGGCGACGAGCGCGGGCCCGATCGACAGCGCGACGACGTTCACGATCGCCGGCTCCAGCTGCCTCAACGCGTACAGCAGGGTGAGCCAGGTGACCGCCGACACGATGTTGATCGCGATGACGTCGTGGCGGTGCCCGCGCACCGGCCGCAGCGCCCCCGCGAGGCCCTTCCGGCCGATCTCCCCGGCCAGGAAGTACGCCGCCGCCAGGGTGAACGCGATCGCGGCGACGGTGATCGGGTCGACCGTCTGCAGCCGGTTGCCGGCGTACACGTCGACGGCGGCCATCAGGAACCCGTAGGCGATCAGCGGGGGGACGCCGCGTGCCAGGCCGGACATCTCCGACTCCCTTCGACGGTCACCCGAGGTGCTCGGACAACGCCCGGGCGATGATCTCGGCCAGCGACGCGATCTGGCCGCCGCGGTCGCCCGCGTACAGCCGCAGGAAGGGCGGCTCGCCCTCGGCGAAGGCGTCGGCGGCCGACAGGCGCGGCGCCGAGAAGCCGAAGCTGGCCCCCTTGGTCAGCTGCGCGCCGGCCGCCGCCGCGCCGCCGATGGCGCGGTCGATCAGGGCGTTCAGCTCGTCCCTGGTGTTGCGCTCCGGCTCGTGGAACAGGAACGTGACGCAGCCGCCCGCGTACGGCAGCCGCCGCGCGACCTCGGCGTCCGGGTGGCCGGGCAGGGTCGGGTGGAAGACCTGGCCGGCGGCGCGCACCCGGGGGTCGGCCCGCAGCAGCGCGGCGGCGCGGCCGGCGTTGGCCCCGATCCGGGTCATCCGGCGGCGGTAGGCGGCGCGCTCGTACCTGGGAAACATGTCGGCGGCGTGCCGGTAGAGGATCGACCCGCTGTTGCGGCGCAGCAGCTCGAAGCGTTCGCGCAGGTGGGCGGGGTAGGCCACGAGGCCGGCCATGTTGGAGTCGAGGCCGAGCTGGAGGTACTTCGAGCAGCTCTCGTAGTAGACGATCTCGACGGTGTCGTCGCCGGAGAGCAGCGCGGGCGGCAGCATGCCGGACACCATGGTGCCGTCCACGACGAGCGTGATCGGCCAGGTGACCGCCGACCGCAGCCGCTCGGCGAGCGCGCCCAGGTCGACCATGCGCTGCTGCGCCGTGTTCGCCAGCGGGTCGGCGAACAGGCAGCGCGGCCGGTGCCTGAGCACGTCGGCTACCAGCTCGTCCACGCTGTACCCGGTCGCCCATCGGACGTCGACGAACGGCGGCAGCGTGGAGAGCTGCTCGGCCGCCTCGAAGTAGATGTACGGCGCGACCAGCACGGTGTCGCCCGGCCGCAGCCGCTCCCTGAGCAGGAACGACTCCACCAGCGTGTACGCCGCCACCCCCGACGAGGTGGTGCTGAGCCCGTGCTCCTCGGGGCGCAGCCCGAGGACGCCGAGCAGCTGGTCCTCTACCTGCCGGACCGCGGTGTGCTCGTAGCGCTCGTAGTTGACCCGCGGGGAGTCCTGGGCGCCGAGGCCGAAGAACTGCACCGCCCCCGACTGCGCGTAGGAGGCGGAGCACCATTCGAGCGCGTCCCTGACGTAGGCCAGCGTGGCGAGGCCGCAGCGGAGCAGCGCCTCGCCGGAGGACAGCTCCCCCTCGCCCGGCAGCGCCGCCGCGACCAGGTCGCCGCGCCGCTCGGCGATGCGGTCCGCGACGTACCTGACGCTGTCGCGCAGGTGGCCGACCACCGGCTCGTCCACGGGCAGCGCCCGGCTCCGGCAGTAGGCGGCGTGGTCGTCGAGGTCGAGCCGGGCCTGGTGGAGCCCGCGCGCGCAGGTGTCGAGCTGGTCGATCAGGTCGGCCACCTGGTCGGTCGTCCCGGCGAGCAGCGGCGTGGCCATGGCCTAGCCTCCCTGGACGCCGGCTTCGACGACGAGCGACCCGCTGGTCGTCGCGTGCTCCCCGGCCAGCAGCCGCGGGTGGGCCGCCCTGATGGCGCCCACGACCAGCTCGTACGGGAAGTCGTCGAAGTCGCCGTGGTCGGCGAGGAACTCCATGTACCGCCGGCCCTGCCGGTCGTAGGGGTGGGAGACGCTGTCCGCGGCGCCGTCGAACTCCAGCGGCGTGATGCCGTACAGGCGGCACAGCAGCTTGTTGAACACCGGCGTGCACCTGACCCAGCGGCCGCCGAGGCGCACCGAGTTGAGCGCGTGCATGCGGAACACGTCGCCGCCGACCAGTTCGCGCAGCCGTGGGGAGGCCAGGTGGTTGCGCACGTCGGTGAGCACGATGCGGCTGGGGATGCCGGCGGCGCGGCAGGCGGCGGCGTACACGATGGACTTGTGCACGCAGAAGCCCTGGCCGCGGGCGATGACGGCGCTGGCGCGCAGGCCGGCGCGGCTCAGGTCGGCGCCGTAGACCTCGTAGCGGATGTCGTCGCGCACCGCGTAGTACAGCGTGACCGCGTTCTCCGCGGGCGTGCCCCAGCGCCCGCCGAGGGCGCGGGCGACGAATTCGGTGACGACCGGGTGGTCGTGGTCGAGGAACTCGGTGACCGCGAGGAGCCGCTCATCGGAAGTCGTTTCGACAGTCATCTCTCCGCCTCATGATCCCTGGATTCCGAGCATGCGGGCGATCTTGTCCCGCTGGATTTCCGAGGTGCCGGAGTAGATCGTGCCTCCGGTCGCGTCGCGGAGATCTTTTTCCACACCGTATTCGGTGAGGTATCCCCGGGCCCCGAATATCTGCACCGCGTCCGCCGCGGATTTGAGGTTCGCCTCGCTGGCCAGCAATTTGGAGATCGCGATGTCGACCATGACGTCCGCGCCGGAGGCGAACCGTTCGGCGGTGTCGTACAGCCATTTCACCGCCGTGTCCGCGCCGATCTTCATGTCGACGATCTTGTCGGCGATCAGCTGGCAGGAGCCGATGGTGCCGCCGAACTGGACGCGCGACCTGGCGAACTCGACGCACTTGCCGAGCCGGTGCCGCATGGCGCCCATGCTGATGATGAAGGAGCACAGGATCTCCCACTTCATCACGTGGTCGAGGATGAAATAGCCCCGCCCCGGGCGGCCCACGACGTTGGCGGCGGGCACCACGCAGTCGTCGAAGGTCACGTTGCAGAAGGGGGAGGTCTTCAGCCCCATCTTCTCCAGCGGCGGCCCCAGCTCCAGCCCCGGCGTGTCACGCTCGACGACGAACGCGGTCATCCCGAACGCGCCCTCCTCGGGCGCCGTCTTGACGTACACGAGGAACAGGTCGGCGACCGGGCCGCTGCTGATGAAGCACTTCTCGCCGGTGAGGACGTACTCGTCGCCGCGGGCGGTGGCCGTCATGCGCATGCTGGTCGCGTCCGAGCCGCCGTGGCGCTCGCTGATCGCGTGCGCGCCGATCGCCGTGCCGTCGCAGATCGCGGGCAGGTAGCGCGCCTTGAGCTCGGCGGACCCGAACGCGTGGACGGGGATGCCCGTGCTCACCACGTGGGTGGACACCGCGAAGGTGAGCCCGCTGTCGCGGCAGCCGTGGCCGAGCGACTCCAGCACGTACATGGTGGTGAGCAGGTCCTGGCCCAGGCCGCCCCATTCGGGATCGAACGGCAGGCCCAGCAGCCCCGACCCGGCCAGGAGCTTCCACTGGGCGTGCGCGAACTCCGCGCGCCGGTCGCGTTCCAGGTGCCCCTCGTTGCACGCGGCGAACACCGGGGCGAAGGAGTCCCGGAGCCGCCGCTGTTCGTCAGTCCACTCGCGCATGCCCGCGCCTCTCAGTACTGGGAGAACTCGAGCCGGCTGAAGTCGTGCCGCTCGTGACCGGTCAACGCCGGCGCGAAGACGCAGATCAGCCGGAGGTCCTGCAGGGGTGAGGCGATCAGGTAGTGGGCGTCGTGCTCGTCCAGGGCGTACATGGTGCCCGGCTCGATGGGGTGCTCGTTGCCCGCCGAGTCGACGACCATCCCGGTGCCGGACACGCAGTAGCAGGCCTCCAGGTGGTTCCGGTACTGCAGCGGAGACCGGGTGCCGGCCCACACGGTGGTGTCGGTCAGCGTGTAGCCCATGCCGTCGTCCGCGACCAGCAGGCGGCGGCTGATCCCGTTCCCCCATTCGACGCCGGCGACGTCGTCAACCCTCCGGATGATCATTTCCGTTCCCCCCACATCAGTTCTCGGCGAGCGCCGGCACGTGCTTCCTCGCCGTGCGGCCGACGAATCCGCGGATGGCCGCCACGGTGACGAAGTCCTTCATCGAGATGTCGACGTCGTCCAGCGGGATGTCGTACGTGTCGGCCAGCCAGTTCACGATCTTGAGCAGGCTGAGGCTGTTCACCACCGCGTTGCCGACGAGGTCGTAGTCGTCCTCCAGCTCGTCCGGGGTGATGTCCGGGATGAACTCGCGGACGAGATAGTGCTTGATGGCGTACGAAGGATCCATGCTCAGCTCCTGTTCCGCAGCGTGTTGATGATCGACTGCCGGTCGACCTTGCCGGTCGACGTCATCGGCAGCGGCTCGTCGACGACCTGGAAGGTGGCGGGGATGGCGGCCCGGGGCAGCCGGGTCCGGCAGTAGTCCCGCAGGGCGAGGGTGTTCAGCGGCCCCTTCCTGCGCACGACGGCGTGGATGCGCACCCCGGACAGGTCGTCGGGGACGCCGACCACGGCCGCCTCGGCGGCGGCCTCGTGCGCGAGGAGGAGGTGCTCGACCTCCTGGAGGTTCACCCGCGTGCCGCGCACCTTCACCTGGAAGTCGTTCCTGCCGATGAGGGTGAACACCCCGTGCTCGTCGCGCCGCACCAGGTCGCCGGAGCGGAAGTACGGCCGCCCGCCGTCCAGCCGGACGAACGCGTGGTTCGGCCCGAGGTACCCGGTGGTCTGGAACGGCGTGCGCACCAGCAGCTCACCGGTCGCCGGGCCGTCGAGCACGGCGCCGTCGTCGCCGGCCACCAGGGCGTCCACGCCCGCGATGGGACGGCCGATGGGCACGGCGGTCCCGTCGCCGGCGGGCTCGCGCAGCTCGTGCAGGAAGCTGTCGTTGGTCTCCGTGCATCCGTACAGGTTGTAGAGCCGGGCGGCGGGGAACAGCGCGGGCAGCTCGCCCAGCAGGCCGGCGGTGATCCGGTCGCCCGTCACGATCACGTGCTGGACGCCGGGAAGCGGCTCGCCGCCGCGGGCGTCGGCGACGAGGCGGTAGAACATCGGCACCGACTGCACGACCTGGACGCGCTCGGCCGTGATGAGCCCGGCCAGGTAGCGGCCGTCGGTCGAGCGCTCCGGGTCGGCCAGCACGACCGTGCCGCCGGCCTTGAGCGTCGCCCAGACGTCCAGCAGGCACAGGTCGAAGTTGAGCGGCGCGTAGTTCAGCACCACCGTGCCGGGGCGCAGGCCGAACCGCCCGGCCGCCCAGTCGGTGAACCGGTCGACGGCTCCCGCGGTCAGCGGCACGATCTTCGGCACCCCGGTGGATCCCGACGTCGTGAGCATGAAACGGACGTCGCCGGGCACCGTCCCGTGCGCTCCGGGGGTGAGGCGGCAGGTGGAGCCGTCCAGCAGCGCCCGGCATCCGGCCCGCTCCAGCAGCGCGTCCAGCGCCTGCTCGCCCAGCTCGGGCGAGGGCAGCAGGAACGGCCGCCGGGCCAGCAGGCACGCGACGATCAGCGCGATGGTCCCGGGGGTCTTGGCCGCCCGCACCGCGACCGGCGCGCCGGCCGGCGCCACCGCCTCGACGCGGGTGCGCGCCGCGCACGCGAGCGCGTGCAGTTCGGCGTACGTGACCCGGCCGGCGTCCGTCACGAGCGCGACCGAATCCGGCTGCACGCGGGCGCGCTCGATCAGCCGGCCCGCCAGAGAATGCGCGACCGCGACCGTTGGTTCGGAAAATCCAGGCACAGGAGAAATCGTGGACCCGCGCGGTTCCGCGGACATCTCCGAGGTTGCCCGATATCGGCCTGCCACAAATCGGCCTGCCGTATGTCGCGGAGCACATTCTCGAAGATGTCCGCGCGGAGGCGCCGTGCCACCATGACGGTCTCTGAAGGGAGGCAGGCCAATGGGACGCACCCCGCACGTTCTGTACCTCGGCTGGTGGCCGGACACCGCCGACGCGCTGGCCCGGCACGGCGGCGAGACCACCTTCGTGGTGCCCGCCGCCGACGCCGGCGAGCCGGCCCGGCACGGAAGCGCCGGACGGGTGGTCGTGGTCCCCGACGCGACCCGGCTCGACGACGTGGCGGCCGGGCTGCTGCGGGCCTCCGTCGACGTGCGCGGCTTCGACGTCGTCTGCTCCGAGCACGAGGAGTGCATCGTGCCCGCGGCGGTGCTGGCCGCCGCGTACGACCGGCCCGGCCTGCCCGTGGACACCGCGGTCGCGCTGCGGGACAAGGCGGTGCAGAAGCGGCGGGTCCGCGCGGCCGGCGTGCCCGCGGCCGGCTGCCGCACCGTCACCTCCGTCTCCGGCCTGCCGGACCCGGCCGCCCCGTACGTGGTGAAGCCGCTGGCCGGCGTCTCGACCCAGCTCACCTTCGTGGTACGCGACCGGGAGTCGCTGGACCGGGCCAGGGCCGCCATCGCCGCCTCGGGCCAGCCGGGGCCGTGGCTGGTCGAGGAGTTCGTGGAAGGCGTCGAGCTGCACGTCGACGGCGTCGTACGCGAGGGCGTCCCGCTGTTCGCCGGCGTCTCCCGCTACCTGCAGAACGTCATCGAGATCCAGAACGGCCGCATGATGGGGTCGGTGACCGTCGATCCGGCCTCCGGCCTGTACGACCGCGTCCGCGAGCCGGTCGCGGCCGCGCTGACGGCGATCGGCCACACCGACGGCGTCTTCCACATGGAGCTGTTCGACCAGGGCGACCGGCTGGTGTTCAGCGAGTGCGCGGGCCGCGTCGGCGGCGGGATGATCCCGGAGACCACGCGGGTGAAGTTCGGCGTCGACCTCTACGACGAGTGGGCCAGGGCGGTGCTGGGCCTGCCGGCTGGCGTCGCGCCGGACCGCGGCCAGGCGGCCCGGCCGTACGGCTGGGTGCACCTGCCGGCCCGGCCGGGGCGGGTGCGCTCGATGCCGGGGCTCGACGAGCTGCGCCGCCGCCCCGGCGTCGCGGCCGCCCGGCTGCGGGTCGGGCCGGGCGACGTGGTGCCGGACCTCCGGGCGGCCTCGAACATCCGGGCCGGCACGGTGATGATGTCGGGCGAGTCGGAGGAGAGCCTGGCGGCGGAGATGCGGGCGCTCACCGAATGGTTCCGTGACCGGGTGCGCGTCGAACCCTGACGTGCGCGTGACGGCGGCCCCCGGGGTATGAGCGCGGCGGCGCCGGACGCGCGCACGAAGCGCGGCGGCGCCGAACCCGACATAAGCACAGCAAAAGAACATGGAATTCAGCTCCGGGGTTATCTTCGAAGGTACTTTCGCCAGCGCAGATCAGCCGCGGAAACAGGATGCACGACGCGAATCTCGGGTGGTCTGCAACGCCATTGCCGGGGAATTACCGAGGAAATTCCCGGCGAAATTCCCCGGCCCGCCCAGGATTCGAATGGAGTTCGTCCGCATGCGCCAGATCCGTGTTCCGAAACCGAAACCCCGCCCGACCGCGTCCCCCGATCTGCGTACGCCGTCCGGTCGCCGGTTGCCCTACTAGGAGGCCGCCCCGTGTCACGTCGTCTGTTCACCTCGGAGTCGGTCACCGAAGGCCACCCGGACAAGATCGCCGACCAGATCAGCGACACCATCCTCGACGCCCTCCTGAAGGAGGACCCGGCCAGCCGGGTCGCGGTCGAGACGCTGGTCACCACCGGTCAGATCCACGTCGCGGGCGAGGTCACGACCTCGGCCTACGCCGACATCCCCGGCCTGATCAGGGAGAAGATCCTGGAGATCGGGTACGACGCCTCGAACAAGGGCTTCGACGGGGCCTCCTGCGGCGTGTCGGTGTCGATCGGCACCCAGTCGCCCGACATCGCGCAGGGCGTCGACGACGCCTACGAGCACCGCGAGGAGGGCGTCGCCGATGAGCTCGACCGGCAGGGTGCCGGCGACCAGGGGATCATGTTCGGCTACGCCTGCGAGGAGACGCCCGAGCTGATGCCGCTGCCGATCATGCTGGCGCACCGGCTGGCGCGGCGGCTGGCCGAGGCCCGCAGGACGCGGACGATCCCGTACCTGCGGCCGGACGGCAAGACGCAGGTGACGGTCGAGTACGACGGCGACCGGCCGGTGCGCCTGGACACCGTGGTGCTGTCCACCCAGCACGCGGCCGGGGTCGACCTGAAGGACCTGCTGATCCCGGACATCAGGCGGCACGTGATCGATCCCGTGCTGGCCGAGGTGGACCTCGACGCCACCGGCTGCCGCCTGCTGGTCAACCCGACCGGCCGGTTCGAGATCGGCGGGCCGCAGGGCGACGCCGGGCTGACCGGCCGGAAGATCATCATTGACACGTACGGCGGCATGGCCCGGCACGGCGGCGGCGCGTTCTCCGGCAAGGACCCCTCCAAGGTGGACCGGTCGGGCGCGTACGCCATGCGGTGGGTGGCCAAGAACGTGGTGGCCGCCGGGCTGGCCCGCCGGTGCGAGGTGCAGGTGGCGTACGCCATCGGCAAGGCCAAGCCCGTCGGGTTGTTCGTGGAGTGCTTCGGCACCGAGGCCGTACCCGTGGAGCGCATTCACGCCGCCGTGCTGGAGATGTTCGACCTGCGGCCGGCCGCCATCATCAGGGATCTCGACCTGCTGCGGCCCGGGTATGCGGAGACCGCCGCGTACGGACATTTCGGCCGCGCCGAGTTCTCCTGGGAGTCGACGGACCGGGCCGCCGCGCTGCGGGCCGCCGCCGGGCTCTGACCTCCGGCCACCTGGCCGGAAGCGGCGGCGGCGGGACAACTTGCTGCCGCCGCTTCGCCTTGTCCGCGCCGTTCGCCGATCACATTCTTGAGGGAGGGACCATTGAGAATGCGGAGGCCGTAATGACTGTCGTACCAGATTTACTCGCGGAGATCATCGAGCCCTATCCCATGCCGGACGCCGGCGAGCTGCCGCCGAACACGGCCCCCTGGACGCTCGACCCGCGCCGGGCCGTGCTCATCCTGCTGGACCTGCAGAACGCCGCCCTGCGGGCCTTCCCCGCGGGCGAGTCCCCGCTGACCGACCTGCTGAGGAACGCGGCGGCGCTGCGCGAGCGGTGCGCGGCGGCCGGCATCCCGGTGGCGTACACGGCGCAGCCGGGCGTCATGACGGTCGAGCAGCGCGGGCTGCTCAAGGACTTCTGGGACCGCGGCGCCTGGCTCGACCCGGCCGACCGGGCGATCCACCCCGACGTGGCGCCCCGCCCCGGTGACTGGGTGCTGGCCAGGAAGCGCTACAGCGCCTTCCACGACACGTCGCTGCTGTGGCGGCTGCGCGAGAGCGGCCGAGACCAGCTGATCATCGCCGGGGTCTACGGGCACATCGGCATCCTGACGACGGCGGTCGACGCCTTCACGCACGACGTCCAGCCGTACGTGGTGGCCGACGCCATCGCCGACCTGACCGCCGCCGACCACCGGCGCACCCTCCACTACGTGGCCGCCCGTTGCGGCGTCACCTCCACGACCAAGCAGTTGCTCACCGACCTGCCGCACGGCGGCGACCGGCCGTGACGCGGGGCGATTCCGGGAAAGTCCGCAACGTCCGAGATGTAGCCGGGCGTTGCGGCGGACGACGCTGGTGAGGCGCCGGTCCGGCGCGTGAGCGATCCCGGAATCGAGGTCCCCGCATGGTCACACAATCGGCATCCGAGAGCGCGTCCCCAGAAAACACCGCGTCCGCGGAGGCGGCCGCCGGCCCGCTGGCGCGGCTCAACGGCCGGTACCACAAGGCGGCGCTGGGGGCGTTCCTCGTGATCGTCCTGGCGCACTGGGCCGAGCACCTCGCCCAGGCCGTCCAGATCTACGTACTGGGCTGGCCGCTGCCGGCCGCGCGGGGCGTGCTCGGCGTGCCCTTCCCCTGGCTCGTGACGTCCGAGTGGATGCACTACGGCTACGCGCTGCTGATGCTGGCCGGCCTCCTCATGCTGCGCTCCGGCTTCACCGGCAGGTCCCGCCTGTGGTGGAACGTGTCGCTCGGCATCCAGATCTGGCACCACCTGGAGCATCTGCTTCTGCTCCTCCAGGCGCTCACCGGCGACCACCTGCTGGGCCGTCCTGCGCCGACGAGCATCCTGCAGCTCGTGGTGCCCCGCGTCGAGCTGCACCTGTTCTACAACGCTCTGGTCTTCGCGCCCATGGTGGCGGCGATGCTGCTGCACCGGCGGCCGCGGCCGGCCGAGCGGGCCCGCATGGCGTGTTCCTGCGCGCCGGCGCACAGCTGGTGACGCGGCCCCGCGGGCGGCCGGGCGGCATCTCCGTGGCTCTGACCCTCGTCGCGGTGCTCCTGCTCGTGGTGACCGTGCCGAACCTCGGCACGGTCTTCCGCGCGGCCAGGGCCGACGGCGTGCCGGGCACGTTCACCGCGGTCCGGCTCTCCTGCGTCCAGCATCCCGGGCACGTCTCCTGCGTCTGGTCGGGCGGCTTCCGCTCCGACGACGGCACCGTCCGCCGGACCGGCGTCGAGCTGTACGGCAGCGACCGCGACACCCACCGGGCGGGCACGCGGACGCGGGCGGTGGACATCGGCCACGACACCCGCGTCTACGGCCCCGGCGGCTCGGCCGAGTGGCTCTTCTCGGCCCTGCTGGTCGGCCTGGCCCTGACCATCCTGCTGACCCTGTACGCCCCCCTGCTCCGCCGCCCCTCCCCTCGCCCCGCCCGCCGGGGGCCCGGGGGTCAGGAAGAGCGGGAGGCGATGGCGGACAGGAGGTCGGCCAGCGGGCCGGGAGCTGAGACCATCGGCCAGTAGCCGGTGTCCAGCGTGTGGAAGTCCCAGTTCGGCGCCGCGCGCAGCGCCGCCACGTCGGCCGCCACGCGGCCGTCGAAGTGGTCCTTGGAGCAGATGACGTAGCTGCCCCGCTGCCGCGCCAGCGGCGCGCTCAGCGCCGCCGGCTCGGTGACCGTGCGCCCCGGGTGGCCGACGAACCGGGCGGCCAGGCGGCGCGCCTGCGCGCGGGTCAGCCCCTGCCCCTCGCCCACGACCGAGTGGTCGGGGGCCGGCCAGCGGCCGCCGTTGTCGGCGATGAGCCGGAGCTCCTGCGCGCGCAGCCGTTCGGGGAAGGCGTGCAGCATCGACCGGCCGTGGTGCGGCAGGAACGCCTCGACGTACACCGTGTGGGCGACGCGGTGCCGCGCCCGGTCGGCCACCTGCCCGGCCACCAGGCCGGAGTAGCTGTGACCGACCAGGACGACGTCCCGCAGGTCCGCGGCGTCCAGAAGCGCGAGCACGTCGCGGACGTGGGTCTCCAGGCCGATGCCGGAGACGTCCGCCTGGTGCGGGGACAGCCCGCGCAGCGTGACGGCGCGGGCGTCGTGCCCGCGGGCGCGCAGCCGGCGCACCACCTGCTCCCAGGCCCACGCTCCCATCCACGGGCCGGGGAGCAGGAGGAGCCCTCTCTTCACCGGGATCACCCCCTCGTCACGCGGCCACGAGGGCGTCGGGAACGGTGACGGGCCGCATGCCGGGCACGTGGTACTCCCTCACTCTGACAGGCCGGTCGGCGTCGAGCACCGCCACCGCCGCCACATACCCGTGACCGGGGTGGAGCGGCTCGAACCGCACCCGGTCGGGCGCGATGTCCAGCGGCCAGCTCAGCAGCTTCGGGTCCGCGGCGGGGCTGCTCACCTCGACCGTGCTCGGCGAGACGCGCAGGCCGTGCCCGGTGGCCTTGAGCGCCGCCTCCTTGCGCACCCAGACCTTGGTGAACGCCTCGTACCTCTCCTCACGCGGCAACGCCTCCAACGCCAACCGCTCATCCCGGGTGAGGGCGCACCTGGCCAGGTCGTCCACGGGCTCGGACGGCACGGCTTCCACGTCCACGCCCAGCGGCCCCTCGCCGGTCAAGGCCACCACGACCCGGTCGCCCGAGTGCGAGACCGAGACGTGCAGCGGCGGGCCGGCCGCGACGATGTGCGGCTTGCCGTGGTAGCGGGTGCAATCGGGGCAGGACCGGTCGACCTCGACCTCGCCGGGACTGATCCCGAGCTGGGCGGCGGCCACGGTGCGCAGCAGCCAGGACCCGGTCAGGAACCGGCGCAGGTCGGGTTCGCGGCGGAACCGCGCGGCCCTCTCCAGCTCCCGCTCGCTGAGCGTGGAGGCCAGGCTGTCGACCGTCCATTCCTGCGGTACGGCCCACCACACATGGCACTCTCCGGTGGCCAAGACGGCGGCGATCATAGATTCTCCTCCTTCGATGATGTCCAGTTCGGCTGCCGGTTGGGCAGGGTGTGACAGGTCACCAGCTCCCAGTGGCTGACCTCGGGGTTGGTGAGGATCTCCGCCACCCGGTCGCGCACCTGCGCGCTGGTCGTGGGCTCGTCGGGGCGTACCCGGATGACGATGTCCCCGGTGGCCTGGCTGAGGTCCTTGGCCCAGTTCCGCGGCAGGAGCGCCAAGATGCGGATCCCGTCGATCGGGGAGCCCGGGATCGGCAGCCCGCCGACCCGGCGCATCGTCAGCTGTATGAGCACGGCTGCTGGCCCCTCCTGTCCGGCGCCCGCACGTACCTGACGGCCACCGCGACGGGCGTCGCGGCGCGCGGCGGGCGGGCGGCCGTGTGCTTCATGTCCCACCTCCTGATCTGGTCGATTCGCGTTTCCTCCACTGTGGGATCCGGGGGTGGCGCAATCCAGGCAAGCGGGAGGCAGGAAGCTGCACGGGGGCCGCCGCATGCTGTCAGGGAGCCCGTGACATGCGAAGACCCCGCAGGGGGAGGCACCCTGCGGGGTCTGGGAGGCGGGTCCTACAGCGGCAGGTTCCCGTGCTTGCGCGGGGTGGCCGGCTTGCGCTTGTCACGCAGCATGGCCAGGCCGCGGGCGACCGCCGCGCGGGTCTCCACGGGGTCGATCACGTCGTCGACGAGCCCCCGCTCGGCGGTGTACGTCGGATGCACGAGCTCCCTGGTGTACCGGTCGAGAAGCTCCGCGCGGGTGGTGACCGGGTCGGCCGCGGCGGCCAGCTCTCTGCGGTGGATCACGTTGACGGCGCCTTCCGGGCCCATCACGGCGACCTCGTTGGTGGGCCACGCCAGCGACAGGTCCGCGCCGATGGAGCGGGAGTCCATCACGATGTACGCCCCGCCGTACGCCTTCCTGAGGATGACCTGGACGCGCGGCACGGTCGCCTCGCAGTAGGCGTAGAGCAGCTTGGCGCCGTGCCTGATGACGCCGGCGTGCTCCTGGTCCTTGCCGGGCAGGAAGCCGGGCACGTCCACGAGCGTCACCAAGGGGATCGAGAAGGCGTCGCAGAACCTCACGAACCGCGCGGCCTTCTGCGAGGCGGCCACGTCGAGCACGCCGGCCAGCACCGTCGGCTGGTTGCCGACCAGGCCGACCACCTCGCCGTCGATCCTGGCCAGCGCGCACACCACGTTGGCCGCCCAGCCCTTGTGCACTTCCAGGAAGTCGCCGTCGTCGGCCAACTCCGCCATCACCAGCCGCATGTCATAGGGCTTCCTCGGGTCAACGGGCACGATCTCCGCCAGCCGCGGGCGCAGGTCGGCGGTCGCGCCGCACGGGGACAGCGCGGGCGGCCGGCTCAGGTTGTTGCCGGGCAGCATCGACACCAGCTCGCGCACGGCGGCCAGGCAGCTCTCCTCGTCGTCGTGCACGAACGTGGCCAGGCCCGAGCGGCTGCCGTGCACCTGCGCGCCGCCGAGCTCGGCGTGCGTGACCCGCTCGCCGGTCACGGCCTCCACGACGTCGGGGCCGGTGAGGTAGAGCTGGGCGGTGCCGTGGACCATGAAGGCGAAGTCGGCCAGCGCGGTGGAGTAGGCGGCTCCGCCCGCGCAGGGGCCGAGCACCACGCTGATCTGCGGGATCACGCCGGACGCCTGGACGTTGCGCTGGAAGATGCCGCCGTAGCCGTCGAGCGACATGACGCCCTCCTGGATCCGGGCGCCGCCGCTGTCGTTGAGCCCGATGAAGGGCGAGCCGGTGGACAGCGCCAGGTCCATCACCTTCTGGATCTTCTGGGCGTGCGCCTCGCCGAGCGAGCCGCCGAAGACGGTGAAGTCCTGCGCGTACACGAAGACGCGGCGGCCCTCGATCGTGCCGGAGCCGGCGACGACCCCGTCGGTGTGGGGGCGCTGCCGCTCCATGCCGAGGCCGTGCGCGCGGTGCCGGCGCAGCATCTCGACCTCGATGAACGAGTCCTTGTCGAGCAGCAGGTCCAGGCGTTCGCGGGCGGTGCGCTTGCCGAGGGAGTGCTGCCGGGCCACGGCCTGCGGGCGGCCCCGGGCGACTTCCTCCCGCAACCGGTCGTGCTCCTCGCGCAGCACGCTCATGGTGCGCGGCGGCGGTTGCACGGCCTCTTCCAGGGCCTCCGTCGTGATGCTGAGCTCCGAAATGCTCATCGCTTACCTCCTCCGACTCCCTCCAGTCAATGGTCCGTGGCCGTTCGATGTCACCTCCTCTTGTGCTTGGCCGGGGGACGCGTGGCAGGAAGCGGAAACCCGCGTGCAGCTTACTGCCTGGGAAAAGCCTGGTCCGAGCCCTTGCCGAGGCGCAGAGTTGGAGATGTCAGAACGACAGCGCAGAACCGCAGGAAAGGGTAAGGAAATGACGACCCAGGTTGTTGCCCGGAAAATTGCCACGTGGACGGTCGCGATTGTTTCCGGCGCCATTGTCTGGACGGCGGGCGGCGCCGCCCTCGGCGCCGTCGGGAGCGCGTCCGCGAGCACCGTGGCCGTGGCGGAGGAGTGCGGCAACACCTGGCCCTGCACCGTGGCCGAGGACGGCAACCGGCCGGTGGCCGCCGCGGACGGCGACGGCGTCACCTTGCCGCTCGCGACGCGTGCCGACTGCGGCAACACCTGGCCCTGCTGACCGCGGCCGGACACCCCTGAATGTGCCCGGCACTTGAACTCCAGGAAGGGGGAATCCACCAGGACGCGAAACCAGCCACGACTCTCTCTCGGAAAAGGCAGGCCTGAAAAGCCCCCGCGACCGGCCGGTCGCGGGGGCTTTCGCCGGGCCGCCGGAGAATCCGGCGTGGGGGATTCAGATCCAGTTCTCCTCCTTGGCGCGCAGCGCGGCCTGGAAGCGGTTGACGGCGCCGAGCCTGGCCATGAGGTCGGCGACGTAGCGGCGGTAGGTCCGCACGGAGACGTCGAGCTCGCGGGCGGCGATCTCGTCCTTGTCGGCCGTCGCCATGACGGCGAGCACCCGCTGCTCCATCTCCGAGAGCATCGGCCCGTCCGCCGGCGGGTCGATGTACTCGCGCAGGTCGACGGACGACTTCCACATGCCCTCGAAGTAGGTGACGAGCTGCGACACCAGGCCGGGCTCGCGGACCAGCAGGGCGCCGGCGGAGTGCTGCTTGGGGTCGATGGGGACGACGGCGACGCTGCGGTCGTACATCAGCATGCGGTCCATCGGCTGGTCGGTGACGCGGATCTCGGCCCCCAGGTTGACCAGCTCGCGCAGGTAGGACACCATGCGGGCGTCCTCCAGGGCCTTGGCGTGGAAGATCTCCTTCAGGGAGAGTCCGCGGCGCAGCGACCGGGTGTCGAGCGGCAGCGCCGACTCGATCATCACCTCGGTGAACGGCCCGCCGGGATGCAGGCAGAGCGTCTCCTTGTAGGAGAAGAAGGCCAGGTCGTCGAGGCGCTGGCGGACCCGCGCGCCGTTCTCCACGCGTTCGATGGCGAGCACCGTCGAGGCGCGGTCGCCCTCCTGTTTGTCCTCCAGGAAGCTGGAGATGGCGTCCCGGGCGCCGAAGACGCGGCGGATCTCGGCGTTGAGCTCTTCGAGGCGCTGCTCCACGAGGCGCTCGACGGCGATTCTCGGCTCGGTGGCCACGACGCGGTGCCGGTCGGTGAGGTCGAGCATGGACAGCCGGTCGAGCAGCTCGACGGCCTCCTCGACGGTGTCGGGATCGAGGTCGAGGGCTTCGGGAACCGAGCCGACGCCCTCTCCGCGATGCCGGAGGAAGTAGCGATAGATCTGCTCCGCCTGTGGAGTGATGCCGATGACTGCGAGATCCATGGTCCACCTTCCGACCGCGGCCGGCTCGTGCGGGCGCCCCACGGGCCGGTGCCTCTCCAATTATCGGAATCCCGGCTGCCGGCGCTTCCTCGCATAGTGCGCTTCCTGCCGGCGCGGCCCAGCTGAGCAATGCGGCGACGCGGCCCGTACGGTCAGGGGATGGGGCAGGGCAGTCGCGGCGGGGCGAGAGTGGCGCGATAGCACGCCGCGCCCGGGCAGACGACCTTGACGGCCACGCCGGTGCCGCCGGCCTCCACGACGATGGGCTCGTGGCCGAAGCGACGGGTGGCGATCTCCGGCCAGCTCGACGGGCGCAGCCCGCTCGGCTCGTCGATGATCCGGCGGGTGGCGTCGACGCCGAGGCGCTCAAGGAAGGCCGCGTAGTCGCCCTCGCGGTGCCAGACGGCGAACCGGCGCAGGCTGTCGGCCAGCGGCAGGCTGCTCCACGGCAGCGCCTTGGCGGCCATCGCGCGCAGGAACGCCTCGCCGACCGCGGACTTCACGGTACGCCCCGCGGCGGCCGCCAGCGTGGCGCCGTCGCCGCCGACGATCACCAGCGCGATCCTGATGCCGGCCTCGGACAGCACGAACGCCGACACCCGCAGCCCGAGCCGCGCCGCGGCGGCCGTCACCTCGGGCGGCAGCAGGCGGTCCAGGAACGCCGACACGCGCAGCAGCGGCTGGCGGGCGCCGGCCCACCAGCGCCCGACCACGTCGTGGGCCAGCAGCTCGGCGATGCCCTCCGGCACCCCGTGGTCGACGACGCCGCTCATGGTGGGCTCGACCCGGCACTCGCGCTCGCCCAGCCACACGACCTCGGCGGGGACCCGGTAGCGGTTGCCGCTGAGCAGGCCGACGCCGGCGACGTGCCCGCCGGCGTCCACGGGCGGGTCGACGAGGAAGTC
>DASUCK010000603.1:0-32054 GCA_036276095.1 Nonomuraea sp. | reverse complement strand
CGCCCGGCGGCCCCGCATGTAGTTGAGCGCCGTCCTCGTGGGCTCCGGGCCGAAGGCGGGGCGGGAGAGCTGCTCGGGCTCGTCGAAGAAGCTGTAGTCGAGCAGGACCGGGATCATCTTCAGGCCCGCCTTCGCGAACTTGGCGAGCAGCGCGGTGAAGTCCTCGGCGAAGAGCGGATGCAGTGCGGGCGGCGGCTGGAACTCCCAGTCATGGCCGACGAGCCGGCTGGTGCGGGTGACGACGCCGTCGTAGTTGTGCCCGTGGCCCATCAGCCAGATCCGCACCACGGTGATCCCGGCGGCGCGGAGCCGCGCCAGGTTGACGTCCAGGTCGGACGGCTCCGCGCGCCACGGATGCGGCTTGCCCCGCTCGTTCACGTTGGGCCCGATGGTGATCACCTGGTTGCGGGGCCACGGGTAGTTGAAGCCGACGTCCACGGCCGGTCAGGCGATCGAGGCGAGGTTGGAGGTGAGGGCGATGTCGGTGCCCGAGGTGGGGGTGTACTCGTTCCACTCCGCGATCAGCACGCCCTTCTCGCCCGGCTGCACCACCGGGAACGGCGTCACCGTGCCGTCGTGGCGCCGGGTGAGCTCGTCGACCACGACGTGGGTCGGGTCGGGCACCGCGACGACGGTCGCCGCCTCCTGGAGTCCCCGCTCGTCGGCGACGTCCACGATGACCTGGCCGCCGACCGCGAACCCGGCGCTGGAGGCCACCTTGATGTTCACCGGCCGGCCGGGGGCGGCCACGGCGTTGGAGACCGTGGCGACGGCCTCGTCGAAGCGGGCCGCGGTGCGGGCGGGGTTGGCCGGCGGGATGCCGGGGTAGTTGCGCTCGTCGTACGCGGCTATCTCCTGGGCGACCGTGAGGTACGGGTGGTCCGCGGGGACGTCGGCGCCCATGAAGCCGCCCTCGGCGAACCGCACCCACGCCTCCTCCCAGCCCTTGCGCACGGTGAGCACCACACGGGCGCTGCCCGCGCGCAGGAACGCCTGCCTGGTCGGGTCGGGGTGCTTGAGCCCGCGGACGAACTCCCAGCTCGGCGGCACGTCCCAGAAGTACGAGTACAGGAACGTGACCACGTTCTCCCACTCGATGGCCTGGTTGACGAACCTGATCATGTCCTCGTGCCTGCGGACCACCGACCACTGGGCGGGGTCGAGGCCGAGGTCGTTGCCGTCGAAACCGATGCCGTGCGCCAGGTCGACGCCGGCCGCGCCGAACGCCTCGACCACCGACGGCGGCATGAAGTCGAAGTCGGCGCCGAGCATGAACCGCAGCACGCCCTTCATGATCTCGTCGCTCTCCTCGCGGCGCAGGGTGAGCGTGTCGACGGCGGTGAGCCGGTCCTCCAGGGCGGCGATGCGGGCGGCGAGCTCCTCCTGCTCGACGGCGTGCCGGTTCTGGGCCGCGGCGTAGAGGGCGTTCCACACGTCGGTGCGCCACTGCTCGACCGCGGCGGCGGTGGGCTCGGTCGCGATCCTGAGCTGCACGGTCGCGAAGTCGGCGCCCTGGAAGACGAACATCGCGTTCTGGCCGCCCGTCGCGTGCTCCATGAAGGCCCGGCCCTGCGGGCCCATGAGGAGGCGGTCGGTGATCTCGACGTTGCCGCCGTCGTGGTTCCCGTTCGCGCACCCGAGGAGGTCGGAGTGGATGGTGACGCCCGACGGGCTCGTGATCTGGGCGTCCAGCCGGATCTCCCGCACCCACTGGCCGTCGGGCACCCGGAACGGCAGCCCGAACGAGCTGATCGCCCCGCTCGCCCCGCCCAGCCCGGTGACCTGGGCGTTCACGACGACCGGCTGACCGGGGGCGGGCGGCGGCGGCACCTGGGCGCCGTAACGGTCGGCGAGCACGAGATAGTGCGGCCGCGACGGCGGGGGGTCGCCCGGGAGGACGTCGGCGGTGATCTCGCTGTGCGACACCGGGAACTCGAACGGCCCGAGACGCGCTCCGAGCTCCTCCAGCCGCGCGTACGCCCGCCGCATCGCCGCCCCCGGCTCCGGCACGACGACGTCGTACGTCAGCCGCAGCCCGTACCGGTACAGCCGGACCCGCCACTTGCGCATCATGGCGAAGTAGTCGACGCGGACGGGGTCGGTCGCGCTCGGGTTGCGCAGCGTGCGGGTCGTGCTCTGCGAGGTGCCCGTCACGGTCGTGGTCGAGATGGTGACCTTGTGCTCGTGCCTGGCCCGCGAGGACGCCTTCTGGGTGAGCGACGTGGCGTGCTTCCTGCTGTCGGCGGCCGACGCCGACTCCGAGCCCTGGCTGGTGAAGCCCGAGGTGACCGAGCCGGAGATCAGCGGGATCCCGCCGGACACCGTGCCGGTGACGTTGAACTGGTTGGAGTGCTGGATCTGCGAGGAGATCGTCTGGGCCAGCTCGGTGTTGTCGGTGACGCCGGTCTCGCTGACGTCCTCCAGCTCGTCGGTGACGATGGAGGTGAACTCCTTGGTGGTCACCGACCACTCCTTCTGGGTGACCGCGGTCTCCTCCAGCGGGGCGAGCGGGATGGTGGCGATCAGCTCGCCGCGCTCGATCCCGGCCGGGGCCAGCTCCAGGCGTTCCAGGTTCAGCATGCCGAGAGGGCTCGACCCGGTGTTGAACTCCAGGCTGCCCACCGCGATCACGGCCTGGTTGAGCAGCGCCTCCACCCGGCCCAGCTCGGCCGCGTCGGCGCCGGACTCGGCGGCCAGGGCCAGCTCGCGCCGCCGCCGCTCGATCACGGCCCGGCCGAACCGGAGCAGGGCGGCGGACGGGATCGCGGCGAACGTGCTCGGCCGCGGCGGGATTTCCGGCCCCGTGCCGCCCCGCTCGAACGCGGCGAGGGCGTCCAGATCGTACTTCTCGCCGTTCACCGGGGCGCCGGGGTCGCCGATCGCGGCGACCTCGCCGGGACGCAGGCCGAGACGGCCGGCGAAGCCGAACTTGACGATCGCCTGACCGGTCGCCGGGACGGCCGTCTCGACCGGCACGTGCGTGGCCTTGAGGAGGTGGCGCGCGGCCCGGTCCAGGATCGGCGGCGTCGGCGGCGTGGCGGGAGGCGCCGCCGCGGGGTGGGGGTCCAGCTGTGTCATGGCCCCAGCCTGCGGGGGAAGGGACGGGGCCGCATGAGTACCCCGTACTCAACCGCCGGTCATCCCGGCCGGGCCGGGAGCACGTACTCGTGGACCTCGTCGAGCGGCCGGCCGCCGGCGTTCGTCAGCATGGCGTTGGTCGGCGGGTAGTCGAGGTTGATCCAGTGGGTGATCAGGTCGGCGCCGAGCGCGCGCCAGATGCCGTGGGCGGCTCGCCACACCGCGTCCCCGTACCCGGCGCCGCGGTGGCCCGGATGGGTGTAGACGGGGCCGGCGTGCAGGACGCCCAGCAGCGGCCCGACGCACCCGCAGAACGCCACCGGTTCCCCCGCCACTTCCCACAGCAGGCCGTGCCCGTGGTGGACGAGGTGGTCCGCGCGCGCCGCCGCCCGCTCCCGGTCGGCGTCCGCGTAGAACGTGCTCAGCCATGCGCCGAGCAGGGGGAGGTCGGCCGCGCCGGCCCGCCGGGGCGATCCCGGGGTGTCCCGGGGCGGCAGGCTGTCCACGGCGTACATGCGGAAACGTCTCCCGGGTCCGGGTTCCCGGCCGGTGCGGGCGCCGTGACGTTCGGCGACCAGGCGGGCCGGTCGTGCCGGGCCGGTCACCGTGGAGATCCGGGCGCCGAGCCCGGACAGCGCCGCTTCGAGCGCGGTCGCGGCCTCGGCCGGCATGGGGGAGAGCACCATCCCCGCCGCGCCAGCGGTCACGGCCACGCCGGCGATCGTCCCGTCGGCCGCGCGGACCTGGAACGCCAGCCGGTCGGCCGCCGGCGGCTCGCCCGCCAGCCACAGGTGCGTCGTCGTGATGACCATCGAGCACGTCGTCCGATGGCCGGCCAGGTACGGTCCCGCCTCGGCCAGGAAGCGCCGCGGATCACGTTCGACCGTGACGTCCGGGCCGTCCGCGTGGCTCGTCATCTCGGATCACCTCCGGCGATGGGCGTCGAGGACTTTCGTGACGGCGTCGGCGATGTCGTGGACGTCCCGCTCGCCGCCCAGGAGCGCCTCGTGGCGCAGGAAGAAGCCCCAGGCGCCGATGCGCTCGGAGACCGGGCAGGACGCGGCCGGCTCCTCCGCGTCCCGCGGTCCGGCGCCGGGAGCGTCCCAGAAGGCCGGGAGCCGGTAGATCGGCGGAAATATCGGGAATACGGGTATCCCTTCCGCCTGTACCGCCTCCACCAGCCGGTCCCGCGACAGGCCGCCCTCGAACGGCTCCGGGTCGAGCACCATCGGGGCCAGGTAGTGCGGGTGCACCGTGCACCGGGGGTCGCGGCCCTGCGGCGAGAGGCCGGGCACGCCGGCGAGCAGCGCGGCGAGCAGCCGCCAGTGCCGCTCGCGGCGTTCGTTCTGCCCGGCCAGCCTGGTGAGCTGGGCGCGGAGCACGGCGGCGGCGAACTCGCCCATCCGGTAGTTGGACGAGGCCGTCTCGAAGCGCGCCGGCGACCGTCCCGGCGCCCGGCCGAGGCAGTGGCGGGCGAAGGCGTCGCCGTAGCGGGCGTCGTCGTCGAGCAGCACGGCGCCGCCCTCGCCGGCGGTCATGACCTTGCTCTGCATGAAGCTGAAGGTGGCGACCGCGCCGAGCGCGCCGAGGCCCCGCCCCCGCCAGCGAGCGCCGTGCGCGTGGGCCGCGTCCTGGATGACGGCGACGCCCCACCGGCCGGCCCAGCGCAGCACGCGGTCCAGGTCGGCCACGTGGCCCCCCAGATGGACCGCGATCAGCGCCCTGGTCCGGCCGGTACGCGCCGCGTCGAGCCGATCCGGGTCCAGGCAGTAGGTGAGCCCGTCGACGTCGACCGGCACGGGAGTCGCGCCGCACCGGCGGACGGCGTTCGACGTCGGAATCGGGGTGAGGGCCGGCACGAGCACGTCGTCGCCGGGCCCGACGCCGGCGAGTTCCAGCGCGAGCTGGAGGGCGTGCGTCCCGTTGGTGACCGCCAGGGCGGCCGGGGCGTCGTGGAACCGGGCGAACTCCGCCTCGAACGCGGCCGTCTCGCCGCCCGCGCGGGCGACCCGGCCGCCCCACCGGCCGCGTTCGAGCACGCGGAGGAGGGCGCGCCGTTCGGCGTCGTCGAAGCGGGGCCAGGCGGGGAAGGGCGCGGTGCGGACCGGCGGGCCGCCGTTGACGGCGAGCTTGCTCATCGGCGCCTCACCAGGTGACGGGCAGCGCGTGGACGCCGTAGATGTGGCTGTCCTCCCTGAAGGAGATCTCCGTGAACGGCACCGCGATGGCCAGCGTGGGAACCCGCCGCGCCAGCGCGGGCAGCGCGACCCGCAGCTCGGCCCTGGCGATCCATTTCCCGAGGCAGTTGTGGATGCCGTGGCCGAACGCCAGGTGACGGCGCGCCTCGGGCCGGTGGATGTCCAGCCTGTCGGGGTCGGCGAACACGGCGGCGTCGCGGTTGCCGGACACCAGCGAGACGATCACCCCGTCGCCGGCCGAGATCAGCGTCTCGCCCACCATGACGTCCTCGGTGGCCACCCGTGGCAGGCCGTCGTGCATGGGCGTGTGGTAGCGGAGCAGCTCCTCCACCGCGTTCGGCACCAGGTCGGGGCGCTCCCGCAGCGCCTCCGGCCAGGCCGGGTCGAGCATCATGGTGAGGGCGCCCATCGAGATCATGTTCGCGGTGGTCTCGTGCCCGCCGACGATCAGCAGCTTCGTCGTGAGGCACGCCTCCTCCCGGGTGAGGCGGCCGGTCGACACCCCGGCGGCGACCAGCCGCCCGAGCAGGTCGTCGATCGGCTTCCGCTCCCGTTCGGCGACGAGCCGGGCACACAACGCGTACAGCTCGTCGTCGGCGGCGGAGAACTCCCGCTTCGTCGCGGTCCTGGACACCAGCACCGCCGTGCACTCCTGGAAGGTGCGCTGATCGGCCCGGGGCACCCCCAGCAGCTCGCCGACCAGGCGCGAGGGCACCGGCAGGGCGAACGCGGCGTGGAGGTCGACGGGGGGAGCCATCGCGAGCAGGCGGTCGAGCTGGGTCTCGACGATCTCCGTGATGGCCGGGCGCAGCGCGTCGGCCCGGGAGGCGACGAACTCGTCGGCCAGCAGGCGCCGGATCTCGCCGTGGCGCGGGTCGTCCATGCGGCTCATGAGGCGGCGCGGGCGGGCCCTGGCGGGGCTGAGCGCCGGCAGGCCGTTGTCGAGGTCGGCGCTGAACCGGCGGTCTCCGAGCACGAAGCGGGCGTCGTCGTAGCGGGTGATCAACCAGACGTCGCTCCCGTCCCAGAGGGTCACTTGGGAAAGGGGGCGACTGGCTCGCAGATCCGCCAGCAACCGGGGTGGGTCGAAGGGGAAACTGCGGAGCGGAAGAAAGCTTTGCGCGGTCATGCGCGTGCTCCTCGGGGGAGGACGAAGGATCCGCTCAAAGGCTAAATCTCCGGAGCCCTGTCAAGAAGGTGCGAAATATTATTGGCACCAAAGGGTAAAAGGTTGAGACGTGATTACCGAGGCGTCGAACTGAGAAAAACCGCAGGTCGGAGCGCTATGTGAAAAGACATGCGGGCGGCTGGAAAGAATCTTGGCGCCCTTATGACCGCCTGGCGGCGACGGTCGGTCTTGTCTTCACGCATAAGTTCCGGCGCGCGGAGTAAAGGCCGGTGTCAGGTCAATGGGAGAGCAGGTCGGAGGTGTCGTCGTCGATCAGGAAGCCGCCGGACTGGTGCCGCCAGAGGCGGGCGTACGGGCCGTCGGCCTGGAACAGCTCGGTGTGGGTGCCCTGCTCGACGATGGCGCCCTGGTTGAGCACGACGAGGCGGTCCATGCGGACGACCGTGCTCAGACGGTGGGCGACCACGAGCGCGGTGCGGTCGCGCATCAGGTGCCACAGAGCCTGCTGGACCAGGATCTCGCTCTCGGAGTCGAGGGCGCTGGTGGCCTCGTCCAGCAGGAGGATCGGGGCGTCGCGCAGGATGGCGCGGGCCAGGGCGATGCGTTGCCGCTGGCCGCCGGAGAGCTTGACGCCGCGCTCGCCGACCAGGGTGTCGAACCCGTCGGGCAGCGCGTCGGCGAACTCCGTCACGTGCGCCGCCTCGGCCGCCCGCAGGATCTCGGCGTCGGTGGCGCCGGGGCGGGCGAAGGCGATGTTGTCGCGTACCGAACGGTGGAACATGGCGGGTTCCTGGGGGACGTACGCGATGAGGCCGCGCAGGTCGGCCTGGCGCAGCCGGGCGATGTCCTGGCCGCCGACCAGGATGCGGCCCGCGTCGATGTCCATCAGGCGCAGCAGCAGGCGGGTGAGCGTGGTCTTGCCGCCGCCGGAGCGGCCGACCAGCCCGATCTTGGTACCGCTGGCGATGTCGAGGTCGAGGTTCGCGAACAGCGGCGAGCCGTCGCCGTAGGAGAACGTCACCCGCTCGAAGCGCACACTCGCGTCGGCCGGGCGCAGCGGCAGCGGGTCGGGGTGATCGACCACGGTCGGCGGCGCGAGGAGCAGCTCGGTGAACTGGGCGGCCTCGGTGAGCACGCTCTCCATGCGCCGGTACACCTGGTTGAACTCGAACATGATGCTGATCGTGTTGCTGTAGTACGTGAACGTCACCACGATCGCCTCGACGCCCAGGCCGCCCTGGAGCGCGACGGCCAGGAGCAGGCCCAGCGCGCTGGTGAGAACCGACAGCGGGGCCACCACGGTGTCGACCCGCAGGTTGCCGAAGTCCCAGGAGCGGAGCGCTGTGCGCTGCTGCTCGGCGAGCTTGACCCGGTGCTCGGCGGCCTCACGGTCCTCGGCGGCGAACGCCCGCACGGTGTCCATGTTGGCCAGCACGTCGGCGACGTGGCCCGACACCACCACCCTGGCGGCCTCGCGCTCGTCGACCAGCTTCTGGCGGCGGCGGATGAGCGGCGCGACGGCGAAGGCCGTGACGAGGAGCAGCCCCACGAGCACGAGCACCAGCAGCGGGTGGTACTGCCACAGCACCACCGAGGCGAAGGTCAGCGGCACCACCTTGGCCATGATCGAGAACGTCAGCGTGTCGACGAAGTCCTCGAACCTGCCGGAGAACCCCAGCACCCGCTTGGTCAGCGCGCCGGCGAAGTTGTCGTGGAAGAAGGCGGCGTCCTTGGCCAGCAGCTCGTCCATGCCGACCACGCCGAGCCGTTCGATGCCGCGGGCGTCCGTACGGTTGAGGAAGTGCAGCCCGATCCGCCACAGCGTCTCGCCGGCCAGCAGCATCGCGGCGAAGCCCAGCACGTACGGGAGCAGCGTGGCCACGGTGCCCTCGCCGCCGCCGGAAAGGTGACCGACCAGCCCGGCGACCGCCAGGGGCGCCAGGTAGAACAGGCAGATGTTGCCCATGGCCGGGAGCGTCAGCGCGGGCACCGCGACCGGCCACTGCCGCCGCAGCTCGCCGCCGTAGTAGCGCAGCGCCAGGCCGACGGCGGACCTCCGCGGTGACGGCCCGTCGCCGGAGTTCTGGCCTGAACCGAGCACAGTCATCCGCCCTCCCCGATCGCCGCCGCTGCCCTGGCCATGCTGCCTTCCTGGCGCACCGGCAGGCCAATGATTTTCCCGGGGCGGCAGGCCCTCCCGACGGCGTCAACCGGTCTCCGGGCAGCTCGCCATGGCTTCCGGTTCGGCGGCGACGGCATCGTCGCCGTCGACTCCGTCCCGTTCCGGTGACGGGCCGGGAAAGCCGTGACAGGAAGCGGAAACCCGGCTGCAGCTTACTGCCGGGGAAAAGCCTGGTTCCGGCCCCGGCGGTGGCGCAGAGTTGGAGGTGTTCAGCAGAAAGATAACGCGAGAACCGCCGCAGGAAAGGCACTGAAATGACGACTCAGATTATCGCCGGGAAAATCGCCAAGTGGACCGTCGCCATTGTCTCCGGTGCGATCGTCTGGACGGCCGGCGCCGCGACCCTCGGCGCGGTCGAGAGCGCGTCGGCCGACACGTCGGCGGTGGTGGCCGAGGAATGCGGCAACACCTGGCCCTGCGGTGTCGCGGATGGTGACGGCAACACCTGGCCCGCCCCGGTGGCCGACGGCGACGGCAACACCTGGCCGCTCGCCACCCCCGCCGACTGCGGCAACACCTGGCCCTGCTGACCGCGGGCGGAAAATCCGAAGTTTGCCGGACCTTGAATTCCAGGAAAGGGGGAGACCGCAGGACCGCGAACACCCGGGAGTTTCTCCCGGGTGTTTTCCGTTCCGGGGATATCCGTGGCCGCCGCCCGCCTCGACCGCGAATTCGCGACCGGTGGCGGAGAGCGTTCGCGGCGGCCACGGATACCGCCGTCGGCGCGGGTAACGTGACCTCACCGCGCCGGACACACTTCACCAAGGGGGGCTTACCGGAGCGGACACGACGTGTCAGACTGCGGCCGGGATGATCACATCGGGAGGCGGGGGCATGTGGCCGTTTGCGGGCCGGGCGGCCGAGTTCGAGCGGCTGATGGCCGCGCTGGCCGACCCCCGGGCGGGCGGCATGGCGATCACCGGCCCGCCGGGGGTCGGGAAGAGCCGGCTGGTGTACGAGGCGCTCGCGGCGCTCGACCCCGACCGGTTCGCGGTCCATTCGGTGCCGGCCACCTCGGCCAACTCCGACGTGCCGTTCGGCGCGCTCGGCGTGCTGGTGCCCGACGGCGTCGGAGGCGTCGTCAGCTGGGGCGTGCTCGTACGGGCGACCACGGACGCGCTCGCGGCCGGCCCCCGCCGTGCGGTCGTCGTGGTGGACGACGCCCACCTGCTCGACGACGACTCGGCCGCCGTGCTGCGCCACCTCGCCCGCACGCGGGCCGCGTTCGCGCTGGTCGTGCTCCGCGACGGCGAACGGTTCTCCGACTGGCTGGCGGCCCTGTGGACCGAGGGGCTCGCCGACCGCATCGAACTGGCGGCCCTGCCCGCGGCCGACGTCGGCAGGGTGCTCCACGAGGTGCTGCGCGGCCAGGTCGCCGAGCTCACCGTACGCCGGCTGCACGAGCTGACCGGCGGGAACCCGCTGCTCATGCGGGAGGTCGTGCTGGCCGGGCTGCAGGTGGGCGCCCTGGCCGCGACCAAGGGCGTGTGGCGCTGGAACGGTCCGTGGCTGGTCGCGCCCCGGCTCACCGACCTGGTGTCCAGGCGGCTGGGCGAGCTGGACGCCGACGAGCGGTGGGCGCTTGAGCTGCTCGCCCTGGCCGAACCGGTCTCCATCGGCGTCGTGACCAGGATCGTCCCGGAAGACCTCCTCAGCCGGCTGGAGTCGCGAGGACTGCTGTGGATCCAGCGGGACGGCCGGCGTTCGCTGCTCCGCCTGGCCCACCCCCTGTACGGCGAGGCGCTGCGCGACGCGTGCCCCACGCTGCGGACCAGGAAGGCCAAGCGGGTGCTGGCCGAGGCCATCGCCGCGACCGGGGCCAGGCGCAGGTCCGACGCGCTGCGCATCGCCCGCTGGAGCCTGGACGCGGGCGTCAAGCCGCCGGCCGGCATGCTGCTGGCCGCGACCCGCAGGGCGTGGACGCTGCTCGACGTGCCGCTGGCCGAGCAGCTCGCGCGGGCGGCGACCGAGGCGGCGATGACGTCGGGCGACGCCGCGCTCGGCATGGTCGCGGCACAGACGTTGTGGCGCGTGCTGATCTCGGGGGAGCGGACGGCCGAGCTCATGGCCCTCCTGGACGGCATGTCCGCGCTGGCCACCACCGGCCCCCAGCACGCCAAGATCTCGTTCGGCCGGGCCGAGACGCTGTTCTGGGGGCTCGGTGACGCGGCCGCGCACCGCGCGCTGCCGGACCCGGCCGACGTCTCCGACCGGGACCACGCCGAGGAGCTGGTGGCGCTCAGGGCGGTATTCGCGGCGTTCATGGGGGATCTGGGCGCCGCGGTGGCCGAGCTGCCCGCGCTGTTCGCGGCGGGGATCTCCAACGAGGAGGCGGGGGCCAAAGCCGGCCTGGTCCGGGAGCTGATCGTGGCGTACGGCGGCCACCAGGCGCTGACCGGGTCGCGGGTCGCGCGGCACCCCGAGCCGGTGGACGCCGCGCCGCGGCTGGATCCGGCGGAGGCGGCGCGGCACCCGGTGGACACCGCGCCGCGTACGGAGCCGGCGGAGGCGGCGCGGAACATGCCGTGGATCACGCCCACCACCGTGCTGTTCCAGGTGCAGGCCGCCCTGCTCGACGGCCGCCCGGACCTGGCCGCGCGCCTGGCCGAACGCGAGCACGAGGCCGCGCTCGCGCACGGCTGGGAGTACGCGCTCATGGTGTCGTCGATCGCGCGGGCCCTGGTCGCCCGGTTCACCGGCGCCGTGGAGGAGGCCCGGCGCTGGCTGCGCGAGGCCGTCGTCCTGCACCAGCGGGACACCGTCACGGGCCGCCTGCTCCACCGCCTGCTGTACGGGGAGGTCGCGCACACCGAGGCCCTGGCGGGCGACGCCGACGCCGCCCGGCGGGCGCTGCGTACCGCGGACGCGCTGGAGTGGGCGCCCGCGACGCTGTTCGGGCTCTGGGCCGATCTCGGCCGGCCGTGGGTGGCCGCGACGGGCGGCGACCGCCGCGCGGCGGGCGAGCTGGCGTACGCGACCGCGGAGCGGGCCGGCACCATGGGCGCCGCGGCGATCCACGCCCTCGCCCTGACCGACGCCGTACGCCTCGGCTTCCCGGCGGCGGCCGGCGCCATCCCCCTCGGCCTCGCGGCGGCCGACGCCGTGCGGCCCGGCTCCCCCGCGGCAGCCGAGGCCGTACGGCGTGATCCCGCCGGGTCCGCCGGCACCGCTGGCCCCTTGGGTGCGGCGGACGACGGCGGGGACCTCCTCGACCCGCCCGGCTCCCCCTACCTGCGCTACGCCGCCGCGATCATCGCGGCCGACGCAGCCGCGCTTGAGGCGGCGGCCCGCGACTTCGGGCGGCTCGGCCTGCACCCGCTGGCGGCCGAGGGTTACGGCCGCGCCGCCCGCTGCCATCAGGAGCGCGGCCGTGCCCACTCGGCGCGGCGCTGCTCGGGAATGTCCGCCGAGCACCTGCGCCGCTGCCACGGCCTGGCCAGGTCGGACCTCCTTCCCGCAGCCGCCGAGCTCACGGCCAGGGAGCGCGCGGTGGCCGAGCTGGTGCTGACCGGCCTGACGCACCGGCAGGTCGCCGACCGGCTGGGCATCGCCAAGCGGACCGTCGACAACCACGTGTCCCGCGCGTACGCCAAGCTGGGCGTGACCAACCGCGACGAACTGCGCGACGTGCTCAGACCGTGACGTTCCGGCCAGGTCCGGCTCCCCTGGCGGGCGCGGCCGCCGCCGAGGGCGTGAAGTACCAGAGGAACGAGATCGTCGGCGCGACCGTACCGACGATCAGGTCGGCGCCGGAGCCGCCGGTGCCGCCGAAGCCGGCGCCGCTGACGTGCGCGTGCAGGTCGATCCACGCCCGCAGGGTGTGTCCCGGCGCGCAGCCGAAGTCGCCGCTGACCGCCGCGGAGCCGCCGGGGGCCGGGTTGCTGGGGATCAGCTTGTTCTCGCCCACGTGGAAGCCTCCGTCCCTGGCGATGACGAACTCGGGGCCGGTGACGATCGTCCCCGCGTCGAGGTCCTCGACGGTGACGGCGAGGGTGGCCCACAGCTCGGAGGAGTTCCAGGACCGCTCGACGTGGAAGCGGGAGTCGGTGTCGAGCCGGAAGTTCGCGCCGACCTGGAGCACCGACGGGCCGCTGATCGGGCCGTTCTGGTTGCGCGGGCGGCCGATGACGACGCCCAGCGAGGTGATCTGGTCGGCCGCCGACGGCGCCGTGCGGTTGGTCGCCATGCGCAGGGCCAGGTGGCCGGTCTCCAGGTCGTGCACCGGCGCGGCGACGCTCGGCGATCCCGTGACCACGCCGTTTCCGCTGTCCCACCAGAGGTCGAGAGTGGCGGTGTAAGTCATGACCGTCCTCCTGTCGTCAGCGGGGCGGCCCGGCGGGGATCCGCAGGGCGGTCTGGTCGCCGAGGCGCTGCCGGGTCAGCTCGGCGCTGCGCAGGACGCTCTCGTGGTGGGCGCGGATCTGCTCGGCCCGCTGCCGCCAGTGTTCGTCGCGGACGGCCGAGCCGCCCGGCTCTCCGCGCGTCCCCGCGCGCCCGGCCCGTGCTCCCGCCACCGCCTCGGCGGGGCCGAGCATCATGGCCGCGGTCGTGGCCGCTGCCGCCGCCCCGGTGAGGCGCAGCAGCCGTCGCCGGCCGACGGGCGGGCTCGCGTCGCTGAGTTCGTCGTGCATCCGGTACCTCCCCATTGGTACGCGCTCTGCGTCCACCCCGAATGGTGGCCGCCGCGTGGCCCGCTGTCGTGAGCACGCGCATGCTCAGCGGCGCGGGCCCGTACTCACCGGACCCGGCCGCGCGAGCGGGCCCGGCGGATCCCGCGCCGGGTCGCGATCGTGGCCCGAGCCGGGGTCCTGCCGACGGGAGCCAGGGGGCCACGCATGCCCAGCGTTCCCGTATAGTGTACGGTACAGCGTACGAGATGGTGGAGAAGGGTGTCCATGTACCAGCCGAGCAGTGCCGACCTGAGGAGCGTCGAGGACTGGTTCGCCCAGTACGACGCGCTGGCCGAGCAGGGCGCGATCGAGCAGCTCGCCGACCTCGCGGTCTTCCCGATGAACCTGGCCACCGACGTGCCCGGCGGCCACGCGACCGTACGGCAGTGGACCAGGGCCGAGTACGTCGCGGCCATGAAGGAGGCCATGGGCGGCGGCACGGCCGGCCTGGACCTGCGGTCGAAGCGGACGCCGCACTTCCTGAGCCCCAACCTCGTCGTCGTGGAGACGGAGGCCACCATGACGGTCGGGGGCCGCGAGGAGGAGATGCACTACGCCGATCTGCTGGTCCGCACCGAGGACGGCTGGGCCTTCCAGACCATGGTCCAGAGCGGCTGGGGCCACGGCTGGCCGCCCGCGACCCGCGGCTGAGCCGTCCCGGAGGAACGGCCCGCTCCCGACGCGGGGGCGGGCCGTTCCCGCGCCCGCCGCGACGCCGCGAGCCCGCCGCCTCCCACCGCGCCCGCCGTGAGCCGCCCGCCGTGAGCCGCCGTCGCGCCCGTCCGGCGCCGGACCCGTCCGCGGGTGCGGCACCCGATGGTGCACGGCGGTGGCGAGCGAGCGGAAAAGGCCGCAAAAATCGACGCGACCACCCCAAGCCGGGTTCCGGAATATCTCGTGGAACGGGAAACGCGCGGCTCAATCATCGGGGCCGGAAGGAGTTCGGAAACTTTCCTCGACCGAACCCATAGTGCGCGGGTCTGGGCGGCCCTTTGCCGGCCGCTCTACGATACCAATTGGCCTGCACAGATATTTCCGGTGGGAAAACACATGTTCGACACGCATAACCTGCCGATCCTTACCCGCCGCGCCCGATGACCGCGAATATCCCGGGTGCGGCGACCGGCGCGCAGAACAAACCGCTGACTCCGGCGCTCAGCCTGCCGAAGGGCGGCGGCGCCATTCGTGGCCTGGGCGAGAAGTTCGGCGCCAACGCCATGCTCGGCAGCGCGGGTCTGACCATCCCGCTGCCGCTCAGCCCGTCCCGTTCCGGGTTCCGTCCGAATCTTGTTCTCAGTTATGACTCGACGGCGTCCGGCGGCGTTTTCGGCCTGGGATGGCGGCTGTCCACCACGCAGATCAGCCGCCGGACCGATCAGGGCGTCCCGAAATACGATGACAGCGACATTTTCCGCCTCGACGGGGACGACCTGGTGCCGGCCCTGGACGAGAACGGCGACCCGATCGCCGATTCCTCCAGCGTTCCCGGCTATCGCATCACCCGCTACCTCCGCCGGGTCGAATCCGCGTTCACCCGCATCGAGCGGTGGACCCGCCTCGACGACGGAGACGTGCACTGGCGCACGCTCTCGCCCGACAACGTCCTGACCGTCTACGGTCTTTCCCCGGAAGAGCGCATCACCGATCCGGAGCACGAGGACCGGGTGTACGCCTGGCTGCTGTCGGAATCCCGCGACCCGTACGGCAACGCCGTCGTGTGCGCCCATCTCCGCGAGGACGGCGCCGGCGTCGACGTCGACGCCCCCCACGAGCGCAACCGGACCCCACGGAGCCGCTCGGCCGCGCGTCACCTGAAGCGCGTCCGGTACGGCAACCGGCTCCCCCTTCTCGACGAGCACGGCAGACGTCCGATCACGCTGACCGCCGAGCAGTACGCGGCCGCCGACTGGATGTTCGAGCTCGTCCTGGACTACGGCGATCATTCCGGCCCGGCCCCCACCCCGGCCCCCGACCGGCCGTGGCCGGCCCGCGCCGACGCGTTCTCCACCTACCGTCCCGGCTTCGAGCTGCGCACCTACCGCCTCTGCCGGCGCGCCCTGATGTTCCACCACTTCCCGGACGAGGCCGGGGTCGGCGCCGGCTGCCTGGTGGCCGCGCTGGAGCTCGACCACACCAGCGACCCGATCGCCCGCCTGACCACGATCACCCACCGCGGCTACCAGCGCACCGGGACCGGCGGCTACGACAGCGCCACCCTCCCCCCGATCAAGCTGGACTACAGCAGGGCCGCCATCGGCACCGAGGTCACCGAGACCGCGCTGGAGAACGTCCCCGCGCTGGTCCCGCCCCGCCAGTGGGTGGACCTGTACGGCGACGGCATGCCCGGCATCCTCACCGAGCACCGCGACGCGTGGTACTACAAGCGCAACCTCGGCGGCGGCAGGTTCGCCCCGCACCATCAGGTCGCCGCGCGTCCCTCCACGGCGAACCTGAACGCGGGACGCCAGGCACTGACCGACGTGTCCGGTGACGGCCTCGTCGACCTGGTCGATCTCGACGGCCTCGTGCCGGGGTTCGCGGGCGGCGACGGCGCCGGCTTCGGTCCGCCGGTCCCGTTCGAGAGCCTGCCCCTGCCGGACCTGGACGCCGGCAACGTCCAGCTCGTCGATCTCAGCGGCGACGGCCTGGCCGACCTGCTGATCGCGGAGGACGACGCCCTGGTCTGGTACCCGTCGCTGGGCGCGCGCGGCTTCGCGCCCGGCCTGCGGGTGGCGCTGCCGGCGGACGAGGAACGCGGCCCGCGGCTGCTCCGCGCCGACCCCGAGCAGGCCGTCTTCCTGGCCGACATGTCCGGCGACGGCCTGGCCGACCTGGTGCGGGTCCGCGCCTCCGAGATCTGCTACTGGCCGAGCCTGGGGCACGGCAGGTTCGGCGCGCGGGTCGTCACCAGCCGCTCCCCGGTGCTGGACCGGCCCGGCCAATTCGACGCCCGCGACGTACGGCTCGCCGACGTGGACGGCTCCGGCTGCGCCGACCTGATCTACCTGGGCGGCGGCGCGCGCCTGTGGTTCAACGAATCCGGGAACTCCTGGAGCGCGACCCCTGTCGAGCTTCAGCAGTTCCCGCGTCTGGACGACACGTCCACCGTCAGCGTCACCGACCTGCTCGGCAACGGCACCGCCTGCCTGGTCTGGTCACCCGCCACCACGCCGGACCCGGCGGCGACACTGCGCTACATCGAGCTGATGTCCGAGGGCCCGCCCCGGCTGCTCACCCGGGTGGACAACTCGATGGGCGGCGAGACGCGGGTGCGTTACGCGCCCTCCACCAGGTTCGCCGTGGCCGACCGCCAGGCGGGGCGGCCGTGGTTGACCCGGTTGCCGTTCCCGGTGCACGTGGTGGAGCGGGTCGAGAGCATCGATCACGTCAACGGCTCCCGGCTGGTGTCCCGCTACGCCTACCACCACGGCTACTTCGACGGGGTGGAGCGCGAGTTCCGCGGCTTCGCCGCGGTGGAGCGGTTCGACGCCGAGTCCTTCGAGGACCACGTGGCCGGGACGGACGGCGGTCCGGACCTCGCCCCGGAGTTCCACCAGCCGCCGGTGACCGTCCGCAGCTGGTTCCACACCGGGGCCTACCTGGACGGCGACGATTTCGCCGAGCGTCTGCGGGCGGAGTACGAGGGCGGCGGCGACCTGCCGCCCACCCGGTTCCCCGCCGGCCTGACCACGGCCGACCACCGCGCGTGCGTCCGCGCCCTGAGCGGCTTCCTGCTCCGGCAGGAGATCTCCACGCCCGACGGCCTGGTGAGCGTGTCCGAGCAGCGGCACGCGGTCCGCCGGGTCCAGCGGGGCGTCGCCCTGCCGTTCGTGCTGGAGAGCATCGGCAAGCACGTGGAGAACGACCCGGCCGACTTCCGCGCCGAGCACGCGCTGGTGCTGGAGACCGGCCGCTTCGGGCAGCCGCTGGCCTCGGCCGCCGTCACGTACGGTCGCCGGCGACGGGACCCCGCGCTGCCACCCGAGGTGTCCGACGACCAGGCCCGCACCTACGTGACCTGCCAGCGCGTCGAGCAGGCCCCCGAGATCGACGTGCTGCTCCCGGTCCCGGCCTACCGGCTGCCCGCCACCAGCCAGACCTGGTCCCACCAGCTCACGGGAGTCGTCCCCGCCGGGCAGGTGTACACCGTCGAGGAGTTGCGCGCCGGGATGGCCGCGGCCACCGAGGTCGACTTCTCCGAGCACCCGGCCGAGAACATGCGGCGGCTGCGGCTGCTCGGCCGGACCCGCACGCTCTACCGGGGCGACGATCTGGCCGTCCTGCCGTTGTCCCAGCAGAGCAGCCTGGGCCTGCTCTTCGAGAGCTACCGGCTGGCCTTCACCAAGCCGGTGATCGACGCCCACTACGCCGGCACGATCGGCGAGGCGGACTGGATCGCGGCGGGGTACCGGGACCTCGACGGTGACGGTCACCGGTGGATCCCCTCGGGGACGTCGCGGTACCCCGTGAACGCCGCCGCCCGCTTCTACCTGCCCTCCGGCACGCGCGACCCGTTCGGCATCGAGACCGAGGTCACGTACGACCGCTACCACCTGCTGGTCCAGCGGGTCAGCGTGACCCAGGCGGCCTGGAACACCAGCAGCGCGGTGAACGACTACCGGCTGCTCTGCCCCAGGGAGCTCACCGACGTCAACCGGAACCGGACCGCCGTCGCGTTCGACCCGCTGGGCCTGCCGGTGCGCACGGCGGTGATGGGCAAGGAGGGCGCGGGAGAGGGCGACACCCTCGACGACCCCACCCAGATCCTGGAGTACGACCTGTTCCGGTGGGCGCAGAGCGGGCGTCCCAACCTGACGCGGGTGCGGGCCAGGGAGGAGCACGGCACGCCCGGCAGCGCCTGGCGGGAGAGCTTCGTGTACGCCACCGGGTCCGGCCAGGTGGCCCTGGTCAAGACGCAGGCCCCGGGCGGCTGGCGGGCCACCGGGCGGACCATCCTCGACAACAAGGGCAACATCGTCAAACAGTACGAGCCCTACTTCAGCCCCACGTCCGAGTACGACGACCTGGAGGCGCTCGCCACGGTCGGGGTCACCCCGATCTTCCGGTACGACCCGCTGGGCCGGCTGATCCGTACGGACCTGCCGGACGGCACCTTCACCACCGCGGACTTCGACCCCTGGCGCACCACGCTCTCCGACGCCAACGACACCGTGCTCGCCAGCCGCTGGTACGCCGACCGGGGAAGCCCCGACCCGGCGGGACCGGAGCCGGCCGATCCCGGGCGCCGCGCCGCGTGGCTGGCGGCCCGGCACGCGGGCACCCCGGCGACCACCCACCTGGACTCACTCGGCCGGCCGATCTACACCGTGACCAGGTACGAGGACGGCAGGACGGCCGCCGTCCGCAGCCGCCTCGACCTGACCGGGCGGGACAGCGCCGTCTTCGACCAGCTGGGGCGGGAGACGGCGCGCGGCTTCACCTCGATGACCGGCATCCCCGTGTTCGGGGTCACGGCCGAGCGGGGCGCCCGGTGGACCTTCGCCGACATCGGCGGCGGCCTGATGCGCGGCTGGGACGAGCACGGACGGGTCTTCCAGACCAGGCACGACGCCTTGCGCCGCCCCCTCGGGCTCTCGGTGCGGGAGGCGGAGAACCCCCCGGTCGTCCTCGGCCACGTCGTCTACGGCGACCGCCACCCCGACGCGCTGGCCAGGAATCTCAACGGGACCGTGCACCAGACCTACGACTCGGCGGGCGTGGTCACCGTGGACGCCGCCGACTTCAAGGGTGTGCCGAAGGCGATCAGCCGGCGGTTCGCCGCGGACGACACGAGCGTCCCGGACTGGAAGGCGGTCGCGGCGGCGGCCGACTACGCCGACGTGCTGGCCGCGGCCGCCCCGCTGCTCGACGGCACGGAGAAGTTCACCGCGTCGGCGACCTACGACGCGCTCAACCGGCCGCTGCGCGTCACCCTGCCGGACGGCACCGTCCTGCTCCCGGCGTACGACCGGGGCGGCCGGCTCGCGTCGCTGTCGGCGCTGATCGGCGGCCACGGCCCGGCGAGGGTCTTCCTCTCCGGGCAGACCTACGACGCCAAGGGCCGCCGCAGCTCGGCCACCCACGGCAACGGCGTGCGGCTGCGGTACACCTACGACCCGGCCAGCTTCCGCCTGACCGACCTGCTCACGGTGGCTTCCGGAGCCGACGGGGACACGGCGGCCCTGCAGCGGTTGCACTACACCTATGACCCGGTCGGCAACATCACCGCCGTCGCCGACGGCGCGCAGCAGACGCACTTCTTCGCCAACGCCGTCGTCACCCCGGAGACCCGCTTCGCCTACGACGCCCTCTACCAGCTGGTCAGCGCCACCGGCCGGGAGCTGGCCGCGGGCAACGACACCGTCAGGGGCCCGGAGGACCTCGCGGCCGTCACCACGATCCCGCACCCCAACGACACCGCCGCCGTGCGCCGCTACACCGAGCGCTACGAGTACGACCTGCTCGGCAACCTCACCGCGATGCGCCACGTGGCCCCCGTCAACGGCGGCGGCTGGACCCGGCGCTACCGCTACCGGTACCAGGACGACCCCGCCGACGCGACGAACCGCCTGGCGTCCACGAGCCGGCCCGGCGACCCCGACACCGGCCCGTTTACCCAGACCTACGGCTACGACGCGTACGGCAACTTCTCCCGGCTGCTCACCCCGAACGACGGGGAGCTGCTGTGGAACGCTCTCGACCAGCTGCACCGGGTCGACCTGGGCACCGGCGGCGTGGTCAGGTACGCCTACGGCGCTGACGGGCGGCGCGTACGCAAGGTGCTGCGCCGACCCGACGGCCTGCGCCGGGAACGCCTGTATCTCGGCCCGCTGGAGATCCACCGGGAGCGCCGCGGCACAGCGGACTTTCACCTGATCCGCCACACCCTCCACATCTCCGACGACTCCGGCCGCATCGCTCAGGTCGACACGAAGATCCGCGACACCGGCGGCGTCGATCCCGCCAACCCCCTCGGCGTGCCGCTGATCCGCTTCCAGTACGGCAACCATCTGGGCTCGGCCGTCCTCGAAACGGACGACTCCGGTGCGGTGATCGGCTACGAGGAGTATCACCCCTTCGGCACCACCGCCTACCGCTCCGCCAAGTCCGCCCCCGGGCTCAGCCTCAAGCGCTACCGCTTCGCCGGCCGCGAGCGCGACGAGGAGACCGGCCTGCAGTACGGAGGCGCCCGCTACTACGCCTCCTGGCTGGGCCGCTGGATCAGCCCGGACCCGGCCGGCTACGCCGACGGTTTCAACCTGTACCGCTACTGCCGCAACAACCCGATCACCTTCGGCGACCCCACCGGGCACCAGACGACGCCGAAATATCTGGCGGGAACGGAGAAGGACCGCCTGACCGCCGAGTCCACGCCCGAGCAGCGGGCCGCGTTCGCCGCGCGCCACGGCTTCCGGCTGATCGACCCCGATCCCGCCTCGGCCCGCTGGACGGGCAAAGACTGGAAGCTCGGCCCACAGGCCCGGTTCGAACCTCTGCAGGCGGCGCCGGCCGACGAGCCGCTTCAGCTGCCCCCCGAGGTGATCACCGCCGCTCCGGCGCCCACCGCCGCGTTGCCGGTGCCCGTGCCCAGCCCGGCGACCGGTGCCGTGGCCGGCGCCGGACCCGGCGCGCCCGGCGAGCCGAGGATCCCCAGTGCGCCGCCGGGCACCAACTTCCGCAGCGCGGCCGCGGCCGGGCGAGCCGCCTACCGGGCCGCCAACCAGATGCCGCCGGGCACCCAGGCGCAACACTGGACCAAGGAGCTCAGCGCGCAGGCCACGGACATGAGCCCGGACGTGATGAACATGAACATGTCCCCGCTCCAGTCGCGTAAGGCCCTGCCTGCCACCACGCTCCTGGTCGACCCGCAGGGGCGCGGCACCACCTACGCGGTGAGCGGCGGCAGCACGTACGGAACCGAGCACAAGTTCGCCGACCGTTTCCTGATCCCCCAGATCGAGGACCAGATCCGCCAGGCCAACCCCAACGCCGACCCGCGCGAGGTGGCCGTGCAGGCCGGACGCCAGGCTCGGTGGATCATGACTGGGGAACCGGGACCCGACGTCCCGGGGCCCGCCCCGCAGCGGGGCCCCTTCGGGCCCGGCTTCGCGCAGAACGTCGGCGGCGGTTTCGCCAGGACCTTCGTCGTCGGCTTCGCCGAGGCCGAGGTCGTCGGCCTGTTCGCGCATCCCACTCTCGGCGCCCTCGGCGTCACCAACGTGGCGGCGCTCGACGCCGCCGCCGCGGTGAGCGCCGCGCCGACCGCGTTCGCCGCCTCGGTCACGCTGGCCGGGTACGGCGGGGCGGCCGCCGGGAATTTCGCCGAGGCGCTCGCGCGACAGCACGGCGCGAGCGCCGAGGTCTCCATCGGCGCGGCCGTGCTGGCCGCCGCCTCCGTCGGCGCACTCATCGGCACTTTCGTCCCGATCCCGGGGGTCGGCACCGCGGCGGGCGCCGCGATCGGCGCCGCCATCGGAGTCATCGGGTACGGCCTGAGCAAGTTGTTCTGACCAGCGCACTTTCACACAGGACGGCATCATGGCGATCGATCAGCATTACCTGGTCACCGGAACGGTCACCGACGCGGACGGCAGAGGGCTGCCCGGAGCCAGGATTCTGGCCTTCCTGGCCGGGCCCGGCAGCCAGGAGCAATTCATCGGTGAGGACGACTCCAACCCGGTCGGCCACTACCTCATCCAGGTCCACGACAACCCGCACTCCGCGGGCGTACACCGCTCCGGCGCCGTCCGCTCGCGGCGCGCCGCCGCCGCGAAGGTGTTCATCAAGGTGCTGGTGGACGAGAACGAGGTGGGCCGGAGCCGCCAGGTGCCGCGGGAGATCCCGAGAACCGTGATCGACCTGCAGGTGGCCCACCATCCGCCGCCCCCGGAGCGGAAGGTCTTCGGCACCGTACGGGACGCCTTCGGCGAGCTGATGAACGACGTCGTGGTGCACGCCTACGACCGGGATCTCAGGCACGAGCAGGCGCTCGGCCATTCCGCGGTGCGCGCGGGCGCGTACGAGGTCGGCTATTCGAGCAGCCAGTTCCGCCGGGCCGAGAAGGACTCCGCCGACCTGGTGCTGGTGGTGCTCGACCGCGACGGCGGGCAGCTCTACCGCACCGGCGTGCACTACAACGCGCCCGCCGAGTACGAGCTCAACCTGAACCTGGGCGACACGGCCTACTCCGGCCCCTCGGAGTGGGAGGTCCAGACCGGCGTCCTCAACCCGCTGCTGGACGGCCTGGGCCCGCTCGACCTGCGCGAGGACGAACAGCACCAGGACATCACGTTCCTGTCCGGCGAGAGCGGGCTGACCCCGCTCGCCATCGGCACCTGGGCCGCCGCGTGGCGCCTGGCCGACCGGACCGCCCGGTTCGGCCTGCCGCTGCCTCCGGAGGCGCTGTTCGCCTTCCTCCGCCAGGGCGAGCCGTCCCTGTTCCGCCAGTCCCTGCTGGAGGACCTCAAACATCCCGAGCGGATCCCGCTGATGGAGGACGCCCTGCTCCGCGCCCTCGCCGAGCTGCTTCCCGAGCGCCAGCGCGAGCTCCTGGTGAAGGCGGTGACGGACAATCTGGTCCCGGCCCGGCTCAGCGCCGACCTCGACCAGGTGCTCGCCACGCTCCAGAAGATCAAGTCCCGCTACGCGGCCGAGGCGAGCGTGGGCGGCGGCAAGGGCACGGTGGGCCAGCTGCTGGACGTGGCCACGGTGTCGGACCAGCACCGTGCCACGATCCTGAAGACGATGGCCGACCACACCGGCTCGCTGACCGCGCTGTGGCGGAAGCTGGACGCCGACCCCACGCTTCCCGACCTCGTCGTCCAGCGGGTGCGCCTGGCCGTGGAGCTCGGCACGCTCACCCGCAACCACGTGCCGCTCGTCGCCTCCCTGGCCGGGCAGGTGGGCGAGGACGGGCTGAGCAAGCGCCACCTGGCGCAGTTCTCCAAGGCCGACTGGTTCCGGCAGTTCGACCGGCCGGGCCCCGACGGGCGGCCTGTCGGCGTGCCGGACAACATCGACGGCGACACGGCCGAGCAGAAGCGGGAGACCTTCGCCGCCATCCTGGACCAGCAGTTCGAGCGGGCCTACCCGTCGGCGGCGCTGGCGGCGAAGATCATGCGGGCGCCGCGGACGGCGCCGCAGCTCAGCGAGCGCGTGGCGCGGTTCCTCGACCAGCACCCCGACTTCCACCTGGACCGGATGCGCATCGATCACTACCTGGCCGAGCACCCGTCGGGGGAGCGGGTCCGGGAGTCGGTGGACGGGAAGCTGCTCGCCGAGCTGGCCGCCGTCCAGCGGGTGTTCAAGCTGAAGCCCACGTTCGCCGCCGCGGACACGCTGCTGTCGCAGGGCATCGAGTCGGCGCAGCAGATCTACTTCCTGGGCGAGACCCGGTTCGGCGACGCCCTGCGGGAGAGCCCGGTCAACCGCATCGAGAGCCGCACCCTCTACCGCAAGGCGGAGAGCGTGTACGCGGCGGCGCTGGCCACGTTCGCCGACCACAATCGCACGCTCACCGGCATCGCCCCGATGGCGCTGCCCCAGCTGCTGCTGGACGCGGAGACCGAGGCGAAGATCAACTCACTGCCGAACCTGCGCACCCTGTTCGGCTCCCTGGACTTCTGCGACTGCGCCGACTGCCTTTCCGTGTACAGCCCCGCCGCCCACTTCGTGGACGTCCTGCGCTTCCTGGGCGACCGGGCCACGCAGGGGGTGGGGATGCACGCCCGCAAGTCCGTCCGGGACGTGCTGCTGGAACGCCGGCCCGATCTCGGCGACCTTGAGCTGAGCTGCGAGAACACCAACACGCCTGTGCCGTACATCGACCTGGTCAACGAGATCCTGGAGGACGAGGTCGAGCCGCCCATGGCGGTCGAGGTGCCGGCGACCGTCGAGCCCCTGCTGCTGGAGGGCCCGGCCGCGCCCGAGGTGGTGGCCGCGCTGCGCGGCCAGGACCTGGAGATCGCCGACGACGCCTTCGTGTACGACCAGGACATCAGGGGCGAGTGGGTGGTGCGCGACCGGTCGCACTCCTACCACCTGTGGGACGCGGACGGCACCCTTTTCTGCCGACGCGCCCGGCAGACCTTCGGCACCGCCGCGGAGGTGCGCGCCAACCCCGAATACCTCAACGTCGAGGCGTACTTCAAGCTGGCCGGCGAGGTGTTCCCGTTCACGCTGCCGTTCGACCTGTTCTACGAGCAGTGCCGGGGCTACCTCGGCCAGTTGGGCGTGTCCCAGCACCGGCTGTTCGAGCTGTACGGGCAGAGCGCCGCGGACGGCGCCACCGTCCCCACGCCCGTCCAGGTGGGGTGCGCGCTGCTCGGCATCAACGACACGCTCCGCCAGGTGCTCACCGGCACCCTGCCGTTCCGGCAGCCCTGGGACTTCTGGGGGCTCGCCGAGTCCGGCAACGTGATCCCGAACCCGGACGTGCCCGGACAGATGGTGACCGGCACGTGGATCGAGGTGCTCGGCAAGGTGCCGGTGCTGCTCCACCGCACTCGCCTGACCTACCGGGACCTGATCCAGCTGCTGGAGACCCGGTACGTCGACCCGGCTCGTACCGTGTCCATCACCGTCCCCAAGGCGGACTGCGACGTCTCCACCCACACGGTGATCGGCCTGACCACGGACGTGCTCGACCGGATTCAGCGGTTCGTACGCCTCTGGCGGCGGATCGGCGTGCCGATGTGGGAGCTGGACTCCCTCCTGGCCGGCCGCGCGCTCGACGACGCCGCCCTGCGCGAGCTGGCCGGGCTGCGCCGGCTGCAGGAGCGGACCGAGCTGGACTGGCAGACCTTGACGGGCGTCTTCCGCGGGTTCGACGACTACCCGTACATCGACCGCTCGGTGGGCGACGGCGTGGCCGTGCCCACCCTCTACCAGCGGTTGTTCCGCAACCGGCAGGTGGACGGCGACGTGGCCTTCCCGCCGACCGCCGGCGAACTGAGCGGCTCGATCGGCGACCGGGTGACCGGCCTGCTGGCCGGACTGCGGGTGGGCGAGGCCGACTTCGACCTGATCCTCACCGACCAGGGGCTCAACCGGGAGTCGCCGCTGACCGCGGCCGTGCTCGCCCGGCTGCACCGGATCGCGGCGCTGGCGCGCGGCCTGCGCCTCGCGGTGCCCACGTTCCTGCGGCTGGCCCGGCTCAGCGGCGCCGACCCCTTCGCCTCCACCGGCGCGGCCCTGGCCTTCGCCGACCTGGCCGACCAGGTGAGCGCCTCGGAGTTCACCGCGGCCGAGCTCGACTACCTGCTGACCCACCACTTCACCGTGAACTCCGGGGTCGCCCTGGAGGACCGGAACGTGCTGGCCTTCCTGCGGCAGCTGCGGCAGGGCCTGATGGAGATCACCGACCGGCTGCGCAAGCGCGCCGACGAGTCCCACGCCGCGTACGTCGGCGCCAAGCTCGGCCTGCTGCTGACCCTGGCCGCGGACGCCGACCTGCTCACGGCTCTCGCCATCGTGGACGGCACCTGGACCGGCCCGGCGGACAAGCGCAACGCCCTGATCGACCGCTACTTCCGCGACCTGTTCGAGGATCTGGACGCCGCGCACACCGCCCTGGCGGAGTTGCCGGCCGGGGAGACGCCCGCCCAGAGGCAGGTCCGCGTCGACGCCCGGTTCGCGCTCGTCTCGCCGCGCCTCGAGGCGTTCCTCCTGCGTACGCAGAAGGAGCTCCACATCGACCAGCAGGTCGCCGCCCTCCTCAAGATCGACGAGCTCTCGGCGGCCACCGCGCTGGGCACGCTGCGGCTGTCCGGCTCGACCGTCACGCTCCGCACGCTGATCAACGACCCCCTCCTGCTGGACCCCGCGCTCACGCCGGACGAGACGAACTTCCCCCTCGTGTACGCCGCGCTGCGGCTGCTGCACAAGGCCGGGATGCTGATCGCCAAGCTCGGCATGCGCCCCGCGGACGTGACCTGGTGGCTGACGTCCGGCAACGCCGACGCGCTCGGCTGGATCCGGGCCGACGCGCTGGGCGTGAGCCCGGGTGTCACCGTGCCGCTGGCCCGCTGGACGGCGATGCGGTTCTTCTTCGACTGGCGCTCCCGGCTGCCCGCCTCGGACCTGTCCGCGCTGGACTTCGCCACCACCCTGATCGACCCGGCGGTCGGCTCGACCGCGACGATCGCGGCCCTGGCCAAGCTCACCGCCTGGCCGGTCACCGACATCACCAAGCTGGCCGAGACGTACGGCTGGCTCACGGCCACGGCCGACCAGCTCAAGCGCATGCTGCGGGACATGGGCAACCTGGCGCGGCTGGACGCGGCGATGGCGGCCCTGCCCCGGCTCGGCGTGGCCGCCGCCCGCGCCGTGGCCTGGGCCGACGCCACTCCCGATCCGGCCGTGGCGGACGAGATCAAACAGGTGCTCAAGGCCCGCTACGACCTGCCGCAGTGGCTGGAGGCGAACCAGCCGGTCCAGGACGAGTTGCGGCAGCGCCGCCGTGACGTCATGGTCGACTGGCTCGTCGCACACCCCGACCCGGCCCGCGGCCAGCACTGGACCAACCCCGACGGGTTGTTCGCCCACTTCCTGCTCGACGTCGAGATGAGCAGCTGCGCACTCACCTCGCGGCTGAAGCAGGCCACCGCCTCGGCGCAGCTCTTCGTCCAGCGGGTGCTGCTCAACCTCGAAGCCGACATCACGGCGAGCACGATCACCGACGCCAAGTGGAAGCAGTGGAAGTGGATGCGCCGCTACCGGCTGTGGGAGGCCAACCGCAAGGTCTTCCTCTACCCGGAGAACTGGATCGAGCCCGAGCTGCGGGACGAGAAGTCGCCGTTCTTCCTGGACCTGGAGAACGAGCTGCGGCAGAACGACGTCACCGCCGAGACCGTCGAGCAGGCCTACCGGGGCTACCTGCAGAAGCTCGACAAGGTGGCCAACCTGGAGATCCGCTCCATGTTCGAGCAGCGCCTCGGTGAGGAGTCGGTGCTGCACGTGATCGGCCGCACGCGAAGCAGCACGGGCGCCGAGTACTTCTACCGCACCCGCGTCAACCGGGCCCGTTGGACGGCCTGGCAGCCTATCAAGGAAGAGATCAAGGCTGATCACCTGATGATGGGCATGCACAACAACCGGCTCGTCATGCTGTGGCCGCAGCTCCTGGAGAAGGCCAACGAACCAAGCCAGATACGTACGCCCAGCCAGAACTCCTCCTACACGGTGCAATCCGCCAATCGGCACTGGGACGTCCAGCTGTTCTGGAGTGAGCTGAAGAACGGCACGTGGACGCCCAAGGTGCTCTCCAGCACGCTGTTGCGGGTCTCGCAGTTCCAGGTCGGCGGCTCCCGTCCGGAGAACCTCATCTTCCGCACCCGGATGACCCCGCAGATCCGCACCTTCCTGTTCCTGCGGGCCGCGAACGAGTCCGCGCCGTTCGCCGAGAACCAGTACGAGAAGCTCGGACCGCAGATCACGCCGGGGCCGATCGGCTACGCGGAGCACATCGTGTCACCCCCGGACAGCGGCTTCCACGGCAACCTGATCAGGCACACCGGCCGGACGCAGTACTTCTACTACTCCTCCACCCTGGAGGACACCAGCCAGCAGTCCGGGAAGGCGACGCATCTCATCCCGCCCCACCACAACGCGCCGACGATCCGGCTGCTGCGCTCGATCGTGCCCGGCCAGACGTGGACGGTGATCGACTCGCAGGCGTTCGGGTTCCCCGAGACCGGCTCCTTCTTCACCTGGGACCCGGCCCGCACCTACTTCGTGGACTACCAGTACCGAACCCAGTGGGCGTACAACTCGCGCGGCTGGTACACCTGGGCCACCTCGGCGTTCCGCTTCTACCCGCACTACCACCCGTTCACGGACCTGTTCATCAAGGAGCTCAACCTCTGGGGCCTACGCGGCCTGCTCAACCGGCGCATCCAGACCGACCCCGGCAGCGTGCCCGGCAGCCCGGCGCCCTTCGACTTCGGGGCGTACCGGCCGGCCTTCGCGGTGGTGGCGCCGTGGCCCAAGGAGGAGGTCGACTTCTCGTACGAGGGATCGTACGCGCCGTACAACTGGGAGCTGTTCTTCCACGCGCCGATGATGATCGCCCAGAGGCTGGCCGACAACCAGCGGTTCGAGGAGGCGTTCGAGTGGTTCCACTACGTCTTCGACCCGACCGCGACCGACACCGCCACGCCCAGCACGGAGACGCGGCAGCAGCGGTACTGGGTGACCAAGCCCTTCTACGAGACCACCAAGACCGACTACTACAAGCAGAAGATCGAGAACATCCTGGTGGCCATCGCCAAGGGCGACCCGACGCTCAGGAACCAGGTCGCCGAGTGGCGGAACAACCCGTTCAACCCCCACCTGATCGCCAGGATGCGCACGGTCGCCTACCAGAAGAACGTCCTGATCAAGTACATCTCGACCTTGATCGCCTGGGGTGACCAGCTCTTCGGGCAGGACACCATCGAATCGATCAACGAGGCCACCCAGCTCTACGTGCTGGCCGCCGAGCTGCTCGGCCCGCGGCCCAGAAGCGTGCCCCGCCGGGTGGCCAACCCCGTACGGACCTTCTACCAGCTCCAGGCCAAGGGCATCGACGACTTCGGGAACGTGCTGCGGCAGGTGGAGAACCTGCTCCCGGACATGCCCGGCCCGACGGCGCCCATTCCCGACGGCCCGGAGCTGCCCCGGCTCGACCTGCTCTACTTCGGCGTCCCGACCAACGAGAAGCTGCTCGGCCTGTGGGACACCGTCGAGGACCGGCTGTTCAAGATCAGGCACTGCATGAACCTGGCCGGCCAGGTCCGGCAGCTCCCGCTCTTCGAACCGCCGATCGATCCCGCGTTGCTGGTCAAGGCGACCGCGGCCGGACTGGACATCGGGGCGGCCCTGAGCGACATCAGCGCCCCGATGCCTCCCTACCGGTTCTCGGCCATGCTCCAGCGGGCGCGTGAGGTGTGCGCGGCGGTGACCGATCTCGGCGCCGCCCTGCTGGCCGCCCTGGAGAAGCGCGACGCCGAGACGTTCGCGGTGCTGCGGCACCAGCACGAGGGCGTGCTGCTCGACCTGCTCCATGACGTGCGCGTCAGCCAGGTGGCCGACGCCGAGGCCGCGCTGGAGGCCACCCGGCGCCGCAGGGACGTGGTCGAGGTGAGCCGGGCCTACCACCAGAAGCTGCTCGACGAGGGTCTCAACACGGGGGAGCAGGTCGCGCTCGCGCTGTCGGGGCTCTCCCTGGGGCTGGAGGCCGGCGTCGCGGTCGGCTACATACTCTCCGGCGGCCTCAAGCTCGTGCCCGCCTTCCTCGTCGGCGCCGCCGGCTTCGGCGGAACGCCCACCGTCTCGGGCACCATGGGCGGGGAGCAGGTCGGCGGCGCGGCCGAGATGGCCGCGCAGACCCTGCGCGCGCTGTCCACCGCGGCCGAGAAGGGCGCCGCGCTGGCCGGCGTGCTGGCCGGCCACGCCAGGCGCAGCCAGGAGTGGGGGCACCAACGCGACCAGGCCGTGGCCGAGATCCACCAGATCGACAAGGAGATCCTCGCCGCCGAGATCCGGCACCGGGTGGCCGAGCAGGAGCTCACCCACCACGACCGCCAGCGGGCCACCATCGCGGCCGAGGAGGCCTTCCTGCGCGGCAAGTTCACCAACGCCGAGCTGTACGACTGGATGGTCGGCCAGCTCTCCACCGTCTACTTCCAGAGCTACCAGCTCGCCTTCGACCTGGCCCGGCGCGCCGAGCGCTGCTTCCGCCACGAGCTGGGCCTGTCCGACTCCGGCTACGTCCGGCCGAGCTACTGGGACAGCCTGCGCAAGGGCCTGCTGGCCGGCGAGCGGCTCGCCCACGACCTGCACCGGCTGGACGCCGCCTACCTGGAGCTGAACAAGCGCCAGTACGAGCTGACCAAGCACGTCTCGCTGGCCGAGCTCGACCCGGTCGCCCTGCTCCAGCTCAAGCGCAACGGCGAGTGCTTCGTGACGATCCCCGAGGCGGTCTTCGACCTCGACCACCCGGGCCACTACTTCCGGCGCATCAAGACCGTCTCGCTGTCGATCCCCTGCGTGGTCGGCCCGTACGGGACGGTGGCGGCCACCCTCACCCTGACCGGGAACAGCCTGCGCAAGGACGCCACGCTGCGCAACGGCGCCTACCCCCGGGACCCGGCGGGCGATCCCCGCTTCCGTGACGGCGTGACGCCCGTGCAGTCCATCGCCACCAGCTCGGCCGTCAACGACCACGGCCTGTTCGAGCTGCGCTTCGAGGACGAGCGGTACCTGCCGTTCGAAGGCGCGGGGGCGATCAGCACCTGGCACCTCCAGATCAACGCGGACGTCCCGCAGTTCGATCTGAACAGCATCAGCAACTGCCTGTTCCACATCCAGTACACCGCGCGGGAAGGGGGCGGCCAGCTGCGCGAGGAGGCGCTGAAGAACATCGACCGGACGTTGAGCGAGGTCGCTCTGGCCGCCGGCCGCAAGGGGCTCTACCGGGTGTTCGACCTCAAACGCGAGTTCCCCGATGAGTTCTACCGGTTCCTGCACCCGGCCAACCCCGCCGACGACCAGACCTTCACCCTCGGCGACCTGACCGAACGCCTGCCCTTCCTCACCCGCGCGTTCGCCACGAAGAAGGCCCGTGGCGTGGAGATCGCGGCGCTGATGAAGGACGGGGGCACCTACGAGGTGGCGCTGTCGGCGGCGGCCGGCCTGATGACGCTGGCCGCGAACCCGGCCTACACCGGCCTGCACCGCGCCGCCCAGGACCTGACCGGCGCCGAACCCGCCCTCACCGGCTGGACCATGAAGATCCGCCGCAGCGGCGCCGCCGACTTCAAGTCCCTGCCCGCGGACGCGATCCGCGAGCTGTTCCTGATCGTCAACTACACGGTGGACTGACCATGAGCGGACTCCTGACCACCCGAGAGATCGACGCCATCGTCGCCAGGATCGTCTCGGTCACCGACCCGGACCTGGTCCTCATGTTCGGCTCGTACGCCAAGGGCCGGGCCACCTGCCGCAGCGACCTCGACCTGCTGATCGCGATGCCGGCCACCACGACGGCGCTGCCGCGCCGCTCCGACGTCATGCCCTACCTGGGCAGCTCGATCATTCCCGTCGACCTGCACATCGTCACCACGGAGGAGCTCGACGTGTACGGCCGGGAACGCCACCACTTCCTGCAGTCGGTGCTGGACACCGGGCGGGTCCTGTACCGGCGCGCGCCGGCCGGGGACACCGTGGCCGCCGGATAGCAGTGCTGTCCCAAGATGGGCATCGGCTCGGCGGGTCGGCGGGTCAGGGCAGCTGGGCGGCCGTCCAGCAGTCGGGCCTGCCCGGCTTGCCGCAGGTGGTCAGGTCTCGCAGGAGCTTGCTCAGGGGCGCCGTCCTGCTGTTGCCGGGGTCGTTGGACTCCTGGCGGGGGTCGGTGACCGTGTCGTAGTACTCGGGTTTCGGGTCGCCTTCGTACTCGACGTAGAGCTCGCCGGCGGTGCGGACGGCGTCGTACGAAGGCGGCTGCGCGTTGCCCTTCCTGAGGCGGTCGGCGTCCGGGTCGGGGGCGCCCGGTGTGCCCGGGTCCGGTCTGACGTGCTCGATGAGCGCCGCGTCGCGCCAGCGCGTGACCGCCCGGCCCTCGATGAGGGGGAGCAGGCTGCGGCCGTCGCGGCTGTCGCGCGTGGCCGGGCCGACGCCGGCCAGGTCGAGGAAGGTCGGGAACAGGTCCACGTTCTGGACGATGGCGTCGCTCACCAGGCGGTCGCGCCGCCCCGTGTCCGGCCGCCTGACCAGCAGCGGCACCCGCACGTCGTGGTCGTAGGCGGTCGACTTGCCCC
>DASUCK010000602.1:0-6164 GCA_036276095.1 Nonomuraea sp. | reverse complement strand
GGACGCTGGCCGCCTGGCCGTTCGCGGTGGTGGACGGCAAGGCGACGGGGCCCGGCGTGTTCGACATGAAGACGGGCCTCGTCCAGTCGATCTGGGCCCTGCGCGGGCTGCGCGAACTCGGGCTGCCGCATCCGAGCGTGCGCTACCTCTTCAACGGGGACGAGGAGATCGGCAGCCCCGCCTCCCGCCCGGTGATCGAGGAGTGCGCCGGCGACGCCTCCGCCGTGCTGGTGTTCGAGGCCAGCGCGGATGGGGCGCTGAAGACCGCCCGCAAGGGCGTGGGCATCTTCCATGTGCGCTTCCGGGGTGTGGAGGCGCACGCCGGGCTCGAACCGGCCAACGGCGCCAGCGCGATCGACGAACTGGCCCGGGTGGTGCGCCGCCTGCACGACCTGTCCGACCCGGCCTCCGGGACGACCGTCAACGTGGGCGTGGTCTCGGGCGGCACCGGGTCCAACGTGGTCGCCGGGGCGGCCCGCGCCGAGGTGGACGTCCGCGTGGCCAGCCAGGCCGAGGCCGACCGGGTGGACGCCGCGCTGGCCGGGCTGCGCCCGCACGATCCGCGGGCGGCCATCGAGGTGCGGGGCGGCTGGAACCGTCCGGTGATGGAACGCGGCGCCGGCACCGCCCGGCTGTTCGGGATCGCCCGTACGGTGGCCGCGGGGATCGGCGTGGACCTGCGGGAACGCTCGGTCGGCGGGGCCAGCGACGGCAACTTCGCGGCCGCGCTCGGCCGTCCGGTCCTGGACGGGCTCGGCGCCGTGGGCGCGGGCGCGCACGCCCGGCACGAGCACATCAGCGTGGACGGCATGGTCGAGCGCGCCGCCCTGACCGCCGGGCTGCTGCACGCCCTGACCACCTGAGACCAGGGCGACAAGGCTGCCGGTGGCGCCATGGTGCCCCGGCCGGCCCGGCAGCGGGTCGTCTCACCCGACCGTCCTGACCGTCACTCCGGCCGCCACCAGGGCGTCGCGCTCCTCCCGGGGGATGCCGGAGTCGGTGACCACCACGTCCAGGCGCGCGATCGGGCACACCGCGCCGAACGCCGTCCGGGTGAACTTCCCCGAGTCGCACGCCACGATCACCCGCCGCGCCGAGGCGATGGCCGCCTGCTTGACGGCGACTTCGGGCAGGTCGTGGGCGGTCAGCCCGTGCTCGGCCGACAGGCCGCAGCACCCGATCACGGCCGTGTCGAACCGCAGCGCCTTGATCGAGCTCTCGGCCGGCGGCCCGATGACATTCAGCTCGCCCTTGCGCACCTCGCCGCCGGGCAGCACCAGCCGCACGCGCGGCGCCGCGGCCAGCGCCGACACGGACTGCAGCGCCAGCGGCAGCACGGTCAGTCGGCGGTCCCGCAGGGCGCGGGCGACCTGAAGCGCGGTCGTGCCGCCGTCGAGCACCACCGTCTCTCCGTCGGCGATCAGGCCGGCCACCTGGGCGCCGATGAGCCGCTTGGCCTCGGCCGCCTCCCGCGCGCGCACGCCGAACGGCGGCTCCTCACCGGGCAGCAGCAACGACAGCGCGCCGCCCCGCACCCGCCGCACCACGCCCTGCCGGGCCAGCTCGTCGAGGTCGCGCCTGATCGTCATCTCCGACACCCGGTGTTCGGCGGCCAGCTCGGCGACCGACACGCTGTCGTGCACGCGCAACGCGTTCATGATGGCCTGCACACGTTCCACACGTTCATACAAACACGGACAATGTGCGCAATACAATGGTCGGTATGCGCGCCAGCCGCCTGCTCTCCCTGCTTCTGCTCCTGCAGACGCGAGGCCGCATGACCGCGCCCGAGCTGGCCGAGGAGCTGGAGGTGTCGGTCCGCACGGTCTACCGGGACGTCGAGGCGCTGTCGGCGGCCGGCGTGCCGGTCTACGCCGACCGCGGCCCCACGGGCGGCTACCGGCTGCTGGACGGCTTCCGCACCCGCCTCAACGGGCTGACCGCCGACGAGGCGTCCTCGCTGTTCCTGGCCGGGCTGCCCGGACCGGCCGCCGAGCTGGGGCTGGCCGAGGTGGCGGCCACGGCCGAGCTGAAGCTGATGGCCGCGCTGCCGCCCGAGCCGCGCTCCCACGCCGCGCGGATGCGCGAGCGGTTCCTGCTCGACGTGCCCGGCTGGTACCGCTCGGGCGACGACGTGCCCCACCTGAGCGAGGTGGCCGAGGCGGTGTGGGATCAGCGGCCGCTGCACATGACCTACCGCCGGTGGGGCCAGCAGGAGGTCGACCGGGTCGTCCACCCGTACGGGCTGGTGCTCAAGGGCGGCTCGTGGTACCTGGTGGCGGCCCCGCCGGGCGGGTCGCCGCGCACGTACCGGGTCGCGCGCATCCTGACGCTGGAGTCGCTGCCCGGCCACTTCCAGCGGCCGGCCGGGTTCGAGCTGGCCGCGTTCTGGAGCGCGTACGCCAAGGAGTTCCGCGACCGGATGTACACCGGCGAGGCGGTGATCAAGCTGGCGCCCGGGAGGGGGGAGCTGCTGGCGTACACGATGGGGCGCGACGTCGTCGAGGCCGCCCTCGCCGCGGCCGGCGAGCCCGACCCCGAGGGATGGCTCACCCTCACCATCCCGGTCGAGTCGGTCACGCACGCCCGTTGGCTGCTGCTGCGCATGGGCGCCGACGTCGAGGTGCTCGACCCTCCCGAGCTGCGCACCCTGATGCGCGAGGCCGTCGCCGAGCTGAGCAAGCTGTACGGCTGACCAGCGCCTGGCGAGCCCCGGGGTGAAAATGGCACGAGATCGCGGGAGAGGCTCTGCCAGGATGCCCGGCATGTATCTTCTCGCGTTCGCGGGCGCCTGCGTCCTGGTAGCCATGGCGCCCGGGGTCAGCACCGCCATCATCCTTCGCCAGACCGTCCGGTCCGGCCGCGGCGGTGGCCTGGCCGCCGCGCTGGGCAACGAGACCGGCATCCTGCTGTGGGGCCTGGCCGCCGCGCTCGGGCTCTCGGCGCTGCTGGTCGCGTCCCAGCTGGCCTACGACGTCATGCGGATGGTCGGCGCGGCCGTGCTGGTCGTGATGGGCGTGCAGGCGCTGTGGCAGGCCCGCAAGGGGACGGCACCACAGGCCGGAGCGGTCACCGCGGCATCAGAGACGGGGCCGATTACGGGGCTGGTCACGGCGGCGGGCCGGCGCGGCGCCTACCTGGCCGGGTTCGGGACGTGCCTGGCCAACCCGAAGGCGGCGGTGTTCGCGATGTCGTTCCTCCCGCATTTCGTCCCTCCCGGCCACGACGTGCCGGTCACGCTGGTGACGCTCGCCGTCGTCTGGGTGCTGATCGACCTGCTCTGGTACGCCCTGCTCATCTGGATGGTGGCCAAGGCCACGGACGTGCTGGGCCGCCCGTCGGTGCGCCGCCGCCTGGAGCAGGTCTCCGGCGTGGTGCTGATCGGCCTGGGCGTGCGCCTGGCGGCGGAGTCCCGCTGACACCGGCTGGTCGGGCCGCCCACCCGTCACAGGGGATCCGCCGCCCGCTCCTGGATTACCTTTGGTGCATGACGAACGACCTGGCCACCCTGATGCAGCAGGCGCAGGACGACGATCCGCTGCGGGCGCTGCGGGCCACGACCGCGCTGCGCCACGAGATCGAGCGCCTGGAGGCGGTGCAGGTGCGGCGGGCCCGCGTGGCGGGGCTGGCCTGGTCGCAGATCGCCGACGCGATCGGGGTGAGCAAGCAGGCCGTGCACAAGAAGTACGGCCGGCGTTAGCGCGCCCACTGGGCGGCGTACCGGCGCAGGACGATGTTCCAGGAGTAGCCGCAGCTCGCGCAGGTTAGCCGTCCTGGAAGCGGATGGCGACGGCGCGGGCGGGGTCGACCCGGCTGTGGGGCCGCGCACGTACCAGTGGTCGATCTCGTCAGTGAAGATCCGGAACGCGGTGGCCGGGTCGACCGGCACGGTGACGCTGGCCTGGACGGAGTTCGGGTCGCCGTTCACCGGTCGTCCTGGCGGGTGCCCGGGTGGGCTCGTTCGACGTGGTCCTTGAAGGAGCCGAGCTGCTCGGCCCAGAACGCCTGCACCTGGTCGAGCCATGCCTGCAGCGCCGCGAACGGCTCCTGGCGCAGGGTGTAGAGACGCAGGCGGGCGTCGGCACCCCCGGCCTCGGCGCGGACGAGGCCGCCGGCCCGCAGCACGCGCAGGTGGCGGCTCAGCGCGGGCGCGCTCATCCGGACGGCCTGGGCCAGCTCCCCGGCCGGGCGGGGACCCTGGCGGAGCAGGTCGATCACCTTGCGCCGGGTCGGGTCGGCGAGCGCCGCCAGCGTCGCGTCCAGATCGTCAACGTTGCCGTTAATGGTTGCCCGCCTTCGTTAGGCTGTTGACGCTCAACGATACCGGCAACCGTCGCCCGAACGCCCGCCGGCCCCGGCCTCGCGGCAGCGCCGCGCGTCGCTCAGTACCCCATGATCTCGTCGTCCCTGGGCCGGCCGCCTCCGGTCGCCTCCTCGGGCGGCTTGGCGTATCCGGCGGCTCCACCGGCGAAGTCGTACACGACGACCTGCTCGTCGCCTTCCACCCAGGCGTCGTGTCCCGGCGGGCAGACGAACACCTCGCCCGGGCCGATCTCCGCCTCGGCGCCGTCGTCCATGCGGATGCGCAGCCGCCCCCGGACCACGAACCCGTTGTGGTAGACCTGGCACGACTCGGTGCCCGCGATCGGCCTGACCGACTCCGACCAGCGCCAGCCCGGCTCGAACGTGGCCACGCCGAAGGTCAGCCCGGTCAGGTTGCACACTTCGAGGTGGCCTCTGGGGAAGTCGCGCCGCTCGTCCGGCTTGTCGACGCTCTTGACCTCGATCATGACGTCCCCCTTTCCGTCTCCTCCAGTCTTCCACCGGCCGAATCCCGTCACAAGCCGCTGACCTGCATAAATGCCCCATATCGCCGGATAGGGAGCGCGGTCGCGCCTGATGAGCCAGGCGGATCGTGGATTCTGTCGGTGGCGGCGTCCATGATGGCGGCCATGGCTACGTGGCAGGAGTTCGAGACGCAGGCGCCGGAACTGGCCGCCGTGGCGCGGCGGCTGATGGACGCCCGCCGCCACAAGGTGCTGGCGACGCTGCGCAAAGACGGTTCGCCGCGCGTCAGCGGCATCGAGACCAGCTTCCGCGACGGCGAGCTGTTGACGGGCTCGATGCCGGGCGCGGTCAAGGTGCTCGACCTGCGGCGGGATCCGCGGATGGCGCTCCACGTCACCTCCGCCGACCCCGAGGGCGACGACCCGTCGGCGTGGGAGGGGGATCTCAAGGTGGCCGGGCGGGCGGTGGAGATGCCCGACGCGCAGATGCCGGAGGCCGGCTCCCATCTGTTCCGGATCGAGGTGACGGAGGTGGTGTGGACCCGGGTGCGGGGCGACGAACTGGTCATCGACACCTGGCACGAGGGCGCGGGGGTGCGCCAGATCCGTCGTAAGTGATCTACAACGTAAAGGCGCCGACGCGGTGCGGCACCCGCACGGCTCAGTGCACGAAGAAACCGCCGTCGACGAAAAGCATGTGGCCGGTGACAAATGCGGAGGCGTCACCGGCCAGGAAAACGGCTGCCCCGGCGAAGTCCTCGGGCACGCCGTTGCGGCCGGTCATGTGGCGGGCGGCGAGCGCTTCGACGCGGCCGGGCACGGCCTGGGCGGCGGCGGTCAGCGGGGTCAGCACGAATCCGGGGATGATCGTGTTGACGCACACCCCGCTGGCCGACCACGCCTCGGCCTGCGAGCGGGTCAGTCCGGCGATGCCGGCTTTGGCGGCGCCGTAGGCTCCGCTGTCGCCGAAGGCGCTGATCGACTGCTGGGAGCCGACGTTGATGATGCGGCCCCAGCCGCGGGCGGCCATCTTGGGGCCGAAGTGCTGGCCGAGGAGGTAGGGGGCGGTGAGGTTGACGGCGAGGGTGCGCTCGTAGTCGTCGACCGTCAGTTCGGCCATGGGTTTGCGGATGTTGTTGCCGGCGTTGTTGACCAGGATGTCGAGGTCGCCGGCAGTGTCGCAGACGTGCTCGACGTCGGTGCGTTCGCCGAGGTCGGCGCTGATGCCGGTGGCGGTGACGCCGTGGCCGCGCAGGCGGGTGACGGCCTGGTGGAGCTCGCTCTGCCTGCGGGCGACCAGCACGATCTCGGCTCCGGCGCGTCCGATGGCCTCGGCCATGGCGTAGCCGATGCCGGAGCTGCCGCCGGTCACGAGCG